>NZ_BAABDQ010000032.1:0-148499 GCF_039539705.1 Nonomuraea rosea | reverse complement strand
AGGGACGTCTGCGTCGACTTCGAGGTCGAACCGACCGAGTTCAACGGCGGAGACAATCACGTCCACCTGCTGGTGAGCTTCCCGCCCAAGGTCGCCCTGTCCCGGCTGGTCAACAGCCTGAAAGGGGGTTGCCTCCCGGCGGATGCGGCAGGAGTTCCCCGAACTGGCCGCCCACCACTACCGGGCCGGCAAGCTCTGGTCAGGTTCCCATTTCGCCGGATCGGCCGGCGGCGCACCGCTGTCGATCGTGCGCCAGTACATCGAGCAGCAGAACCGTCCGCCCTGAGCCGGGCAACGCCGGTCCGTCTGACGGCGAATCAGCTGCTCCTGCCCCGCTACGCGGGGCGGTCCGATTCACCCCCGGCCTGAAGGACTCCGTTGCCCAATTCGGTGGGTCATGCGGTGAGTGCCAGGTCGAGGCGCGCGAAGTGTGAGACTCGGGTCGCGCCGAGGTGTAACCCAGGTCGACGGCGTGCTCGGCGGGCAGTAACTCCCGCGCTGCCAGGCCATCCCAGACGACCGCGGTCAACGCTGAACGAGGGCACGGAGGACGACGGCACCCCGCGTACCGCGCGCACGGCGATCGGGCTCGACGACCAGTCCCCCGGCCTGCTGCGCGGCAACTCCGTCACCGGTACGAGCACCAGCCCTTGGGGTTTCAACATCATGCATGGGATCGAACCCCTGAGCTTCACCGTCGATGTGACCACCCCGGGGTGGCACGACCTCGTGGTCTACCGCTCGGACGCGGCGATCCTCTTCGACCGGATCATCATCGAGACCCGCGCCGGCGCGGCCGGGGACGGTCTCGTCGGCCCGCCGGAGAGCCCGAACAACATCGCCGCACCCCAGCGGGCCACCGTGGCGCCTCGTCCGCGCACGATGCCGGAGCTCCGCCGGCTGCCCGCGATCCGGACGTCGGTGGACGAGACGAGCACGGTCCAGGGCGTACGGGACGCGGAGGCCGCGAAGTCCGACAACGAGACCGCTGCGTCGGTCGCGGTGACGGACGGCCAGGTGCGGATCACCGGGCACCGGGCGGGGACGGCCGAGATCTCCATCACCGTCGGTGGACAGGCCTGGGTGGCGTCTGTCACGGTGGGCCGCGCGGCGGGGGCGCCGGTCGGCGCGTATCTGGAGCGGGACGGTTCGGCTGTCCTCGACGCGGCCGACGCGCTGGAGAAGAGCGCTTCCGCCACCGCGATCGACGGCAACAACGGGACGCACGGCTGGGCGCTGGCCCGCAACGGTCTCCAGGTCGTCCCACCGGCCGACGCCGGCGCGAAGGCGCAGTGGCTGGCGACCTCGGCGGCCCAGGCCGAGGCGTTGTTCAAGGCCGGCCCGACGGAGAAGGTCAACGGGAGCTCCGCGGCGGGAGCACCGCCGCGGCTCGACTTCACCGTCGCCATCCAGACCCGTGGCACGTACTACCTGTTCGTCAACACGAGCAACCCGAACGCCGACGCCGACTCCTACCATGTGGTCGTCGACGGGCAGTGGCGCTACCAGTCGGGCAAGTCCGGGCCGGAGACCGGGTTCGAGACCTGGTACGGCAGCACGAGCGTCGCCGGGGCCGCGCTGACGCTCGAACCGGGTGAGCACACGATCTCGCTGGCGCCTCGCGAGGCCGGGCTGGTGCTCAACCAGATCGCCCTGACCACGGACGACACACCGGGCCTCACCGGCTTCCAGGCCCCCAGCGGCCGGAGAGCGAGCGCTTCATGACGCGCCGGCACCGCCGCCCCGCCCGGCGGGGAGCACCCGGAGCTCAGTCACCGTCGCGGTAGGCGGCGACGGCGATCCGGACGAACGAGCGGATCAGCGGATTCGGGTCGCCCTCGTTCCACGCCACCACCGCACGGCTCGGCGGCATGTCGATCAGCGGCACCACGGCGAGCCCGTCCCCCGGCTCGTGGTCCAGGAGGGTCATGCCGATCGTGCCGTTCCAGAGAACGGCTTGCCGGCACTCCTGGACGGCCCGCACCACCGGCCCCTCCCGAGGTGCCCCGCCGTTCCAGTACGACTGCCAGACGGGGTCGGTGCCCTCCGGGAACAAGAACCAGCGGCGGCCGGCCAGGTCGGCCAGCTTCACGCTGCCCCGCCCGGCCAGCGGATCGTCCGCGCGCACCAGCGCGCCCACCGGGTCGGCGCGCAACTCCCGCACGGTCAGGCCGGTCTCGTCGAACGGCCCGCGGGTCAGGGCGACGTCGACCAGTCCGGCGTGCAGCCCACAGGTGGGATCGGTCAGGTCGGTCTCGCGGATGCGGACCTCGACCTGCTGGTGCCGGCGGCGGAAGGCGTCGGCCAACCGGGTCGCACCCGGGTCGGCGGTGTCCCCCAGGAGACCCACCGTGATGGCCGCGGTGCCGGCCGCCGCGGCCACGCGTACGCGCAACCGGTCGGCCTGGTCGAGCAGGGCCCGCGCCTCGTCCAGCAGCACGGCCCCCACCGGAGTGAGCGCGACACCGGCGGGCGAGCGGTCGAACAGCGCGGCACCGACCTCGGTCTCCAGCTGCTTGATCGCCCGGCTCAGCGGCGGCTGGCTCATGTGCAGCCGGGCGGCGGCCCGGCCGAAGTGAAGTGAGCCGGCCGCCGACCCCGCCGTATCGGTGGTCGGCCCGGGCGACGGCGAGACGATCGTCCTGGGCACCACGCGACTGCGCGTCCTCGAAGACGGCAGCAACACCGGGCACCGCCTCGGAATCGCCGAATCCGTCCTCGCGCCGCACACGCCCGGACCGCCGCAGCACCGCCACGCCCAGCACGACGAGGGCTTCTACATCATCTCCGGCGCGGTACGGTTCACGGTCGGCGACAAGGACTACGACGCGACGGCGGGCACCCTCGTGATGGTCCCAAGGAGATGATCGCCGGTGGCCGGGCGATGACCCCGCAGGCGAACATCCAGGCGATGCGCCGCTACGCCACAGAGCCTGCCACTGGGCCCGCCACCGACTTCCCCCGGAAGCCGGAAGCATGATGCCACCCGTCTTCTCCGTGCCCTGCGGCAGATCATCGGCGAGTACGAGGCATGGGGTCAGTGGGCGCAGGTGATGATCGTCTCGGCCAGGTCGCGTAGCGGGACCAGCAGCTCCGGATACGCGGCGGCGTTGAGCTCGTACAGGCGCTGGGCGCCGTTGCGCCGTACCGTCAGCAGGCCGGCGTCGCGCAGGATCTTCAGGTGGTGGGAGGTCGCGGGCTGAGACAGGCCGAGGCGCGCGGCGATGTCGCCGACGCTGCGCGGCGCGGCCGACTCCAGCAGGAAGACGATGACGTCTTGCCGCCGTTCGTCGCCCAGCGCGATCAGCAACGGCCTGGTCTGCGCGAACAGCCGCGCGACGTCCTGGCTCACGGGTTCAGCCCCTCTCGCAGCACCTTCAGGTGCTTGACCGGCAGGCCGCGACCGGCGCCCTCGGCGATCCAGCCGTCGAGCATCAGCCTGGTCTGCGCGCTGACCTTGGTGAAGTGCGACTCCAGGTAGTGCCATAGGTCGAAGGGCAGCAGCCTGGGCAGCGCGCGCAGCGCCGGGCGCACGGCCCAGGCGGGTGCCGACGGCGTAACGCGGCGCCCATGCTGGGCCGCCACCACCGCGATGGCCTCCCGGCTGGCCGCCGCTGCGCCGTCCAGCCGGGGCAGCGACCATCCGGCCTGCTCCAGCGCCGCGATGAAGGGAATCATCCTGGCCGCCGTCATCTCGCCCCCGCCCGCTTGCCGTACCCGCCGGGCCTTCACGCCTCCGGCGCGCAGCGCGGCGACGACCTGTGGCGCCCGCGGTCCCGAGACACCGGTCGCCGCCCCGGGCGGCGTCCAGTAGGTCATGCCGGATGGTGCGGGGAAGGCCAGCACCGTGGGCGTGACCTGCACGATCTGCTCCTGTGGCCAGATCCGGGCGAGGGTGTCCAGATCTCCCAGGTCCTGGCCGATGGTGACGATCGTCGCCCCGGCGCTCACCTCGCGCAGCCGCGCGATCGCCGCGCCGCGCAGCGCGCCGGAGTCCACGCAGAGCCACACCATGTCCCACGCCCCTGCGGGCTCACTCATCACCTGGTACGGCACGAGCCGCCCGGCCACCGGCCCCCGTCCGGACCGCAGCCGGGACACCGGCACCCCGCCATCGGCCCACTTCTCCCGGCCAGCCTTGACCAGGTAGGACACCTGCGCCCCGCCCGTGGCCAGCCACGACCCGAAGACCTGCCCGAGCGCCCCGGCCCCCACGATCAGCACCTTTACCATCAAATCTCCATATATCTAAATATTCGGATGCATGGAGCCTATCAACGTTCTGGACCTTCTCAGGACTCGCCATCACCCGACGGTTGCCCGACGTCGTGACCTTCGCCCGCTGGAGCACGCAGTGTCACAGAGATCACCCAGAGCTCCTTCGGGACTGGGGTGACGTTCGGGAGAAGACCCCGTCCCCGCTAATGTGAACGAACGGACGGGAGAGGAGCGCGGCGGTGAGCGGAGAGCCAGCGACTGATCCGGTGGATCTGCGAAGCGCCGTCGTCGATCAGCCGGCGAGCACGGCGGGCGCATGGGTCGGCGGGGCCGAGGCCGTCGAGGGGTTTCTGCGGCGGGTCGTCGCCGATCTCGGCAGGATGCCGGCGTTGAGCGTGCATCACGCCGAGTTCCGCCACTACGGCTCCGGATACGCGTCCTACGTCGAGGTCTTCGTCACCAAGCGCGACGGATCGATGCGCCGTTCCGAGGGCGGCTGGACACACGTCGAAGGGCTGTCCCTGGCGCTGTGCCGACTCGCTCCGCTGGCGGCGCTCTTCATGCCCGACGTCCGATCGTCGGGGCCCGGTGGTGCCGGTGGTCGTGGAATGCCGGCTCTGTCGCTGGTCACGGACACCGCTCCCCCGGGGTGGGAGGAGGAGTGCCGGCAGCTCGGTCAGGTGCTCGTCCGGCACGACATCGCCCTGCTCGGTTCGCGGGTCCTCGGCCTGCCGCTGGAGGCCGGGCTGCTGGTGGAGACGGCTCTGGGCGGCCCGCCGTACCGCGTGTTCGATGCCTGGTTCCACTGGACGGACTGATGCGCCGTCGGTGAAACGGGCCACGATGCCCTGGCGGCCGTCGATGCCGGGCAGATGATCAACGTGGCGACTCAGCTCTTCATCAGCAAACGGGCGGTCGACGCGCATCTGCGCAACATCTTCCGCAAACTCGGTCTCCGCTCCCGGAAGCAGCTCAAGGATCATCCCGATCTGGCCGGGGCACCGAGCTGAAACGCTGACGGCGCCGTCGAGCCGGTCCGGTGCCGCGGGTGCGCCGGCTGGCGCTGATGCTGGGCGTAAAGTCAATCCGTGGGTTCGCTTACGGGTGGGGAGGCCCCCTCCGGATCGTTGCTGGGACGCGACCGGGATCTCGCCCGGCTCGGCGGCTTCGTCGACCGAGCCGGAGCTCAGGGCGGCGCGTTCGTCCTGCTGGGCGAAGCCGGGGTCGGCAAGTCCGTGCTGCTGGAGGCCGCGGCAGCACGCGCGCGGGCAGCCGGCCACAGAGTGTTGTGCGCCGCAGGCTCGCAGTTCGAGGCCGAGCTGAGCTTCGCCGGCCTGCACCAGGTCCTCCAGCCGCTCTTCGCCGGTCTGCCCCAACTGGGGACGGCACATCGGCGGGCCCTGAGCGTCGCTCTGGGTCTGGGCGAAGGAGCCCCGCCGGGCCGGCTCCTGGTGGCCGGCGCGGCGCTGACGCTCCTGCGCCAGGCCGCCGCCCCTCATCCGCTGCTACTGGTCATCGACGACATCGCCTGGCTGGACCGCGCCAGCGCCCTCGTGCTGGGCTTCGCGGCGCGCCGCCTGGCCGGCAGCCGGGTCGGCCTGCTCGCAGCGTCCCGCTCGGGCGAGGAGAGCTTCTTCGAGTACGGCGGGCTGCCCGGCTACGAGCTGCAACCGCTGGACGAGCGGGACGCCGCCGCCCTGCTGAAGGCGCACTTCCCGGCCCTGGCGCCCCGGACGCGCCAGCGGCTGCTGGCCGATGCCCAGGGCAACCCGCTGGCCCTGCTGGAACTGCCGGTGGCGCTCGGCGACTTCCAACGCGGCGTGCTGCCCCCTGTTCTGCCACTCGGCGGGCGCCTGCAGGCGGTGTTCGCCGCCCGGGTCGAAGATCTGCCCGCCGCGACCTACGACCTGTTACTGCTCGCCGTGCTGGAGGGGAGCGGCGATCTGACCGTCCTGCACGCCGGTGACGCGCTGGCCCCCGCGGAACGCGCGCGGCTGGTCCGGATCGAGCAGGGCACCAGGCTCGTCTTCCGCCATCCGCTGATCGGCTCGGCGGTGGTGGAGCTGTCCACGGGTGAGCAGCGCCGCCGGGCACACCGGCTGCTGGCCGGACGACTCGCCGGCCAGCCGGAACGACGGGCCTGGCACCTGGCGGAGGCGGCTGAGGAGCCCGACGAGGAGGTCGCCGCGCTGCTCTGCACCATGGCCCGCGCCACCCTGCTGCGTGGCGACGGCCTCGCCGCCATCACCTACTTCCTGCGCGCCGCCGAGCTGAGCCCGGCCGGCGTCGACCGGGCCGGACGGCTGGGAGAAGCCGCCTACCTCGGCTCGATCGTGAACGGTGACCTGCGCGACGCGCCGCACCTGCTGGAGCTGGCGCGCCGTGCGGACCGGCGGGGTGAGTCGCTGGCCACCGCGGTCGCCGGCGCTTACCACCTGCTCAACGGCGACGGTGACGTGGACAGCGCGCACCGCCTGCTGGCCGGCGCGATCGAGACACTGACCGATCCCCGCGACGCCCACGACAAGGTCCTCATCGAAGGGCTGTACACCCTGCTCATGGTGTGCTTCTTCGGCGGACGCGCCGAGCTGTGGGAGCCGTTCCACGCGGCGATCGGCCGGCTCAGGCCAGGCCCGCCCGAGCTGCTGGACATCCTCGGCAAGACCTTCTCCGATCCGGCCCGCCTGGCGCCGCCGGTGCTGGCTCGGCTGGATGCCGCCATCGCGGGCCTGAACCAGGAGATCATCCCGGCACGTATCGCCCGCATCGGCATCGCCGGCGCCTACGTCGACCGGCTGGGACAGTGCCGCGACGGGTTGTGGCGGGTCATCGGCCACGGCCGGGACGGCGGGGCCGTCACCTCGGCGATCGAGGCGCTGTTCCTGCTCGGCAACGACGCCTTCCTCGCCGGACAGTGGCAGGAGCTGGAACAGGTCGTCGAGGAAGGCCTGGCGCTGTGCGACAGGCACGGCTACCGGCTGCTGGCCTGGCCCGGGATCTACCTGAAGGCGATGCTGGCCGCCGCGCGCGGGCAGGAGGACGCCGCCACGGCGCTGGCCGACCGGATGACCCGGTGGGCGGCACCGCGAAGGGCCCGCGCGCTGCACTGCTACGCCTGGCAGATCAGAGCGCTGGTGGCGCTGGGCAGGGGCGATTTCGAGGAGGCCTACCAGCAGTCCGCCGCGATCAGCCCGGCGGGTGTGCTGGCCTCGCATGTCCCGCACGCGCTGTGGTGCGTCACGGATCTGGTCGAGTCCGCCGTACGGACCGGCCGGCCCGCCGAAGCGGCCGCTCATGCCGCCGCCGCGGAGCAGGCCGGGCTGGCCGCGATCTCACCGCGGCTGGCGATGGTCACCGGCGCCGCGGCGGCCATGATCGCCCCCGACCGGCGGCACAGCCGGTTGTTCGAGGCCGCACTCGCCACCGCCGGGGCGGAGCGCTGGCCGTTCGACCGGGCCCGCCTGCAGCTCAGCTATGGTGAGCGCCTGCGCCGCGACAAAGCCACCACCGAGGCCCGCGCCCAGCTCGCCGCCGCGCTCGGCACCTTCCGCAGCCTCGATGCCCGGCCGTGGATGGCCAGAGCACGTACGGAGCTGCGGGCGACGGGCCTGTCCGTCGGCCACGGCCAGGCGGCGGGGATGGCCTCGCTCAGCCCCCAGCAGCAGGAGATCGCCCTGCTCGCGGCCGCCGGGCTGACCAACAAGCAGATCGGCGAGCGGCTGTTCCTGTCTCCGCGCACCGTCGCGAACCACCTGTACCAGCTGTTTCCGAAGCTCGGCGTCGCCTCCCGGGCCGCGCTCCGCGACGCGCTGACGCCCCCTCCCGAAAGTCAAATGACTCAATCGCGCCCGCCTCCCCGCGGCCTAGCGTGAGCGCCAGTCCACGGCGTCTCACCGGCAAGGGAGCACAGCATGAGCACCGACTCGGCAACCCCGCGCATCGTCCTGGTCCACGGCGGGTTCGTGGACGGGTCCGGCTGGCAGGGCGTCCACACCCTGCTGCGGAACGACGGCTTCGACGTCGCCGTCGTACAGAACCCGACCCTGTCGCTGGCGGGTGACGTCGCCGCGACCCGGCAGATCATCGACGCCCAGGACGGCCCGGTCGTCCTGGTGGGCCATTCCTACGGCGGGGTCGTCGTCACCGAGGCCGGTACCCACGCCGGCGTGACGGCCCTGGTCTACATCGCGGCCTTCGCCCCCGACAAGGGCGAGTCGGTGAACTCGCTGATCGCCGACCCGCCCCCCGGGGCGCCGGTCCCGCCGATCCTGGCGCCGGTGGACGGGTTCCTGTTCCTGGACCGCGCGAGGTTCCACGCCTCGTTCGCCGCCGACCTGCCCGCCGAGCAGGCCGCGTTCATGGCCGACTCCCAGGTCCCCTGGGGCGTGGACGCCCTCGGCGGAGCGGTCACCGAGCCCGCCTGGCGGATCAAGCCCAGCTGGTACCTGGTCGCGAGCGACGACCGGATGATCCCCCCGCCCGCGCAGCGCGCCATGGCGGAGCGAGCGGGCTCCACCGTGACCGAGACCCCCGGCAGCCACGCCGTCTACGTGTCGAACCCGGCCGCGGTGGCCGCCGTCATCGCCCGGGCCGCCGCCCGCTGACCATCGTTCAGGCGGCGGACGAGGTAGTCCCAGACCGAGGCGATGGCCGCGTCGTGGTAGATGTGCTCGCGCTTGGACAGAGATTCCTCGTCCGACGACCAGGATGGGCGGCCGCCCCCGCGTGGGTGCGGAGTTGCTGGGCGCAGGCGCGGTCGAGGAGGATGGCGGCCACGGTGGCGGCCTCCAGGGTGCGGCCGACGGCGACGAGCCCGTGGTTGACCAGGAAGACCGCCCGGGCGTCGCCCAGGGTGAGCGCCAGCGACCGGCCGAGCTCCCTGGTGAGGACGAGATCGGCGGTCCGGGTGAAGCGCGGCACCTCCGGCGGGAAGAAGTAGGTGGCCGCGTGGCTGACCGGGCGGAGTGACTGGCCGGTCGCGGCCAGGGCGACCGCGTGGGGTGCGTGGGTGTGGACGACGCCGCCGACGTCGGGACGGGCGGCCATGATCTCGGTGTGGATGGGGTACTCGCTGTGCCGCGCACCCTCGCCCTCCACCACGGCTCCCTGGTCGTCGACGAGGTGCACCCGGTCGGCGGTGACCTCCTCCATCCCCCACTCGGCCGCCTTGATCCACACGCCCCGGCCGTCCGGGTCACGTGCCGAGGAGTGGCCCCAGATCAGGTCACCTTGTCCGGCTGCGGCCAGCACTTGAGAGGATGTCGCCACCAGGTCGCGGATCGCCGTGCTTATTCCGGTGTGTTCTCCTTCGTCGCTTGCAGCCTGGCCAGCTCATGCCGCCATGCCACGTCTCTGTTGAAGGCCGGGCCTAGGTCGGGCAGCTCGGCCAGGTCCTCGGCGGGCAGGTCGCGTAGCTCGCCGCCCGCCGCGAGCACGGCGAGCGACATCCTGGCGATCCTGTCCACGGATACGGCACGCAGCACGGCCTCGGGAACGTCGGCGCCGCCGCTGGTCAGCCCGTGGCCGCGGAGCACCACGACCGGCCGGTCCGCCATGGCCAGAACCATCTCCGCGGCCAGCCGCCGGTCGCGGATCAGGACGCCGCGGGGATAGACGGGCACCCCGCCGGCGGCCAGCTTCGCGCCGGGAATGTCGAACGCGCCGACGATGGGGCGGATCGGCAGCCCGGCCAGATCCGCGGTGACCACGGCCTCGGGGTGCGCGCGGCCGTACCGGGCTCCCCATCGACCGTGACGGGCCTTGACGGTCGCCGGCCGCCCCGGAGATGCTTCTGTTCAGCAGAAGCGCCTTCTTGTCAGCGGAGAAATTGAGGAGCCATGGCACGCACAGGAGCGGATCTGGTCGTCGAGTGCTTGACCGCTGAGGGAGTCGAGCTGGTGGCCGGAGTGCCGGGGACCACGGTGATGGACCTCATCGACAGCCTGGCCCGGCAGGACGCCATCCGGTTCGTCTCCACCAGGCACGAGCAGGTCGCCGGCTTCCTCGCCGACGGATACTCCAGGTCGCGAAGGGGTCTCGGGGTCTGCCTGGCCTCCCGGGGGCCCGGTGCGGCCAACCTCGCCATCGCCGTCCACAACGCCTACGACGAGTCCGTGCCGCTGCTCGTGCTGATCGGTCAGGTGCCCTCCGACGTGGTCGAACGCCGCGCGTTCGAGGAGATGGACGTGCTCGCCACGTTCCGCCCGATGACCAAGTGGGCCGTCGAGGTGCACCAGGTGGCCAGGATCCCCGAGTTGCTGCAGCGTGCCGTACGGGTGGCGCAGTCAGGCCGGCCGGGTCCCGTCGTCGTGTCGCTGCCGCTCAACGTGCTGCAGGGGGTGGCCGACGGCGCGCCGGCGCGGAGGTATCGGCCGCATCCGCCGGGCCCGGCGCCCGCGGCGATCAGCGAGGCGTGGTCGGTGATGGAGAGCGCCGAGCGGCCCGCGATCCTGCTCGGCGGCGGCGCGGCCGGTGATCACCGCGTAGGCAGGGGCGCGGCCGGTGATCATGATGCCTTTCTCGCGCTGGCGGAGACGATGGCCGCGCCGTTGCTGACGACCTGGCTGCGCCAGGGTCTGGTGCCGCACGGCCACCCCGCCTACCTGGGCGCTCTCGGGTACGGCGCACACGAGGTGTCCGAGCGGGTGATCGCGGAGGCGGACGTCCTGCTCGCGATCGGCTGCCGGTTCTCCGAGTTCACGACCAAGCGGTGGACGCTGATCGCACCGGAGACCCGGCTGGTGCACGTGGACATCGATCCCATGGAGCTGGGCCGGGTCTACGTCCCCGAGGTCGGCATCGTGTCCGACGCCCGGCTGGCCGCGGCCGCCCTGCTCGGCAGCGCTCCCACCGCGGACCGGTCGGCGCGGCAGGCCCGGCTGGACAAGCTGCGCGCCCAGTTCGAGCAGGCCGTGCACACCGTTCAGGACGCGCCGGGAACGGGTGTCGGCAGCGGCGCCGCCGTACACGTGCTGCGCACGCTCGTGGAACGCGACGACATCGTGCTCGTCCAGGACGCGCCCAGCTTCGGCCCGTGGACCGCACGGCATCTTCCGCTGCCGCGTCCCGGCACGTTCTTCGGCTCGGCCGGCGGCGCGATGGCCTGGGGGCTGCCCGCCGGCATGGGCATCGCGCTGGCCCGTCCGGGCCTGCGCGTGGTGACGGTGAGCGGCGACGGCAGCTTCTGGATGGTCGCCCAGGACTTCGAGACCTGCGTGAGGGAGCGGATTCCGCTGGTCAACGTGGTGATGAACAACTTCGCCTACGGCAACACCAGGGACCGCCAGCGGTTCGCGCACGAGGGACGCTACCTGGGCGTCTTCTACGGCAACCCGGACTTCGCCGCGTTCGCCCGCGACCTCGGCGGCTTCGGCCGCAGGGTGGAGCGGGAGGAGGATCTGGGGCCGGCCGTCGAGGAGGCGCTGGCGCAGCCGCTTCCGGCGATCATCGACGTCGTCCAGGATCCGATGGCCGGCCTGCCGCCCGGTCTGATGCCCCCGGCGGCCCGATGATGCCGCCACTCCGCCTCCACGTACCCTTCACGCATGGGTGAATCCGAGGTGTTCCCGATGGCCCCGGAATTTGGGACAGTGCCGCAGTATCCGATCGAATCGGTGGACAACGCGTTGCGGCTGCTGGTCCTGATGAGCGAACGGCCGAGCGTCCGGCTGACCGAGGTGGGCCGCTACCTCGGGGTGGCCTCCTCCACGGCGCACCGGCTGCTGGCCATGTTGCAGTACCGCGGATTCGTCCGCCAGGACGCGGAGACGCGCGGCTGGGTCGCCGGTCCGACCCTGGACGGCGTGGCCCTCGGCGTCCTGCGCCGGATGGACGTGCGCACCGTGGCCAGGCCCGTGCTCGAAAGCCTGAACGCCGAGGTGGGCGAGACCATCCACCTGGGCCGGCTGGAGGGCAGGGAGGTGCACTTCATCGACTCGATCGAGAGCAGCAGGGCGCTGCGCGTGGGTGGCCGCCTCGGCCGGTCGATGTCCGCCCACTGCACCTCGAACGGCAAAGCCATGCTCTCCACCCTCAGCGAGCCCGAGCTGCTCGCGCTGTATCCCGACGAGAACCTGTCCCAGTGCACCACGCACTCGATCGGGTCACGCACCCGCCTCCTGGAAGTCCTGGAGGAGGTACGGCGGGCGGGCTACGCCACCAGCGAGGAGGAGAGCGAGGAAGGCGTGGCCTCGATCGGCGTCGCCCTGGCGGTGACGCCATGGGGCCGGCTGGCCGTGACCGCCTCCGCGCCGCTCAGCCGGATGACCCCGGACGCCAGGCCGCGCATCCTCTCCAGGATCCGCGCGGCGGTCGAAGAGATCAACAAACTGCTGCCGTAGGCCGCCTTGACGTGGGTGCCGCCGGGCTCGTGCGGCCTCACATCCGGGATCTCAGCACGTCGACCTCGCAGCCTGGCAAGGACGGGTCGAAGCCGTGCTCGGCCAGCCAGCGGATCGCCGTCAGGCTTCGCAACGACCACCACCCGCGGATCACGTCGAGGTCGACGTCGGCGCTGTAGCCGGCGACGACGTCGCCCAGGTGCTCCTCGTGGCCGAGCGTCAAGATGGCGAGGTCGAACAGGGCGTCGCCCCGGGCCGCCTCGGACCAGTCGATCACGCCGGTGATCTCGTCACCGTCCATGAACACGTGGGAGACCTGCAGGTCGCCGTGCGTGAACACCGGTGTCCACGGCCGGAGCGCGGCCTCGGCCACCTGGCGGTTGCGCGTGACCAGGTCGGCGGGAAGGACGTCGTTCGTGACGAGCCACGCGCACTCGGCGTCGAGGTGCGAGGCGATCTCGTCGAGGCACCGGCCGGGCCAAGGCGGCAGCGGCGCGTCGTGCAGCATCCGTGCGGCGGCACCCGCCGCGGCCCACGCCGCAGGCGACGCGGCCGACGGCTCGCCGAGGCGGCCGAGCGCCTTCCCCGGGAGGGCGGCGAGCGCGAGCACGGGCGGCTTCCGCCACAGGATCCGCGGGGTCGGGAGCGGCGCCATGGCCATCGCCTCGACCTCGACGTCGGTGCGCGCCTGATCGGCGTCGATCTTCAGGAACACGTCGCCGACGCGCAGGGTCGCGCGCTCGCTATGGGCGACGACGACCTCTACCTCCTCTTCCACGCCGGCCATTATCGCCAGATGATCACCGGCGTCGCCACGGGTTTATCGCGTGCGGCGTGCTCGGGAACCGGCCGCCTGATCGCTGAAGGCGTCGGCCGAGCCGTCATCGGCGCCAGAAAGCGTCGTGGGCGCGCTGGTCGGCCACGTATTCCCAGCGGTCCACGACCAGCCCTCGCTCGAAGCCGTAGACGTTGAAATTGTCCATCTCGACGCGCTCTCCGCGGCGCTCCGCCGTCCAGCGGTGCAGAGCGACCGCGTAAGTGTCGTTGGCCTGTACGGAGAGCAGGCCGGTCCTGAAGGTGCCGCCCGTCTCTTCGAGCGCGAGCGTGCCGAGCCTGATGATGGCGTGCTTGCCGCGATGCTCGCCGGCCACGATGCTGTCGCCGCCGATGTGGAAAACGGCGTCGTCGGCGATCAGGCCGAGATAACCGGTGAGATCGCCGTTGCCGATCAGCTCGTACAAGCGCCGGGTGAGCACGGCGTTCGGGTGTGTGTCGGGTCTCATACGGTCACCATGTCGCAGCGGCACGATCGTGTGCACTATCCCCCGCAAGGGGGGATTCCGGCCGTTTCACCGTCGCCCAACCTGGGAGCACCCTAACCACACGTCAAGGGGCGATGAGAATGATCCTTTCTCAACGGGCGGGCGCGCGATGAGCGCTGCGGACGTGCCGGTCGACCCGCCGCGGGCTTCGGCGCGGCCCCGGGTCCCCGCCACGGTATGGATCTCCTGGGTGGCCCTGGCGATGATGACCACGAGCTCCGTGGCCGGCCTGCGCCCCTCCCCCACCATGGCCGTCTACGGTCTGGCCTGCATCTTCCTGTATCTCGTGCCCGCCCTGGTGTTCCTGCTCCCGACCTCGCTGGTGTCGGCGGAGCTGGCCTCCGGATGGGAGGGCGGCGTCTACAACTGGGTCAGCCTCGGGATCTCCAAGCCGATGGGGTTCCTCGCGGTCTGGTGTCAGTTCGCGATGACGATCTTCTACTATCCGAGCCTGCTGGGGTACGTGGCCAGCACGCTCGCCTACGTCTTCAACCCGGGCCTGGCCTCGAACGGCGTGTGGACCGCCGCGGTCATCGTGGTCTGCTACTGGACCGGCGTGTGGATCTCCGCACGCGGGACCAAGGGCGTGGCGGGCCTGGCCAGCGGCGGCCTGATCATCGGGACGCTCGTGCCCGGCATCCTGCTGGTCGTGCCCGGCGTCCTCTTCCTCGGCCAGGGCAACGCCTCGGCCGCGCCGATGACGACCGGCAACCTGCTCCCGGCCTGGGCCGGGCTGGCGAGCCTGGTGCTGATCGTGAACAACTTCCTGTCCTACTCGGGCATGGAGATGAACGCAGTGCACGTGTCGTCGCTGCGCAAGCCGGCCAAGGAGTTCCCGCGGGCGATCTTCCTGGCCATGGCCATGGTGCTGGCGATCTTCATCCTGCCCGCGCTGGCCATCAGCTGGGTCGTCCCGGCGGAGCAGCTCTCGCTCACGGCGGGCGTGATGCAGGCCTTCGACGCGGTGTTCGCCGAGTTCGGCTCCCAGTGGCTGACCCCGATCATCGGCATCATGCTGGTCACCGCCTCGCTCGGCGGCATGCTGACCTGGCTGGCCGGGCCGTCCAAGGGGCTGCTGCTCATCGCGCGCCAGGAGGGTTACCTGCCGCCGTACCTGCAGCGGCTCAACAAGCACGGCGTCCAGCAGAACATCCTGGTCGTGCAGGGTCTGGTCACCACGCTGATCGCGATGCTGTACGCCTTCATCCCCGACGTCTCCAGCGCGTACTGGATCTTCTCGGTGATCACCACCCAGGTCTACCTGATCATGTACCTGCTGTTGTTCGTGGCCGCGGTCCGGCTGCGCCGCAGCCACCCCGATCATCCGCGCGGCTACCGCGCCCCCATGCTGACGGGCCTCTGCGGCGTCGGATTCGCCGCCTCGCTGGCCGCGCTGCTGGTCGGGTTCGTGCCGCCGTCGCAGTTCGGGTCCGGCAACGTCACGCTGTACATCGCGTTCGTGGCGGGGGGCGCCCTCGGGCTCGGCCTGCTCGTGCCGTACCTGTTCTACCGGCTGCGGAAGCCCTCGTGGAAGCAGACGGAGGCGTCATGACCTCGACCATGGGCACCTCCAGCCGGGGAGAGCGAACCACCGTGTACGTCGTCATCTGCGTCGTGCTCGTCTGCGCCATGGTCGGCGCCCTGCTCGTCGTCCCCTCCCCCGCTCCCACCGACACGGCCGAGCAGAAGGCCGACCAGTTCATCGCGGCGCTGCAGCAGGCGGGGGCGGTGAGCCTGCCGTCCAAGGACCAGGTCGTCAGCGTGCTCGGCGAGGACGGCGGCGCGGTCTGCGCGGGGCCCAACGAGGCGCTGAACCAGGCGAACCTGCAGGCCCAGCTCTCGAACGGGGCCGGCGGGCCCGGCACGCGGCCCGTCATCGCCGACAGCAAGGCTCTCCAGGGCGGCAAGCTGATCGTGCAGACCTACTGCCCGGACCAGCTCGCCGCCTATCGGGAGTTCATCGAGGGCCTGATGACGGCCGACGTGGCGGGAGGGTGAGCCGTGGACGCTGCTGAGCTGCGATCTCGCGTCGCGGAGCTCATGCTCCGGGCCGAGACGGCCGACGGCAGCCAGGCGGTGATCGGGTCCAGGCCCCGCGCCGACCCGGACGCGCCGACGGTGCCGCTCTACGCCCACTACGACGTGCAGCCGCCGCTCGCCGAGGCCGAGTGGCGGACGCCGCCGTTCCGGTTCACCGAGGTGGACGGCCGCTGGTACGGGCGCGGCGCCGCCGACTGCAAGGGCAACATCCTCATGCACCTCCTGGCACTTGCGCCGCCTCGTGCCGGACCTGCGGGTACGCGTCGTCAACGTGGTCGACCTCATGCGCCTGTTCCCGGTCGAGCACCACCCGCACGGGACGACGGACAAGGAGTTCGTCGAACTGTTCACCGAGGACAAGCCGTCGTACGACGGGCTGCTCGACCGCGTCATCAAGATCGTCGGAGTCAGCGACGACCACGACCTGGTGGCGCGGTGCGAGGCCGACGTCCAGGCGCGGTTCTCCGCCCACGTATCGGCCGCCCGGTCCCAGCCGTACTACCTGGACGTCACGCATCCGACGGCCAACAAGGGCGTGGTGGTCGAACGGCTGTCCCGCTTCTACCGGATCCCGCTGGACCAGATCGTCACGCGGCGACCAGCCGAACGACGTGCTGATGTTCGTGCGCAGCGGCATGAGCATCGCCATGGGCAACGCCGGCCGACGACCGTGATCACACGTTGCCCAGCACGCGGGTCACCTGGATCTCCACGACCACGCGGGAGGGATTGATCCGGGGCGGCTTGTACCGGGCGGCGTAGCGGCGTTCCGCGTCGGCCACCTGCTCCGGCTCGGTGCGCAGCACGGCCCGGCCCTCCAGCGTCGACCAGCGGCGGCCGTCCACCTGGCAGAGCGCGACCTGCGCGCCCGACGTGCCGATGAGCCTGGCCTTGTGCGACGACCCCGAGGTGATCACCCTGGCGATGCCGGCGGCCAGATCCAGCGTCACGCCCACCGGCACGACGTGCGGCGGGGCGTCGGCGCGGGCGGTGGCGAGCGTGCACAGGTGCCGCTCCTGCCAGAAGGCGGCGAAGGCGGCACCTTGCTCGGCCAGGTCCACGTTCCTCCTTGGGTGTACGGCGGGTGGACAGCGGGGTAAATCGTATATCCGGCGTTCTAGCCGACTTCCCGGGTGAAGCGGCTACTCGTCATCGGGATCGGGGCCGGCGATCCCGACCACTCACCTTGCAGGCGGTCAAGGCCATCGCCGCCACGGACGTGTTCTTCGTCGTCGGCAAGGGCGAGGTCAAGCACGAGCTGGTCGAGCTGCGCGAGGAGGCCCGCGCCCGCAAGGGCTGGATCATGGACACGTACCTGCTGCGCCGCCTCCCGCCGACCGGCCGCTGACCGGGGGGCGGCGGCGCGGTGGCGGGTGAGTCGGCCAGGTCCCGGCTCAGGCCGGGTCCTTGATCTCGCAGATCGCCGCGCCCGCCGCCACCGTGGCCCCGGCCTGGGCGGTCATGCCGACCACGGTGCCGGACTTGTGGGCGGTGAGCGGCTGCTCCATCTTCATCGCCTCCAGCACGACGATGGTGTCACCGGCGGTCACGGTGTCGCCGTCGGCGGCGGCCACCTTGACGATCGTGCCCTGCATCGGGCTCACGAGCGCGTCACCGCCGGCCACGGGAGCCGCCTTGGCGGCCCGCCGGGGCGCGCTGCGCGCAGCGGGCTTCCTCCCTGTGCCGCCGAGCCCGGCCGGGAGGACGACCTCCAGGCGCTTGCCCGCCACCTCGACCGTGACCCGCTCCCGCTCCTCCGGCTCCTCGCCCGTGACCGGCCCCGCATAGGGGGCGATCCGGTTGTCGAACTCGGTCTCGATCCAGCGCGTGTGGACGGCGAACGGCTCGGCGGTGAAGGCCGGGTCGGTCACCACCGCCTGGTGGAAGGGCAGCGCGGTCGGCATGCCCTCGACCTCGAACTCGGCCAGCGCCCGGCGGGCCCGCTGCAACGCCTGCTCCCGAGTGGCGCCGGTGACGATGAGCTTGGCGACCAGCGAGTCGTAGGCGCCGGGCACGGTCTCGCCCTGCTCGTAACCGCTGTCGAGGCGGACGCCGGGGCCGGAGGGGGCACGCCAGCGGGTGATGGTGCCGGGAGCGGGCAGGAAGCCCCGGCCGGGGTCCTCGGCGTTGACGCGGAACTCGATGGAGTGGCCGCGCGGCGACGGGTCGTCGTACCCGAGAGGCTCGCCGTCGGCGACGCGGAACATCTCGCGGACCAGGTCGATGCCGGTGACCTCCTCGGTGACGGGGTGCTCGACCTGCAGCCTGGTGTTGACCTCAAGGAACGAGATCGTCCCGTCCTGGCCGACCAGGAACTCGCACGTGCCGGCCCCGACATATCCGGCCTCGCGCAGGATCGCCTTGGAGCTGTCGCGTAGCAGCCTCTCCTGCGCGGCGGTGAGGAACGGGGCGGGGGCCTCCTCGACGAGCTTCTGGTGGCGGCGCTGGAGTGAGCAGTCGCGGGTGGAGACCACGACGACGTTGCCGTGGGCGTCGGCCAGGCACTGGGTCTCGACGTGGCGCGGCCGGTCGAGGTAACGCTCGACGAAGCACTCGCCCCGGCCGAAGGCCGTCACGGCCTCGCGGACCGCGCTGTCGTACAGGGCGGGGATCTCCTCCAGGGTGCGGGCCACCTTCAACCCGCGCCCGCCGCCGCCGAACGCCGCCTTGATCGCGATCGGCAGGCCGTGCTCCCCGGCGAACGCGATCACCTCGGCCACGTCCGCGACCGGGTCGGGGGTGCCTGGCACCAGTGGGGCGCCGACCTTGTGGGCGATGTGGCGGGCCTGGACCTTGTCGCCGAGCGCGGTGATCGCCGCCGGGGGCGGGCCGATCCAGACCAGGCCCGCGTCGAGGACGGCCTGGGCGAAGGCGGCGTTCTCGGCCAGGAAGCCGTAGCCGGGGTGCACGGAGCCGGCGCCGGAGCGGGCCGCCACGCCGATGATCTTCTCGATCGACAGGTACGTCTCCCCCGGCGTGCCGCCGTCCAGCGCGTACGCCTCGTCGGCCAGCCGGGCGTGCAGCGCGTCCCGGTCCTGGTCGGCGTAGACCGCCACGGCGGCGATCCCGGCGTCCTGGCAGGCGCGGATGACGCGGACGGCGATCTCGCCTCGGTTGGCGATGAGCACCTTGCGCAGGCTCACAGGTGTCCTCCCAGATTCCATCTCGACTCCCGCCAGGCACCCGGCCCGGCCAAAAGGGGGCGGCGCAAGAGGGGGCGGCGTGCCACCGGTGACGGCGCGGGCGCCGTTCGCGCGGTGTGCAGGGCCACGACGAGGGCCGCCAGCTCCTCTGGTGCCGGCGCGCCCTTGACCACTATCAGGCCGTTCACAGGGGGATGTTCCCGTGCTTCTTGGGCGGCAGGGCGTCGCGTTTGCCGCGCAGCAGCCGCAGCGCCCGGGTCACCTCGCGGCGGGTCTCGCTCGGCGCGATGACCGCGTCCACGTAACCACGCTCGGCCGCCAGGTACGGGGTGGCCAGGGTGTCCTCGTACTCGGCGACCAGCTCGGCGCGCAGCGCGTCCGGGTCGCCGGCGGCGGCCAGGCGCTTGCGGTGCAGGACGTTGACCGCGCCCTGGGCGCCCATGACCGCGATCTGCGCGGTGGACCAGGCCAGGTTGACGTCCGCGCCGAGGTGTTTGGAGCCCATCACGTCGTACGCGCCGCCGTACGCCTTGCGGGTGATCACGGTGACCAGCGGGACCGTGGCCTCGCCGTAGGCGTACAGAAGCTTGGCGCCGCGCCGGATGATGCCGTTCCACTCCTGATCGGTGCCGGGCAGGAAGCCGGGCACATCCACCAGCGTGAGCACCGGGATGCTGAAGGCGTCGCAGGTGCGCACGAACCGGGCGGCCTTCTCCGAGGCGTCGATGTCCAGCGTGCCCGCCAGCCGCATCGGCTGGTTGGCCACCACCCCGACCGGCCGGCCCTCGATCCGGCCGAACCCGACCACGATGTTCGGCGCGAACAGCGCCTGCACCTCCAGAAACCCGCCGTCGTCCAGCAGCGCGCCGATCACTTCGTGCATGTCGTACGGCTGGTTCGGCGAGTCCGGCACCAGCCCGTCCAGCGCCAGATCATCGGCCGTCAGCGCCAGGCCGGCCTCGACGTGCGGGTGCGGCGGCTCGTCGAGGTTGTTGTCCGGCAGGTAGGCCAGCAACGCCCGCGCGTAGTCGAGCGCGTCGTCCTCGTCGGAGGCCAGGTAGTGCGCCACGCCGCTGCGGCTGTTGTGCACCCGCCCGCCACCGAGGTCCTCAAAGGTGACGTCCTCCCCCGTGACCGTCTTGATCACGTCAGGTCCCGTGACGAACATGTGGGACTGCTCATCCACCATGATCGTGAAGTCGGTGAGCGCCGGCGAGTAGACGTGGCCGCCCGCGCACGCGCCCATGACCAGCGAGATCTGCGGGATCACCCCGGAGGCCCTGATGTTGCGGCGGAAGATCTCCCCGTACAGGCCGAGCGAGACCACCCCCTCCTGGATCCGCGCGCCCGCGCCCTCGTTGATGCCGATGATCGGGCAGCCGTTGCGCATCGCCAGGTCCATCACCTTGCAGATCTTCTGCCCGTACACCTCGCCCAGTGAGCCCCCGGCCACCGTGAAGTCCTGGGAGAACACGCACACCTGCCGGCCGTCCACCGTCCCGTACCCGGTGACCACGCCGTCGCCGTAACCGAGCGACCCCCGGGCCAGCGCGTCCAGCTCGACGAACGAACCGGGATCGAGCAGCCGCTCGATCCTTTCCCGCGCGGTCAGCCGGCTCTTGGTGTGCTGCTTGGCCGCCGCCCGCGCCTCTCCGACGTGAACCGCCTCGTCCAGGCGTTCCTTCAAGCGGGCCAGACTGCCCGCGGTGCTGTGCGATGCCATGCGTCACCACCGATAAGACTGAGTACCATAATCAAGGTACTCAGTATCGAACTCCTGCGGCAACCCTCGGATCCGGAAGAATGAACCCGTGCCGAAACCGCCTATCCACCAGCGCCTGGCCGAAGCCGCCGTCGCCCTGTTCGACGAGAACGGTTACGACGCCACGACGGTCGACGACATCGCGGCCCGTGCGGGCGTCAGCCGCAGCACGTTCTTCCGCTATTACCGCTCCAAAGAAGACGCGATCTTCCCCGACCACGACGCGCTGCTGTCCAGGATCGGCGCCCGGCTGCGCGCTTCCACGGCCGACACCGCGATCGTGGCCATCACCGACGCCGTGCGCCTCGTGCTCACCCATTACGTCGAGGACGCCGAGGTCTCGCTGCGCCGTTACCAGCTGGTTCGCCAGGTGCCCGCGCTGCGTGACCGCGAGATCGCCAGCGTGGCCCGCTACCAGCGGCTGTTCCGCGAGTTCGTGGGCGAATGGCTCGGCGACGCCCCCGACGCCGGCCTGCGCGCCGAGCTCATGGCCGCCTCCGTCGTCTCCGCCCACAACCAGGTGCTACGCGGCTGGCTCCGGGCCGGCGGCACCTACGACCCCGCCGACCCCCTCGACCACGCTCTCGGCTACGTCATCGCCACCTTCCGCCACCTCGACCAGCCTCAGGAGAAGAGCGAGCAGGTGGTGGTGGCCGCCTTCAGCCGCTCGGCCTCGCCGCAGGCCGTCATGGCGGCCATCCAGCAGCACCTCGAATCCAGCGTCTGACCGCCGCCTCCAGGCTCTCCGGCCCCGAAGGCCCGGCAGGTCGCCGATGGTCACGCCGACTCGCTGCGGGTCGTCGGGGCCTGAGCCGGCGGCTCCCGCCGCTGTCACGACAGGCTGCCGGGTACGACGAGGACCAGCCATGTCAGCACGGGTTCCAGGAAGCCGGCGTGTCCGACCGTCACCTGCAGCAACTGGGCCGGGCAGTGGTGGAAGGCGACGGCGACGCCGCCGCGACGGCCTGTGCGCACCTCTTCGGTACGGGACAACCACCCATGTGACCTCATTTATCGACATACCGGCGATATACCGCCCTTCTCTACTGTGTTTTTCGTTCCGCCGGTCATGCGGCAGGAGCAGTTGTCGCCCACTGCGAGAGAAGGGGTACTCATGCAGACCGTCGACGAGAAGACCGTGGTCTGGTCGGAGCAGACCACCGATGAGGTGTTCGACCTGGTGATCGGCGACCTGGAGCTGGAGATCCCGCCGCTCACGTCGCCGATGAACTCGGGCACCGGCACCGCCTGCGGCAGTTGCGCATCCATCTACTGCTGCTGACACACGCCGGGTGGCGCCGCTGCCGGCGGCGCCACCCGGCTGTGCCTTGCGCTCCGCAGCGACGAGTCGGGAGGGAAGTTTTGCTGGATGCGTCAGCGGACGTCGAGCCGCTCTGGGAGATCTGCGCCCCCACCACCGATGCCGGACACCAGGACCCCGAGACAACGCTTCCGCCGGTGGCGCGGCGGCTGATCGGCGCGGTCCGCGACGGCACGGCGGGCGGGCTGTTCCCCCCTGTCGTCACGGCCGGGCCCGAAGGGACGGTCAGGCTCGACCGATTGCTCGGTGGCGCGGCGGACGCGCGGATGCTCGCGCACGCGCTCGCCGACCAGCGGTTCGCGCCGCTGCTGGCGTTGCTGGAACGGCTGGACGACTGGTGTGCCCGCGCCGCGCGGCGATATTCGCCGGTCATGGCCGGTGGCGTACTGGACGTCACCAACGCCGACCTCTTCGGACCGGTGGTGTCCGAGGCGTTCGTGGCGTGCGCGACCGGCCGGGCGCATTACGCCCGCGACCGGGTGGCGGAGTGGGCGGAGCGGTGCGAGGCGTTTCTGACGCTCTTCCTCGACCGTCTCCTGCGGGACATGCGCGGCTGCTGGCCGGAGGAGCCGGCCTTCCGGGGGCCGGTCATCGGTTTGTGGGCGCATGGTGAGGAGACCCACAACGGCCGGCAACGGGTGTTGCGGCTGGACTGCGCCGGTGGTGGCCGGGTCGCCTACAAGCCGCGCCCGGCGTCCGGCGAGCTGCTGTTCACCGCGCAAGGAGGGGCCGGCTCGCCGGCGTCGGTGTTCGGCATGCTCAACGACGCGCCCGCGGCGTCGGGTGAGGTCCGGCTGCCGGTGCTTTCGTGCTGGACCGGTGCCGGCCCCGGTTACCTGTGGCAGGAATGGATCGAGCCGCCGGCGCAGTGGGGAGCGATCCGCACGTCCGGGCAGTGGCGGCTGATGGGTACCCGGTTACCGCCGCGGGAGGCGGCGCGGTTCTGGCACCGGGCCGGCTCGCTGGCCGCCGCGATGTTCGCCTTCGGGATCACCGACATGATCGGCGGCAACGTGGTGACCGGGACCAGGCCCGGCGAGAGCGAGCCGCTGCTGTATCCGATCGATCTGGAGATCTACTTCTGCCGGGTCTCCCGGCTCTACGACACGGGTCTGCTGCACGACCGGACCGCGGAGGTCGACCAGCACCACGTCGGCCTGGAGAGCACCCCGCGCTGGTGCAGCGCCGAGGGCCCGCCGGTGTGCTGGAGCGAGGAGCCTGCGGGGGCGCTGCGCCTGCACCGCCGCCGGCGGCCTTACACCAGGGAAGAGACCAGGACCGTCGTCGCGGACACCGAAGGAAGAGCCGGGTACGGCCCTTACCTGCCGGCCATGCTGCGTGGCATGTTCGACGCCTGGACCCTGATGTGCCGGCAGCGGCCGGCGATCCGGCGGTTCCTGGCGAGCGCGACCGCCGGTCACTACGTCCGGGTGCTGCGGCAGCCCACGTACCGGTACTTCGACGCGCTGGTGCCGCGCTGGCTGTCCGGCGGCGGCGCCGCGCCGGTGCCCGCCGAGCCGGGCGTCCGCTTCGACCGACCGGAGCTCGACCAGCTCCGGCGGATGGACGTCCCCTACTTCGTCCGTTCGCTGGACGGCGGGCCGGTGCTGCGGATCGCGCCGCCGCCGCGGCCGTTCGGCACCGCCCCGGTCGCGGCCCGGCCGGAGCCCGAGGGCGGCTGGCCCCCGCTGCCGGAGCTGCTCGACGGCGCGAACCTGGAGCTGGCCGGTCTCGGAGTGGCGCTTCGAGACGCGGTGGAGCACGTGTTCGACGACGTGACGGAGCTCGTCGTCACGGACAAGGCGCTGGGCGTACGGCTGCATCTGCAGAGCCCGGCCGAGGGCCAGGTCGGCTTCGACTGGCCGGAGGTCGGCAGGCGGGTCACCTACATCTGGACCAGGGAGAAGGTACGCCTGCGCATCGACCCCGTGGACGCCCCGGAGGTCCCGGCCGAGCCGGCACCGGCCGGTGAGGTACGGCGCCGGCTGCTGCGGCTTGACCGGCTCGACGGCGCCATCCGGATGCCGTGGGCGGACGGCGGCATGGCCGACACGACCGGCGAGCGCCGCCTGCGAACCCTGACCGACGCCGGCATCGCCTGGCTGTCCGGGGTCGTGACCGAGCACGGGTGGCCGGGTCACGCGATGGTCGGCGGCGCGGCGGCCGGGGCGGCGAGCCGCCTCGTGCAGCACGCGCGAGAGCACCTGGAGTTTCGCCGGCACTGCCTGGAGCTGATGCGGCAGGCGGCGGCGGGCGGCGACCTCCCATGGCGGGAGGTCGCGTACCTGACCGACGAGCTGCGCCTGGCCGACGGACTCCCCCAGGTGTACGGCACGAAGTTCGAGCCCGTGGCCGGAAGGCTGGTGCCGTACCCGATCGAGGAGCCGGACGAGGTGGACCACCGGCGCGCCGCGATGGGCATGGAGCCGCTGGCCGACTACACCGACCGGATCCGGCAGCGATTCCCCCTGTCGGGGAAGGAGGCATCATGAGCGCACTGACCCACGAGGTGTCACAGGCGTCGAGCGACGTCGACTGGGCGCTGTTCGGGCAGCGGTACTGGGACAGGGAGCCCGCCCGCCTGTCTGCCCGGCCGCCGGTGGGCCTCGACCGGCTCCACGCCCTGACCGTCCAGTCGTGCGCCCCGTTCCGCGCCGGCACCCGGTTCTGGGTGATGCCCGACGTCCGGTTCCTGGCCGGCGACGGCTGGCTGCGCGCGCCCGGCACGCTGCTGCCCGACGTCACCGACCGGACCCTGGACGACTACCTCGACCGGCTGGACACGGACCTGCCCGGGCAGGGTCACCTGCTCACCGTCCGGCAGCCGCTGCTGCTGGACTACCCGCTGTGGTCCGCGGTGCGCGACGCGATCCGCGGGCTGTGGCAGGCGGTCGGCTGGCCGAACCTCCCGGTCGTCGCCGAGGTGCTGATCGGTGACCGGTTCACCCAGCACGCCGGTGCGGCCGAGGCGCCGACGCACGCCGCGCTGACCTGGGTGCTGCGCGGGCGGATGGACGTACGGCTGTGGGACGAGCGCCGCGGCCCCCCGCCGGCCGCGATCGCCGATCCGGACCGGGACCTGGACGGTGTGCGGACCGTGAGCGCCGGCGCCGGGGAGCTGCTGTACTGGCCGGGCGACCAGCGGCACGTGGACACCTTCCACGAGGGGTGCGTGGCGCTGCGCCTGCGGATCCCGACCGACCGGCGGCTGCCGTTCACCGAGTTGCGGGACCTGCTCGCCGACCTGGTGCACGGCCGGCAGGGCAATGACGACACCGTGCCGTACTTCCCGTTCGGCCCCGGCTCCCGCGTCGACGACCAGGGCGGGGTGCTGCCCCGCCTGTCCGCGCTCGGCGACGAGCTGCGCACGGTCGTGGACGGCGGCCGGCTGCGCAGGATGTTGCGGGTCCGCTGGGCGGCGCTGCGTTCCGCGGCCGGTCTCGAACCGATCCCGGTGCCGCGCGAGGGCGTCCCGATGACGCCGCGGACCCGGATCCGCCGCTCGGGCGAGATCGTCCGGATGCCTGACGGGCCTGGACACGAGGTGTGGGCGATCAACGGGAACGTGTTCGCCCTGCCGGGAGCCGCGAGCGACCGGGTGTTCGCGGCGCTCGGCGACGGCGAGGAGACGACTGTCGCCGAGGCGTGCCGCGCCATCGGCGGTGCCGACGAGAACGTGCTCGCGTTGCTGGACAAGCTGTACCGGCTGCGCGGCATCGAGGTGAACGAGGGGCCCGCGCGATGACGCTGACGATCGAGAAGACGTTCGACTGGGACGTCTTCGTAGCGCGGTACTGGGACCGGAGACCCGTGCTGTACAAGCAGGCCGGCGTCGTGCCGTTCGACGAGGCGGAGGTGTTCGAGGCCGCCGTGCTCGGCAGCCGGCCGCCGCATCCGCTCGCCGTACCGGGGAATGCGCAGATCCTCGTGGAGCGGCGGCAGCAGACGCGGCCGCGCGACTATCTGCCGGAGCTGACGGACCGCTCGCTCGGCGGCTACGAGCGGCGCATGGCCGACCGGTTGCGGGGCCAGCGTTACGCCCTCGTCGTGCACCGCTTCCACTCCTTCTCCCACCCGCTGTGGACGCGTGCCCAGCGGTTCTACGCGGGTCTCTGGGAGCGGGTCGGCCAGCCGTCGCACAGTGTGGGCTCGTCGATGTTCCACGGCTCCTACGAGCACAGCCCGGTCGGCGTGCACCAGGATCGCTTCGCCACCTTCATGTTCTGCGTGCGTGGGGCCAAGCGCATGCGGTTCTGGGCCGAGCGCCCGTGGTCGGATCCGGTGCACACGGTGCTGGACTACCAGCCGTACCTGGCCTCCTCGTTCGTGGCGGAGGTCGAGCCGGGGGATCTGCTGTACTGGCCGTCGCGGTACTACCACGTCGGGGAGAGCGGCGGCGAAGCACCGGCGACCAGCGTCAACGTGGGCATTCCCCGCCGCGAGCACCGGCCGTACTACGAGATCAAGGATCTGTTCCGTGGCACCGTGCCGGCGGCGTCGGCTCCGTTGTTCTCCCAGGACGCCGGTCCTGGCGGGCGGTTGTCCGGTGAGCTGCCCGCGGCTCTGGCCGGCTCCGTGGACGCCTTCATGGAGCTGCTCAGCCAGGACCGGTTCGCCGCCCGGGCCACCGAGCTGGCCCTGGAGGTCAGGACGGCGGGCGGGTTCTGGCCGACCCAGCGGCCCGCCGAGTTCCGCCCGCTCGGCGACGGCACGCCCGTCCGCGGGTGCGCTCCCCTGCTGGCCGCGCCCGGCGACGGCGCACGCGGATACGCCGCGAACGGCAACGTCTCGTCCGGCGCGGCCACCGCGCAAGCCCTCGCGGTGCTGGACCGGCTGAACGCCGGCGAGACGGTACGCGTCGGTGACCTGCCCGTGCCGCAGCGCGATGAGGTCCGCCACCTGCTTCAGGAATTGGAGAGCTTCCGTGCCGTCACCCGCACTGACACCGACTGACCAGACCCAGCGGCGGGCGGCCGCCGGCATCGTCGCCGAGATCGCGGACCGGCTGGCGGAGCCGGACCGGGTGGCCGGGATCGCGGGCGCGCCCGGCAACCTCATGCGTTACCCGGGCGACCCGCAGCCGGTGTGGGATCCGCTGTCGCTCTCGGACGGTCACCCGGGAGTCGCGCTGCTGTTCGCGGAGCTGGCCGCGCAGGCGCCGGAGCTGCGCGGCCGGGCGCACGCGCACCTGTCCGCGGCGCTCGCCGGCGGGCTCCGGCTGCTGCCGCAGTCGCTGTTCAACGGCATGGTGGCGCTCGCGCTGGCCGGGCACAACGCGGCCACCGCGTCCGGCGGCTACGCCACGATGCTGGAGGGTCTGGACCGGCACATCATCGACCAGGTCCGGCAACGGGCGCGAGCCGACCGGGAGCGGCTGTGCGCCGGAGCGCCGGTCGGCGCGTGGAGCCGCTACGACGTCCTCGGCGGCACCGCCGGAATCGGCCGCTACCTGCTGGCGCGGCACGAGTCGGCCGCCGAGCCGGCGGCGCGGCAGGCGGCGGGGCTCGCCCTGACCGACGTGCTCGAATCGCTGGTGGCCACGGCGACCGCCGGCGGCACCCGCCGGCCCGTGTGGTGGATCACCGAAGGGCTCGACCACGGGCTGGCCGAGCACGTCAACTTCGGTCTCGCGCACGGCGTCTGCGGGCCGCTCGCGCTCCTCTCCATCGCCTGGCGGGCAGGGGTACAGGTGGAGCGTCAGGACGAGGCCATCGAGCGGATCATGGCGTTGCTGTCCCGCTGGCGCACGACCGACGAGCACGGCCCGCGCTGGCCGCACCTGATCTCGGCGGCGCACATCGAGAGCGGGGAGCCGCCGGAACGCGGGCGTGACTCCTGGTGCTACGGCGCCGCGGGCGCGGCCCGTGCCGTGTATCTGGCCGGCGCCGCGCTGGACCGCGCGGCCTGGCGCGCCGACGCGCACGCCGCCCTTCGTGGCGCGCTGAGCGCGGCGAGCGACGAGCTGATCCGCGACTCCGCGCTGTGCCACGGGTGGGCCGGGCTGCTGCAGATCGTGCTGCGCATGGCACACGACAGTCCCGGCCAGGGCTATGACGCCGTCGCCGACGACCTGGCGGTGCGGGTGATGGACGGGTACGACCCGCAGGCGCCGTTCGGCTTCCGGTACCGGCACTCGCTCGCGGCACGCGACCTGGACCGGCCCGGCTTCCTGGAAGGCGCCGCGGGCATCGCCCTCGCCCTCCACTCGTACGCGGTGGAGGACACCCCGACGACGTCGTGGGACGGCGCCCTGCTGCTGAGCTGACACCGCGAAGATGTGGCCCGCCAGGCGGCTCAGGCACCTCGGCCGCGCCCCGCGAAGCCCGCGCCGCCGTACGCGAGGCCGGACGTCTTTGGAGCCGGTCGGCCAGATCATTGATGTTGGTACTCCCCGGCGAGGATATTGGGGGCGTGAGCGATGAGCTACGGAGTGATTCGTCCGGGTTGATGCGTGGCGGAGTCGCCCACTTGGTGCGGTCGGCGCGGGCGCGGGTGTGGACTCCCCCGGTGCTGCTGGCGGTGCTGTCGGCCGGGGCGTTCGCGCCGCTGCTGGTGTCGGGCGTGGGCGTGCCGGCGCTGGTGACGGCGGGGATCGCCGCCACCAGCGCCGTCGGCGGGAACATCCTGACCGATCTGGTGAAGGCGGGCCTGGCGAGCCTGGGCCGCGAGCCGTCCCAGGAGGATCTGGAGAGCGAGCTCGAACGGCGGTTCCAGGGGGTGCTGGAGGGCGGCGGCGACCAGGCGGACGAGCTGCGCGCGGAGATGGCGCGGGTGCTGCGGGAGTTCGGGCTGGTCGGCGCGGCGGTCGAGGCCACCGTACGGTCCGGCGACCGGGAGCTGCAGGCGGCGCTGGCCGAGGGCCTGGCCGGGCTGGGCACGGAGTTCGCCGAGTTCGCCTTCGTGCTGTCCGACGTCGAGGGGCACCTGAAGGTGATCAGGGAGGGGGTCGACCAGCAGCGGGCGGATCTCCAGGTGGCGGTGGGCCTGCAGTACCGCCAGGCGACCGACACCCGGCTGCTGCTGGACCAGCTGGCGGTGATCGAGCGGCGGACCCGGCCGGCCGGGACGCCCGACACGGATCGCGGGCCGCGCTGGGCGGACGGGAGCCCGTACAAGGGGCTGGCCACCTACGGCGAGGCCGACGCGGAGGTGTTCTCCGGCCGGGAGGTCGTCACCGCGCAGCTGGTCAGCACCCTGTCCGAACGGCTGGCCGGGCCCGGCCTGCTGGTGGTGACCGGCGCGTCGGGCGCGGGGAAGTCCTCGCTGCTGCGCGCCGGGCTCTTACCCGCGATCGGGCGGGGCGACCTGTCAGAACCGGCGCGGCACTGGCCCAGGCACGTCATCGACCAGCCCACGCGTTCCCCGCTCTCCCTGCTGGCCACGCTGGTGGCGGGCCTGGCCGGGCTGGACGCCCGTACGGTGCTCGACACGCTGAGGCGGCGGCCGGAGGACGCGTCGCTGCTGGTACGGCAGGCGGTGGAGCAGGACGCCCGGCGGCGTGAGCTGCCCGCCGAGAGCGTGGCCGGATGCCGGCTCATCCTGGTGGTGGACCAGTTCGAGGAGGTCTTCGCCGCGGGCGGCGAGGAGGCCGCGGCCGAGCGCGCCGCGTTCATCGCCGCCCTGCACGCCGCCGCGACCGTCCCGAACGGCCCCGCGGAGATCCCCGCCGCGATGGTGGCGATCGCCGTCCGCGGCGACGTCATCGACCGGTGCGCCGGCCACCCGCCGCTCGTCGCGGCGCTGCAGAGCCCGTTCGTGCTCGGCTCGATGACGGAGTCCGAGCTGCGCGCCGTGATCACGGTGCCCGCCGACGCCGCCGGCCTGGAGATCGAGCCCGGCCTGGTCGGCCTGATCCTGAGCGAGCTGCGGTCCCCGGCGGGCGGGTTCGACGCGGGCGTGCTCCCGCTGCTGTCCCAGACGATGCTGACCGTCTGGGAGCACCGCGAGGACCATCGCCTGACCAGCAGAGGGTACGCGCTCACCGGCGGCGTCACCCGCGCCGTCGCGACGAGCGCGGAGGCGGCCTACGACAACCTGGACCCGGCCCGGCAGGAGGAGGCCCGGCAGGTGTTCCAGCGGCTGACCGCCGTCTCGCCGGAGGGCAAACGGCTGACCCGCCGCACCGTGGCCCGCACGGCGCTGTCGCGAGCGGACGGCGGCCTGGAGGAGATCCTGGAGGTGTTCGCCCGGCGCCGCCTCATCGTCGTCGACACCGACTCGGTGCAGATCGCCCACGAGGCTCTCCTGCAGCACTGGCCGCGCCTGCGCGGGTGGATGGAGGCCGACCTGACCGGCAGCGTCCTGCGCAGCCAGCTCTCCGACGACGCCGAGGACTGGGCACGCAACGGCCGCGCCGCCTCGTACCTGTATCGGGGTGAACAGCTGGCCGCGGTCCTGCACGCCGAACCGCGCTGGCACGCCGATCCCCTCACCGGCGTGCCGCGCCTGTTCCTCGACGCCGGCGTCCGCGCGGAGACGCGCGGCCGACGGCAGCGGGGTCTCACGTTCACCGCGCTCTCCGTGCTGCTCGTGGCCGCCCTCGTCCTCGCCGGCGTCGCCCTGATCCAGAGCAGGACCGCGGAGCAGCAGCGGGACGCGGCCGGGCAGCAGCAGCGGGTGGCCACCGCCCGGCAGCTCGTGGCGAAGGCCGAGGCGGCGCTGGACACCGATCCGCAGACCGCGCTGAGGCTCGGTGTCGCCGCCCACCGGCTGCACCCCGACGCGGAGACGTACGCCTCGCTGCAGAAGGCGATCACCACCACGCCGTACGCGGGCCAGCTGACCGGCGTGAACGACTCCACCAGCTCACTCGCCTACTCCCCCAGCGGCCGGTATCTGGCGGCCGGTTTCACCTCCGGCGCCATCATGCTGTGGGACCTGCGCGACCCGCTGCGCCCCCGCCAGGTCGGGGACCCTTTCCGCTTCCAGGAATTCTCCGGCAGCATCACGGTGCGGTTCGCCTCGGGCGGCAGCCGGCTCGTCGCCGCGAGCCCCAGCGGCGCCGTCACCGTCTGGGACCTGGCCGACCCCGCGCGCCCCCGCCGGATGGGCACCCCGGTGCCCGGTGAGCAGTACCGTGTCGGCGGTGCGTGGCTGTCGCCGGACGGCGCCGTCCTGGCCACCTCCAGCAAGAAGAAACCCGGGCTCCAGCTGTGGGATCTGAGCGACCCCACGCGGATCCGCCCGCTGGGAGCGCCGCTCGCCGCCTACCGCGAGCAGGTCTCCAGCCTCGCGTTCTCCGCCGACGGCCGCACGATGACCACGGCGGGAACCGTGCGGAAGACGTCGGAGGTGCTGCTGTGGGACATCCGGCGGCCCGCGGCGCCGCGACGGCTCGGCCGGATCGCGCCCGCGCCGGACGACCTCGTGGGTTCGCTGTCGTTTTCGGCCGACGGCCGGATGCTGGCCGTCGGCGGGGACCTGCGTGGCACCGGGCTGTGGAACGTGCGCGACCCGGCCCGCCCGCGTCCCGCCAAAGACCTCATCCGGGTGAACTTCTTCTCGCGGGTGACGTTCGCACCGCACGGCGCCACGCTGGCGACCACCGGCACCCGGGACACCGGGATCCTGCTGTGGGACGCCACCGACCCGGACTTCCCCCAGCGGACCGAGCAGCTCGTCGCCGGCGAGTCCGATCAGACCATCGCGTTCGCGCCGGACGGCCGGATGGCCGCCACCGGCAGCTCGGACGGCCGGGTCACCCTCTGGAACCTCGAACGCGCCGGCCGCCCGCGCGTCTTCGGCCTCCCGTTCGTCGGGCACAAGGGCCGCTACCAGGAGATCTACGCCTTGGCCATGTCGGCGGACGCCACGATGATCGCGACAGGCGGCCGGGACACGACCGTCGCGTTGTGGGACATCGCCGATCACGCCCGGCCGCACCGGCTCGGCACGCTGACCGGGCACACCGGCGAAGGAGTCGACGCCGTCGGCTTCGCGCCCGACGGCCGGATCCTGGCCACCGGCGACGGCAAGGAGACCGTCATCCTGTGGGATCTGGCCGACCGCGCCCACCCGCGCCGGCTGACGCCGTCCCTCACCGGACCCACGAACATCATCCGGACGGTCGTGTTCTCCGCCGACGGCAAGACCCTCATCGTGGGCGGCGACCAGGGAACGATCTTCTGGGACGTACGGGATCCCGCCCGGCCCCGCCGCCTCGCGCTCGTTCTCGCCCGGGAAGGGGTGCTGGGGGTCTGGCGGGTACGGGACGGCCGCACGCTCGCCCTCGTCCGCGGGTCGGGGGCCGACGCGCCACCCGCCGCCGTCGCCAGGCCGTCGGTCCCGGCCACCACCAGCGGCTCGACGAGCGGCGGCGAGGCCGCGTCCGCCCCACGGGGCGACGGTCCCGGGAGCCCGAACGGCGCCCGGTTATGGGACATCACGGACCCTTCGCACCCGCGCCGGCTCGGGCCCGGGCTCGTCGGCCACACGGACGAGGTGCTCAGCGCGGCGCTGTCCCCGGCGGGAGACCTGCTGGCCACCGGCGATCGTGAAGGAGCCGTCATCCTCTGGGACGTCTCAGATCCCGCCCCCCCCGCCGCCTCGGCGACTCCCTCCTCCCGCACGGCAGCAACTCGGCGGTGAACGTGGCCTTCGCCCCCACGACGGACCTCATGGTGACCGGCGGGATCGACGGGAACGCCTACCTCTGGGACCTCGGCAACCGGATCCTGCCCCGGCAACTGGGGCCGGCCATGGCCGACAACCTGGACACGGCGTCCCACCTGGCCTTCTCCTCCGACGGGGCCACCCTGGCCAGCGGCGGCAGCGACGGCGACGTGGTCCTGTGGGACCTGCGGCCGGTCTACGGGCTGCGCGGCCACCTGGACGAGACGGCCTGCCTGGCAGCCGGCGGCGGCCTGGACCGCGAGCAGTGGACCCGTTACCTGGCCGCGCTGAGCTACCAGGACACCTGCGGCCGGTGACCACCGTGCTCGCCGCTGCCTGCGGCCGGTGACCGCCGTGCTTGCCGCTGCTTGCCGCCGGCCTTAGGTCAGTTCAGGCGGGCGGCCGTCCAGCAGTCGACCGCGCCCGGCCTGCCGCAGCCCTTCAGCCGGTCGAGGGCCTTGCTCAGGGCCGCCGTCCTGGCGTTGCCGGGGTCGTTCGACTCCTGGCGGGGATCGGTGACGGTGTTGTAGTACTCCGGCTTCGGATCGCCCTCGTACTCGACGTAGAGCTCCCCGGCCGTGCGCACGGCGGAGTAGGTGGGCGCCCGCGAATTGCCCTTCTTGAGGGCGTCCGCGTCGGGGTCGGGCTGGCCCGGCGTCTTCGGGTCCGGCTTGACGTGCTCGATCAGCGCCGCCTTGCGCCAGTCCGCGACCTGCTGCCCCTGGATGAGGGGCAGCAGGCTGCGTCCGTCGCGGCTGTCCCGCACGGGCGCGCCGACGCCGGCCAGGTCGAGGAAGGTCGCGAACAGGTCCACGTTCTGGGCGATGGCGCCGGTCACGAGATCGCCGCGCTGCGCCGTGGCCGGGCGCTTGACCAGCAGCGGCACCCGTACGTCCTGGTCGTAGGCGGTGGACTTGCCGCGCACCAGGCGGTGCTGCCCGAGGTGGAAGCCGTTGTCGCTGGTGAACACGATGTACGTGTCGCGCTTCTCCGCCTCGGTCAGCGCGCCCATGACGCGGGCCACCATGTCGTCGACCGACTGCACCATGCGGATCCGGTCGCGGAAGTCCTCTTGGAGCTTCTTGACGAGCTTCGCGCCGATCGGCTTACGGCGTACCCAGGAGGGTTTGTCGGTCGTGTCCTCGTTGAACGACGGCAGCGTGGTCACGTCGATGTTCGCACAGTCGGTGCCGCCGCAGTCGCCGTGGGGGAACTCGCCGCCGGGGAAGCGGTCCTTCGGCCGGTCGCGCTGCGCGGGCGCGAAGCGCGGCTCCTTGTCGCCAGGCTTGACGTTCACCCGGTTGTGCGGCGCGAAGGGTGACACCTGGAGGAAGAACGGCTCGCCCGGGGCGTATTTCCGGGACCGCTCGATGAAGCCCACCGCCCGCTGCCCCAGCTCGTCCACCAGATAGGTGCCGTCGGAGCGATCGATCGGCCGCGCGCCGCCTGACTTCTCCTTGATGTAGCGGGTGAGGCGGTATTTGTACTCGTTGTAGCCGCCGGCCGCCGACACATGCCACTCGTCCCACCCGGCCGGCACTCGGTAGCCGTCGCCGGCGGGGTACTCGTTGATGTACTTGCCGAGATAGCCCGTGCGGTATCCGGCCTGGTGCAGGGAGGCGGCGTACGTCCTGCCCTCGTGCCGCTCGAACGCCCGGTAGCCGCCGTGGTCGTAGCCCTGGTTGGTCCGCACGCCGTTGTTGTGCGGGAACTGGCCGGTGAACATGGCCGCGCGGGACGGGCAGCACAGCGAGTCCGGCACGTAGTAGTCGCTGAAGGTGGTGCCGTCGTGGGCCAGGCTCCTGACGGTGTCCATGTACGGGAGCAGATCCGCCGACATGTCGTCCACGAGGAAGAAGATGATGTTCGGCCGCTGGGGCGGGACGACGGCGGCGGCACCCGCGGGGGACGCCAGGGTCACGGCCAGGACGACGGCAACAGCCACCGCCCAGCCTTTCCTGATATTTCCAGACATCTAGAAGACAGCCTCTTCGACACCAAGGGGGAGGTCAGGGGGACGCGATGCACGCTATTTCATGACAAAGCTCCCAAACAACTCGATACCACCCATCGGGCATCCCGCCGCCGGCCGAGCGGGGCCCGTCCGGCCGTCGCGCGAGGGCACCGGGCGGCGGCGGGAGCCGGCTGGAGCGAGGCCGCCGAGCCGCCACCGTGGGGCCGAGCGGGCGTCGCGGGCGGGGCGCGGATGTTCCGTCAGCAGGGGCGGCCCGCGCCCGGGGTGGGGGTCCCGGGAGCGGGCCGCGGTGGGTCAGCTGGTTGTGCGGTGCAGGTTCAGGCGGGTTGACGTTGCTTGGTTTCCGTGTGGCGATTGACTCCGAACTGCCCCAATCGGCAGGGCAGACGGCTGTCAAGCGTCCATGTACCGGTTCGAGTCCGGGTTGCGGCCGCAGGAATCCCTCCGCTGTGGAGTCACCGCTGAAATGTCACCCCGGTGAGCTCTTCGGAGACGGTCCACAGGCGCTGCTGGGCGGCCTGGTCGCGGGAGTCGGCGCTGGAGCTGACCAGCTTCGGATATCCCCGGATCTCACCCCGGTTGCCGGGACCGTAGTACTGGCCGCCGACGACGGCCGGATCGGTGGCGGCGCGCAGGGTGGGCAGGGCGCCCATCTCGGCCTTCTGGGTGAGCAGCGGCGCGAGCCAGGTGAGGGGCACCCGAAGCGCGGCGGGCGCGTTGCGGGCGAGTTCGGTGTTGGACATGCCGGGATGGGCGGCCACCGCGACCGTGGTGCCGTGCGGTGCGAGCCGGCGCTGCAGTTCGTACGTGAACATCAGGTTGGCGAGTTTGGATTGGCCGTAGGCGCCGACGCGGCTGTACGAGCGCTCCCACTGCAGGTCGTCGAAGTGGATGGCGGCCCGGATGCGGTGGCCGGTGCTGCTGACCGTGACGACGCGGGAGCCGGGGACGGGCAGGAGCCGGTCCAGCAGCAGGCCGGTGAGGGCGAAGTGGCCGAGGTGGTTGGTGCCGAACTGCAGCTCGAAGCCGTCGGCGGTGGTCTGCTTCTGGGTGTACATCACGCCCGCGTTGTTGATCAGAAGGTCGATGCGCGGGTGGGTGGCGCGCAGGTCGGCCGCCGCGGACCGGATCGAGTCCAGGGAGGTCAGGTCGAGGGCCTGGACGGTGACGTCGCCGGTGATGCGGGCGGCTGCCTGCTTGCCCTTCTCGACGTCGCGGACGGCCAGGACCACCGCCGCTCCGTGCGCGGCGAGCATCCGGGCGGTCTCGAAGCCCAGCCCGGTGTTGGCGCCGGTCACGATCGCCACCCGGCCGCGCTGATCGGGGATGTGCTGCTCGGTCCAGTTGCCGCTCATGGCGCTCTCCTAAAAAACCATCGGTCTGTTACGAGGACCAACGTAAAAGACCGCTGGTCTTCTGTCAAGAGACCGATGGTCTTTAAGCTAGGCTGAGGGCGTGACTTTTCAGCGGGCGCGAAGCGAGGAGCAGCGGGAGATCCGCCGCCAGGCGATCCTGGACACGGCGGCGGCGATGCTCGACGAGATGCCCGTGGCCGAGGTGAGCCTCAACGAGCTCAGCCGGCGCGTGGGCCTGGCCAAGTCGAACGTCCTGCGATATTTCGAGTCGCGCGAGGCGGTGCTGCTCGAACTGCTGGACGACTTCCTGGAAAGCTGGCTCGCCGAGCTGGCGGAGGAGCTGGCCGCGGGCATCGAGGCGGACGCGGCGCCGGAAGTGCGGGCGGGCCGGCTGGCCGAGATCCTCAGCCGGTCGCTGGCGGGCCGGGTGGTGCTGTGCGACCTCTTCGGCGCACAGGGCGGTGTCCTTGAGCACAACGTCTCGGTCGAGGTGGTCAAGCGGCACAAACGTTCCTCCCTCACCAGGCTGGCGACCATGACCGAGCTCGTGCGCCGCCACCTGCCCGAGCTCGGCGACGGCACGCAACTGTTCTGCCTGTTGAGCCTCGTCTCGGCGGGCGCCCTGTCGTCCTACGTCCCGCCGCCGCCCAGCGTCCTCGCCGCCTATGCGGACGAGCCCGCCCTCGGCGTGCTCCACCTGGACCTGCGTGACGCGCTACGGGTCGCCTTCACCTCGGCGCTCGTGGGTGTGCTGCCGCGCGCCTGAACCTTTCCGTTCGCCGGGAGGTGATCGCGAGCGTTTCCGTCAGCAGGGGCGGCCCGCGCCCGGCGAAGAGGGTGCCGGGCGCGGGTCGCCTTGGGTCAGCCGGTTGTGCGGTGCAGGTCCAGCCGGGCCTTGGCCAGCCAGGCGCCCCAGCCGTCCTGCGGCTGGCTGTCGGCGATGCGCAGGTAGAACGTCCGGCCCGCGCCGCGCAGCTCGTTGAGGTCGAGCGTGCGCGGCGCGCGGTTCGACAGGTCGCGCACGTTGGCGCTCTCCTGCAGCACCGTCCGCCAGGTCTGGTTGTCGGGCGAGACCTGGACCAGGAACTGGTTGCCCAGCTCCAGGGTCAGCGAACCGCCGGTCACCTGGGCGGGCAGCTCGAACCGGTAGGTCGCGTGGCTGTCTCCGTCGGTGAAGCGGGCGCGCCCGTCGTACACCTCGCCGTCGAGCTGCGACCCGTCCGCCTCCAGCAGCCAGGGCGCCTCGGCAGGCGTGCCGGGCGTGAACTCCACGGTGTCGCCCACCACCGTGACCGTCACCTGCGTGCCGGCCGGTCCCTGGCCGGAGGTCGCGGCGAGCGTTATCGGGTGGCTGCCGGGCCCCGCCGACGCCGGTACCGTCACCTGGAACGGCAGGCTCTCCGACGCGCCCGGTGCGATGGGGCCGAAAGCGGCGGAGCCGGGCTGGACGGTCCAGCCGGAAGGCCCGGTCGCGGTCAGCCGTCCGGTGGCGGGCCGGTCGGCGTAGTTGGACACGTTCACCGGGAGTGTCACGGTCTCTCCCGGTGCGGCGAAGACGCCGGCGGCCTCCACGCCCAGTGGTGAGGTGGCGGGAGCCTCGTCGGCGAGCAGTTCGATCTCAGCGAGTGAGGACGGCGTGCCGCTGGTGAGCCGGATCCGGTAGTGCGTGTACGAGCCGGGGTGGGCGATCTTGAACGGCCGGGTCTGCAGGCGCCACGGGAAGCTCTCACCGGCCCGCTCGTCCAGCACCGTCCACGAGCCGCCGTCCACGGACCCCTCCAGGACCCACCCGGCCGGGTCCTCCCCCGGCTGGCCGGCGCCGGAGGTGAGCGTGTAGAAGCGGACCTGCCGGGCGCCGGTGAAGCTGTACCGGACCCATTCGGGCAGCGTCGCCCGGGTGCCCGAGTCGTCGTCGAACAGCGCGCTCACGTCGGCGCCCCCGGCCCCCGACGCCGTGCCGCGGCCGGGCCCGGTGGCGTCGTGCAGCGGCGCCGGGATGCGGTCGTCGGTGGTGATCGAGGGCGGGGCGGCGTTCTTGCCGGTCCCCCAGCGCGACGGCTTCGGCCCCATCTCGAACGCCAGCTCGCCGCCCTTGGCGATCAGGTCGTGCGGCAGGTACGTCTTGTCGTAGGCCTTGCCGTTGACCTTCAGCCCCTGCACGTAGACGTTGCGGGCGCTGTTGCCGTGCGCCTTGATCACCAGCTTCCTGCCGCCCTCCAGGTGCACCGTCGCCTTCTTGAACAGCGGCGAGCCGATCGCGTAGGCGGGGCTGCCCATCTGGAGCGGGTAGAAGCCGAGCGCGCCGAAGATCTGCCAGGCCGACATCTCCCCGTTGTCCTCGTCGCCGGGGTAGCCCTGGCCGATCTCGCTGCCCAGGTACAGCCGCGAGAGCGCCTCGCGTACCTTGGCCTGGGTCTTCCACGGCTGCCCCGCGTAGTCGTACATGTAGGCGATGTGGTGCGAGGGCTGGTTGCTGTGCCCGTACTGTCCCATGCGCACGTCGCGGGCCTCCCGCATCTCGTGGATGATCCCGCCGTACGAGCCGGGGAACGTCGCCGTCTCCGGGGTGGCGAAGAACGTGTCGAGCTTGGCCGCCAGCCGGTCCGCGCCGCCGTACAGGTTGGCCAGGCCGCGGCCGTCCTGCGGGACGTGGAAGGCCATGTTCCAGCCGTCGGTCTCGGTGTAGTCGAAGCCCCAGGTACGCGGGTCGTACGCGCCCGGCTTGCGGCGGAAGGACCCGTCGGCGTTGCGGCCCTGGAAGAAGCGCACCGCCGGGTCGAACATCTGCACGTAGTTCAGGGCCCGGTTACGGAAGTATTCGTGCTCCTCCAGGTAGCGGGCACGCTGCGGCCCGGTGGACCGCCCGGCCAGCGCCTTGGCCATGTTCGCGATCCCGAAGTCGTTGATGTACCCGTCCATCGCCCACGACATCGCCTCGTCCGTCGCCTGGACGCTCGTGTAGCCGAGGAAGACGGAGGTCGGCAGGCCCTTGCGGCCCACGTGGCGGGTGGGCGGGGCGACCGTGGCGTTCTTGACGGCGGCCTGGTAGGCGGTCGCGGCGTCGAACCCGGTCACCCCCTTCAGGTACGCGTCCGCGAAGGCGACGTCGGAGCTGGTGCCGACCATCAGATCGGCGTAGCCCGGCGCGGACCACCGGGCGATCCACCCGCCGTCCTCGTACTGCCGCACGAACCCGTCGATCATCTCGCCGGCCATCCGCGGCGTGAGCAGCGCGTACGCGGGCCAGGTGGTGCGGTAGGTGTCCCAGAAGCCGTTGTTGACGTACACCTTCCCGTCCGCCACCCGCGTGGTGGGCGGGGTGCTGGTCCCCGACTGCACGGCGTGCCGGTAGACCGGCGCGGCCGCGGTGCCGGTGTTCTCGAAGCCGGAGTTCGGATACAGGAACAGCCGGTACAGGTTCGAGTACAGCGTGACCAGCTGGTCCCGGCTCGCGCCCTCGACCTCGATGACGCCCAGCTTGGCGTCCCACGCCCGCCGCGCCCGCTCGCTGACCGTCTCCAGCGTGTCCGCGGCGGCGATCTCCAGCTCCAGGTTCCGCCTGGCCTGGTCCACGCTGATCAGCGACGACGCGATGCGCATGGTCACCGTGCGCGTCCCGCCGGCGTCGAAGGTCAGGTGGCCGAGCACGTTGTCACGGCCCTGGCCGGTCAGTTTGCCGCCGCCGGTGACCGGGCGGTCGAAGACGGCGTAGTAGAACATCCGGGTGGCGCCGGTGGACAGGTTGCTGCGCACGTCCGAATAGCCGGTCACCACGCCGCCGGACACGTCCAGGGTCAGCCCGCCGCCGTTGCCGGCGTTGTCGAAGATCAGGCTCGCCGACGAACCGGGGAAGGTGAAGCGGGCCAGCGCCGCGTGGTCGGACGGGGCGATCTCGGTCTTGAGCCCGTTGTCGAACGTGACCGCGTACAGATGCGGCTGCGCGACCTCCCGTTCGTGGTGGAAGGCCAGCGCGCGGGCGGTGCGGGACGGGTTCGGCGTCCCCTCGGCGGCCGAGGGCATGAACTGGAACGTCTGCCGGTCGCCCATCCACGGGCTGGGCTCGTGGCTGGCGGTGAACGCCTGGATCTCGGGCAGGTTGGCCGCGTTGTTCGCCCGGTGGTACTCGTACAGCCAGCTCGTCGAGCCGGCGTTGGTCATCGGCGTCCAGAAGTTGAACCCGTGCGGCACCGCGGTGGCCGGGAAGTTGTTCCCGCGCGAGAAACCGCCGGTGGAGTGGGTGCCCCGGGTGGTCACCACGTACTGCGCGGGCCCCGCCGCCCGATCGCCCCGGCCCTCGTACGGCTGCCGCCGCCGCTCCGGCACGATCCTGATGTCGTCCACCCAGCCGCGGAACCCGGCCATCCCGGCGGGCCCGTCGTAGGCCACCAGGATGCGGCTGATCCGCTTGCCCCTGGCCACCTCGCCGATCCGGGCGCTCTTGTAGTTCCACTGGTCGGCGTACAGGGTCTTGGACTCGCCCTGATCGCGCGGCGCGAGCACGACCCCGTGCTGGTCGGCCGCCTTCAGGTCGCTGAGGTACGTGCCGTCGCTGAAGGCCAGGTCCACGGCGACGTACGTGCTGGGATAGCGCAGGTCGGCCGCGGTGAACTCGGGGAAGACCAGGTAGGACAGCTCCGTCGTGGACGTGACCGGGAGGTCCACCTCGAACACCTTGTTCGTGGAGTGGCCGCCGCCCTGCGCGGTGGTGCCGCCCGCGTACTGGAAGGCCCGCGATCCGGAGAAGCCGGCCCGCGGCTTGGACACGTGACCGCCGGTCGGGCCGGTGCCCACCTGGCTGCGCATGTCGCTGGGCGGCTTGGGGCCGGTCCGGCCGTCCGACAGCTCCCACTCGGCCAGTTGCAGGGTCGAGCCGCTGCCGACGCGGGTGATGTTCAGCCGGTAGCGGGCGTAGGCGGTCGTGTTGGTGAAGCGGTACTCCTTGCGCTGCAGGCGCGCCGTGAACGTCTCGCCGGTCCGGGCGTCCAGGGTGATCCAGCTCTGCCCGTCCTGCGAGCCCTGCAGCTGCCAGTCGCGCGGGTCGCGCTCGGGCGCGTCGCCGGCGGAGGTCAGCCCGTAGTGCACGACCGTGACCGGGGCGGACAGTCCGTACTGCGCCCAGCCCGTGCCGGTGAAGACCAGCCACTTGGTGCTCGCGTCACCGTCGGCCAGGTTCTCCTTCACCTCGCCGGAGGCCGCGTACTCGCCGCTGGCGGTGATCTGGGCGATCTGGTCGGAGATGCCGCCCTCGATGCCGCCGGGCAGGGTGCCTGTGACGTTCGCGGCCTTCTTGACGCCCCTGGCGTCGGTCTCGGTGGTGTTGACCCAGGCCGGCTGCGGATCGCCCGGCTCGAAGGAGGAGGCGAAGGCCGCGCCCTCCGCCTGGGCGAGGGCCTGCCCGTCGCGCGCGGCCCGCCGTACCTCTTCCGCAGGCGGCTCCGGCGCGGCCGCCTCCGGGTCGGGCGGCGGGCTGTGGGACGGGTTCGGGGCCGGAGTGCCCGAAGGGCCCGGATTCGGGATGGGATCCACGCCGCCGGGGCCGGCCTGAACGGTCAGCGCGGCGGCCGCGGGCGCGGCGAGGGCGAGCGCGAGAACAGCGCATAAGAGCGCCATCGGCAGGGATCGGTGCTTCATGGGGGGAACCTTCCGTGCGTCATGGCCAGAGGGCGCTCACAGCGATCTCCCAGGGCCGTTATGACAACGCTGTCAGCCCCCATCTGTTAAGGAAGTTTTCAAATCAGAGGTGCCCTGTCAAGACGGGGATCGGCCGCGGGTTCGGGGTTGTGGCATCATCGACGCAGGAAGGTCTTCTGATGCGCGATCACACCGGGTCCGGCGCCGACCGGCCATCGCCCGAGATAGAGATCCCGATCTCGCTGTCCAGGATCCGGATCAAGTTCTTCGCCTTCGCCGGCCTGACCGCCGGCTGCGCGATTTTCGGGGCGACCGGCTGGCTCACCCTCACACTGCTGCTCACGTGCGTCGGGATCCTGCTCGCCGTGGCGATCATCGGGGGCAGGGAGTTGACGCACGCGCTCTTCTTCGGGTCACCGGCCGACGGATCGCGATAGGGACCCTGTCGCGAACGCGAAGCCGGAGCGCGGTCAGCGGCGTCGGTGCCGTGGCAGGAGCACGCTGACCACCGCGATGGCCAGGCCGAGGCCGGCCGGTGATCCCGCCGAACAGCAGCAGCAGGCCGTTGCCGACGGCCACCGCCCGGATGGCGAACAGCCGCAGGGGCACCATCGGCCGGGTGGCGAACCGCGCCTCCACCACGATGAAGACGACGAGCAGGAGCAGGCCCGCCGCCACCGGCCCGGCGACCGGCCAGGACGACCAGCCGTGATCGGCGCCCCGCATGACGCCGTAGACCAGCGCGGCCAGCCCCGCCGTCCCCGTGACCGCGCCGGCGAGGTCGAGCGGCTCCCGCCGGCCGGCTCGCGTGCCGGCCGGCGACATCACGGCCACGGTGATCAGCACCACGCCGATCGGCACGTTGATGAGGAAGACCCATCGCCACGACAGGCCGGTGGTGGTGGCCCCGCCCGCGACCGCGCCGGCCATCCCGCCCACGCCGCCCGAGGCGGACCACGCGCCGAACGCCTTGGCGCGCGCCTTCGGCTCGGTGAAGGAGGTGTTGATCACGGCCAAGGTCGCCGGGGCCATCATGGCCGCTCCCTGGGCGACACGGGCCGCCACCAAGATCTCCGGAGCGGTGGCCGGTCCGCCGGCCAGACTCGACACGGAGAACAGCAGCAGCCCGCCGACCAGCATCCGCCGCGGGCCGAACAGGTCGGCGGCGCGTCCGCCCAGCAGCATGAATCCGGCCTGGTCGATGAACTGCTTGAGCTGCGCGGCCGGCGTGCCGAACCGGGTCGGCGTCCCGAACGCGTACGCGTCGGCCCACGCCAGGTCCTCGACCGAGGCCTGGGTGATCGACGTGGCGGCGTCGGCGTGCCGCCGCCACAGCGGGTTCTGGTCGATCGCGCTGTCGGGCGCCAGCTCGGCGACCCGCCGCAACCGCACGCCCGCCCCTGCCGAGGCGGCGCCCTCTGCGACGGCCTGCGCGAGTGCGTGCACGCTGCCCGTCGCGCTGTAGTAGATGACGGCGACCTTCACGGTCATGCCGGCTCCTCGATGACGTAGGATTAGTTATGCGGATAACTATTATGCGCATAACTAATCTGTCAAGGAGAGCCCCGTGGACTTCGAGCAAGCTGACGCACTCAACCAGGCCATCCGCCTCCTGAGCCTGCGCCACCGGGCCAGGGCCGCGGCGCTGCTGGCCCCGCTCGGGCTGCACCCCGGGCAGGAGGCGCTGCTGCTCGAACTCGCCCGATCAGGCCCGACGATCCAGGCCCAGCTCAGCGAGGCGCTCGGCTGTGAGCCGCCCAGCGTCACGCTCATGACCCGCAAGCTCGAAGCCAGCGGCCACATCCGCCGCACACCCGCACCCTCCGACAGGCGCGCCACCGTCGTCGAGCTCACCGACAGCGGCAGGGCCCTGGCCGACCAGGTCAAACAGCTCTGGTGTGCGCTGGCGGAGGAGACCGTGACCGGCCTGCCCGCCAAAACGGTGGCCGAGCTCCCCGGCATCCTCAACACCTTGACCGGCAACGTGGACACCAGGCACCCCCGCCACCCGCTCGGCCGCCGGCACGGTCCGGTCGCGGAATCGCGGCGGACCGGGCACGCCGATCAGGGCACGGCGTTGACCGGCGACTACGAACCGAGCGCTCTGGGATGGGTCCGCGAGCACGTCGAGCAGATCGTGCGCACCGGCACGACCGACGGCGTCACGATCAAGGGCCTGCCCACCGTGCTGATGACCTACCGGGGCGCCAGGTCCGGCAAGCTTCGCAAGACGCCGGTGATGCGGGTCGAGCACGAGGGACACTACGCGGCCGTGGCGTCCAGGGGTGGCGCGCCGGCGAACCCGCAGTGGTACGCCGGCCTGGTCGCCGAGCCGGTCATCGAGCTTCAGGACGGCACGGCGACGGGGGCGTACCGGGCGCGCGAGGTGTCCGGGGACGAGCGGGCGCTCTGGTGGGACCGGGCGGTGGCGGCGTACCCGGACTATGCCGACTACCAGCGCAAGACCGACCGCCTGATCCCGGTCCTCGTGCTCGAACCGATCAGCGGGCGATAGAGCCAGGGCCGTCTCCGGTGTGGCAGCCGTAAGGCGTCCGGTACGGGTGCGGGTGGTCAGGCCGGGTTCACGAGGTCTCCCGGTGGCGGTCCGCGTGCCCGGCCTGCGCCGCGGCGGCGGCCTCGTCCACGCCGGGATGGATGTTCAGGGCGTCCCACACGCCGGTGATCTCCAGCATCCGGGCGGGCACGTCACGGATCGCGGCCAGGTGCACGGCGCCGCCCTCTTCGCCGGCGGCGGCGTTGAGGCGCAGCAGCACGTGCAGGCCGCTGCTGTCCATGAAGGTGAGCCCGCCCAGGTCGAGGAGCACGGGCTCGCCCGGAAGGCGGGCGGAGTCGAGGTAGGACTCGAACTGGCCGGTGTTGGTGGCGTCGAGTTCGCCGGTTACGGCGATCAGCACGCCGACACTCATCGGCCGGCAGCACAGCTTCAGCGGAGACATCGTTCCCCGTGCGGTAGGGCCTGCTGGGACCGGGTGACGGCATCGACGACATCGGCGGCCGTCACAAGTAAAGACTAGACCCGAAGTTATCTACCGGAAAGACTGTTCGTCATAAGATCTTCCGGCAAGGGGGTTCCGTCCACCCCGCAGGACCGTACGCGCCTGGGCGGAGAAGGCGAACAGAACCGTGAGCGTTTCCGACGACCGCCCGTCCACCTGGACATTCCTCACCCATCATGCCCGCGTGCTGATCGAGATCGCCCGCGACCCTGAAGTACGGCTGCGCGACATCGCCGCCAGCATCGGCATCACCGAACGATCCGTGCAGAGCATCGTGCGCGACCTGTACGAGGCCGATTTCCTGACCCGCGAGCGCGTCGGGCGGCGCAACCGCTACAACCTCAACCTGGATCAGCACTTCCGCTACCCGACCGAGGCCGGGCTGCCGATCCGCCCGCTGATCGACATGTTCACCGGGCACGACCTGCCCATGCGCACGACCGACTGAGCCCAACGGCGCAGCCCGGCAGGTCAGGGCCGCGTCGTGGCGGCAGGTTGCGGGGCAGGGGCTTCCGCGGGCGTCGCGAGGCAGAACGCACCTGGGCCGGACAGGGACTCTCGCCCTGTCCGGCCCCTGCCTGGCGCGGCACCACCGTTGCCGATTCCCCCCGAAGTCGGCAGCGGAGATCGCGCCGGTCCATGGCCAGGCGTCCCGGCCGCGGGAACTGCCCGACCTGCGCGAGAAACTACCCGCGCCCCTGTCACGGCAATGCCATCGGCAGGCCGGTTCTTGGGCACGAAGGCCCGATGCCACGTCGCGCCGAGGTCATGTCCCACCCGATGTCACGTCGCGCCCGGTGTCACGTCGCGCCCGACGTCACATCCCGTCCGATGCCACGTCGCAGCCCGGGGCACTCCGCGACCGCGGGCACCGGGACGTCGCAGGAGTTGAGGATCAGAGGGCCGCCTGTCCCATCACGCCGTGTCGTGGATGGGCGCCTGCCACATCGCGACGATCGCGTCGATCAGGCCGTCGGCGGTGGCCTCCCAGGTCGGCCGCAGGGTGGGACTGTGTTCGGCGAGGGCGCGTTCGCGCTCCACGCACATCTGCACGACCAGGTGCCGGGCCATGCTGCCGCGTTCGCGGTGGATCTCGGCGGGCAGGCCGGGCAGGGACCGCACCAGGCCGTCATGGAACAACCGCAGGATCGGGGCGACGCTCAGAGCTGAACGACGACTCGTCGCCCGGGCGGCTGGCGGACGTCGAACAGGCCGCCGCGGTGTGCCCCGCCCTGGCCATCACCGTCGAGGCCTGACCCCCACCTGGCGGGCGTCGATCACGGCGCTCAGCCCCGAGCGAGACGATCGGGGCCGGGCCGCGCGGTTTGACACCGCGGCGGGCAGCCGGAAATGATCTGAGCACAAGTCCATAGAACGAAGTCAGCGCCGTGGTGGCAGGTGGGTGCGCTGGCGTGTTCGCACATGTCGCGAACACGCCCGACACCCAGGAGATCGCATGTCCCACCATCATCCCGACGTGGACGTCATCGTGGTCGGCGCAGGCATGGCCGGCCTCGTGTGCGCGGAGCACCTCCGCCGCCGCGGGCGCCAGGTCGTGGTGCTCGAGGCCCGTGACCAGGTCGGCGGCCGTACGGCCGGCATCGAGGTCGACGGCGAGTCCGTCGATCTCGGCGGCCAGTTCATCGGCCCGGGCCAGGATCGCATGTACGCGCTGGCCGCCGAGCTCGGCGTGACCGTCTTCCCGACCCACACCGCGGGCGCGAACCTGCTGGTGACCGAGACCGGGCGGTTGAGCCGGTTCCGCGGCATGGTGCCGAAGCTCGGGCCGCTGACGCTGCTCGACGTGGCGCACGCGCAGCTCCGCCTCGACCGGCTCGCCCGTACCGTCGACGCCGAAGCCCCGTGGCGCGGCCCGGCCGCGGCCGCGCACGACGGGCAGACCCTGCAGACCTGGATCGACCGTACGCTCAGGACCCGCGGCGGGCGCCGGTTCCTGGCCCTCGCCTGCCGGGCGATCTGGGCCTGTGAGCCGAGCGAGCTGTCGCTGTTGCACGCGCTGTTCTACGTGAAGGCCGCGGGCAGTCTGGCGGCGGTGACCGACGTCGAGGGCGGCGCGCAGCAGGACCGGCTGGACGGCGGGGCGTACGGCGTGGCCGCCAGGCTCGCCGAGCGGCTGGGCGCCGCGATCCGGCTGAACGCGCCGGTCCGGCGGATCGAGCGGCACGATGCCGGTGTCGCCGTCTCCGTCGAGGACGGGACCACGTGGCGCGCCCGGCACGTGGTGGTCGCCGTTCCGCCGCCGCTCGTGGCCCGGATCGTCTTCGACCCGCCGCTGCCGGCCGCGCACGACACCCTCTTGGGGCGGCTGCAGATGGGCAGCGTCATCAAGTACGTGGCCGGCTACCCGGCGCCGTTCTGGCGGCAGGCCGGTCTGAGCGGCACCGCCCTCAGCCTGTACGACCCGATCACGATGACCGTCGACAGCAGCCCGCGGTCCGGGCGGCGCGGCGTGCTGATCGCCTTCGTCAACGGCGCGCCCGCCCGCGACCTCGCCACCCGTTCGCCCGAGGACCGCCGCGCGACCTTCCTCGACGCGCTCGGCCGCCTGTTCGGTCCGCAGGCCACCACGCCGGTGAGCTTCGCCGAGCGGAACTGGAACGAGGAGGCGTTCACCCGCGGCGCCTACTCGGCGGTGTTCCCGCCGGGCGCGTGGACCCAGCTCGGCTCCGCGTGGCGCGTGCCCGTCGGCCGGATCCACTGGGCCGGATCGGAGACCTCGCCCCGCTGGTACGGCTACATCGACGGGGCCGTGCGGTCCGGGCAGGCCGCCGCGGACGCGGTGACGAGGGCCATCGACGCCGAGCCGGAGGCCGGCCGGCGCTCCTGAACGACGTACCGGATGCCGGGGGTTGACCTTGAGTCCACTCCAGCCGCCAGACTCCCTCTCATTCCTGACAAGAGGGGTACGACATGGCACAGGTGAACCTCGCCCTCGGCGCGATGCGCTTCGGCACCCAGGTGGACGAGCGGACCTCGTTCGACCTGCTCGACCGGTTCGCCGGGGCGGGCGGCACGCTGATCGACACGGCGAACTGCTACGCGTTCTGGAACGACCCGGCCGGCGTCGGCGGGCACAGCGAGCGGGTGATCGGCGCCTGGCTGGCCGCCCGCCCCGGTGCCCGCGACCGGGTACGCCTCAGCACGAAGGCGGGCGCGCAGCCGGTCGGCGGCGGCGCGTGGCCGGCCAGCCGGGAGGGGCTCTCGGCCCCGGCGATCAAGACGGCGGCCGAGGAGAGCCTGCACCGGCTGGGCACCGATCACGTCGACCTGTTCTGGACGCACATGGAGGATCGATCGGTGCCGCTGGAGGAGACGGGGCACGCGCTGGCGCTGCTCGTCGAGTCCGGAGCGGTGGGCCGCCTCGGCGCGTCCAACCACCCGCTCTGGCGCGTCGAGCGCGCCCGCGGCATCGCCCAGGCGAACGGATGGCCCGGCTACACCGCGTTGCAGCTGAGCCACTCGTATCTCAGCCCGCGCCCCGGCGCGCCCGTCCCCGGCCAAAGCCATCGCTTCGGCTGGGTGACGGACGAGATCCTCGACTACGCCGACGCGGAGCGCGACCTCGCCCTGTGGGCTTACACCCCGCTGCTCAACGGCTCCTACACCCGCGACGACCGGCCGCTCGCCGAGGCGTACGACCATCCGGGGACGGCCCGGCGGCTGGCCGTGCTGACCGAGGTGGCCGGCGAGCTCGGCGTCACCCGCAACCAGGTCGTGCTCGCCTGGCTGGCCGGCGGCGAACCGGCGGTGACGCCGATCGTCGGCGTCAGCAGCGCCGCCCAGCTGGAGGAGGCGCTGAGCGGCGTCGCTCTCGTGCTCCCCGCGGAGCTGCGCGGGCGGCTGGACGCGGCCGCCTGAAGGGGCCCGGCGGGCCCCTTCGCGTCTACGACCTCGTCATGGCGCCGCCACCTTCGTCGTCAGGGATCCGACCTTGTCGGCTTGGGGGTTGAAGACGATCGTGTAGGTGCCCGTGACGGGCAGGGTCGTCGCCGCGATGGTGCAGTTGCGGCCGCAGTAGGCGGTGCTGCCGAGCGCCGTGCCGTCGGGCTTCCTCAGCGCGACCTGGGCGTCGGTGGAGGCGGTGAAACTGGTGCCGGTGAAGGTGACGGTGACCTGCTGGCCGGCGGTGCCGCTGAAGGTCCAGCTCCCGTTCTGGCCGGGGGTCGTGGTGGTCAGGGCCGAGGCCGGGCCGCCGATGGTGACGGCGGCCGGCGGGAGGTCGGTGACCGGGTGGGCCCTGAGGGTCAGCTTGCCGGTCTTCTCGTCCTGCGGGTCGAACTCCACGGTGTACGTGCCGGCGACGGGAAGCGCCACCGGCTCCAGGAAACAGTTCTTCCCGCAGTACGTCGCCGCCACCAGCACGGTGCCGTCCGGCTTCCTCACCGACACCCGCGCACCGGTGGAGGCGGTGAAGTTCGCGTCCGTGAGGTTGAACGACACGACCTGCCCCGCGCTGCCCGGCAACGCCCAGGAGCCGTTCTGCCCCGGCGTCGTCGTGGTCAGGGTCGAGGCGGCCCCGCCGACGGTGACGGCGCCGGTCAGGTGGGTGACCGCGGACGCCGCCAGAGCCAGCTTGCCGGCCTTGTCGTCCTTCGGGTTGAACTCCACGACGTACGTGCCGGCCACGGGAAGCGCCACCGGCTCCAGGAAACAGTTCTTCCCGCAGTACGTCGCCGCCACCAGCACGGTGCCGTCCGGCTTCTTCACCGACACCTGGGCGTCCAGGGAGCCGGCGAAGCTCGCGTCGGTGAAGTTGAACGACACGAGCTGCCCCGCGCCGCCGGAGAAGGACCAGGAGCCGTTCTGCCCCGGCGTCGTCGTGGTGAAGGCCGACGCGGCCCCGCCGAGCGTGACCGCGCCTGTCAGGTGGGTGACCTCGTAGAGCTGCAGGGTCATCGAACCCGTCTTGGCGTTCTGCGGCCTGAACTCGACGGTGTAGGTGCCGCCCGACGGCAGGACGACCGGCTCCAGCAGGCAGTTGCGCCCGCACGCGGTGTCGGCGACCAGGACGGTCCCGTCCGGCTTCTTCACCGCCACGTACGCGTCGTACAGGCTGGTGAGCGTCGTCCCGGTGAAGTTGAACGACACCCGCCGGCCCTCGGTCCCGGCGAACGACCAGACGGCGCTCTGGCCGGCGCCGACCGTGGTCAGCGTGGACGCCGGGCCGCCGACCGAGGTCGTGGCGGTGACGTCGCCCTCGGTGAGCTGCGCGGTCAGCGAGCCGGCGAGGGCCTTGCGCGGGTCGAACAGGATCGTGTACGTCCCCGTCTCCGGCAGGGTGATCGGGGCGAACATGCAGAGCTTGCCGCAGGACGTGTCCTCCCGCAGGAGGGTCCCGTCGGGCCCCTTCACCGAGACGGCGGCGTCGGAGGCGGCGGAGAACGTCCCGCTCATGAACGCGATGTTGACGTACTGGCCCGCGGTCCCGGTGAAGGTCCAGGCGCCGTTCTGGCCGGGGACCGTCGTGGTCAGGCGGGAGGTGACGCCGTCGATCGCGACCGTGGCGGCGACGTCGGCCACCAGGTACGTCCGCAGCGTCAGCGCGCCGGTCTTCGCCCCCTTGGGCCGCAGGTCCACCGAGTACGTGCCGGCCGCGGGCAGGGTGACCGGTTCGAGCAGGCAGCCGGTGCCGCAGTTGGTGTCGGCGACCAGGTCGGTGCCGTCCGGCTTCCTGACCTTGACGACGGCGTCCGAGGAGAGGGTGAACGTCGAGCCGGTGAGGTCGAACGAGACCCGCTGGCCCGTCGTCCCGCTGAACGTCCACAGGCCGCGCTGCCCGGGGATGGTGGTCGTCAGTGTGGACGCCTCTCCCCCGGCGGTGATCTGCGCGGTCACGTCCGGCGGCACGATGTTGAGCTGGGCCGAGATCGAGCCGGTCTGGACGGCGGCCGGGTCGGCCACCACCTGGTAGGTGCCGTTAACCGGCAGCACGGTCGTGTCGAAGTAGCAGGAGCTCGCGCAGAACGCCGACGGCACGAGGACCGAGCCGTCGGGTTTGCGGATGTAGGCGTTCGCGCTGGTGAACGTCCCGCCGGAGAGCGTGACCGAGATCCGCTGCCCGGCGGTGCCGGCGTAGGACCAGATCGGGTTCTGCCCCGGGCCCTTCGTGGTCAGCTTGACCGCGTCGCCGCCCGGGGTGAGCGTCCCCGTCACGTCACCCTCGGTGACCTGCGCGGAGATGGAGCCCACCGTCGTGCCGGACGGGTCGAGCACGACCGTGTAGGTGCCGTCCGCCGGGAGCGTGAGCGTGTCGAACGCGCACGACGCCTTGCAGAAGGTCGAGTCGAACAGCTCCGTGCCGTCCGGCTTGCGCACCAGTGCGTACGCGCTGCTGAACGTCCCGCCCGTGAGGGCGAACGCGATCCGCTGCCCCGTCGTGCCGGCGAACGACCAGGTGGCGACCTGCCCAGGGCCGGTCGTGGTCAGCTTCACCGGGTCGGCTCCCGGGGTCAGCGTGCCTGTGGCGTCGCCCTCGGTGACCAGGGCGGAGATGGAGCCCACCGCCGTGTTGGAGGGGTCCACGGCGACCGTGTACGTGCCGTCCGCCGGGAGCGAGACCGTGTCGAACGCGCACGACGCCTTGCACCAGGTGGACCTGAACAGGTCCGTGCCGTCCGGCTTGCGCACCGACGCGTACGCGCCGCTGAACGTGCCGTCCGTCAGGGCGAACGCGATCCGCTGCCCCGCCGTCCCGGCGAACGTCCAGTACGCCCGCTGCCCGGGACCGGTCGTGGTCAGCTTCACCGCCCCGCCGCCGACGGTCAGGGAGCCGGTGACGTCGCCCGCGATCGCGCTCACCGTGACGGAGCCCGTCCGCACGTCGGCGGGATCGACGAGCAGCGTGTACGTGCCGGTCGCGGGCAGCGTGGTGGAGTCGAAGGCGCAGGCCGTCGGGCAGTAGGTGGAGCCGAACAACCGCGTCCCGTCCGGCTTGCTGATCGAGGCGTAGGCGGAGCCGGCCAGCCCGCTGACCCCGAACGCGACCCGCTGGCCCGCCGTGCCGGCGAACGACCAGGACGCGTTCTGCCCGGGGACGGTGGTCGTCAGCGTGGACGGCGACCCGATCGCGACCGTGCCGGTGACCGCCGCGGGCACCTCGAACAGCCGCAGCGAGATCGAGCCCGTCTTCGCGTCCTTCGGATCCCACACCACCGAGTACGTGCCGGTGACCGGCAGGGTCTCGGTGTCGACGAAGCAGGCCTTGCCGCAGGAGTCCTGGGCCAGGATGCTGCCGTCGGGCCTGCGCAGCCGCAGGTAGGCGTCGCCGAGCGAGGTCAGGGTGCCGTCTGTGGCCTCGGCGGAGATCTTCTGGCCGGCCGTTCCCGCGAACGTCCAGGTGCCGAGCTGGCCCGGGTCGGTGATCGTGAGCGGCACCTTCGGCCCGCCGATCGCCGCGGTCGTGACGACGTCGGCCCCCAGCGTGTTCACGCTGAGCTTGTAAGGGCCGAACACGTCGTTCCACGGCGAGACGCGCAGCCGGTAGGCGCCGGCCGCCAGGCCGTCCACGCGCTTGGCGCCGCACAGGAAGGAGGTGGCCGCACTCGTGCCCGCGGCGTTCAGCAGCTGCCAGCTGAGCCCGAACCCGGGGCACTCCTGCGCGTTGACGAAGATCGAGCCCGGCTGGTCCAGCGTGAACCGGTACTCGTCGACCGCGACCTCGCCCTCCAGGTTGCCCGCCCCCTCGCCGGGGACTCCGTCCGAGGCCGTGAACGGCAGCGGCACCGCGAACGTCTGCGGCGGGACGACGTCGAGGTCGAGGCCGATGTTGTCGAGCCCGAATGCCTGGTTCGAGATGCCCGCCGCCCCGGTGACCGAGACCTTGACCTCGATCTGGCTCTTCTTGTGGGTGACCGGCAGCGTGCTGCGGTATCTGGCCCACGGCAGGCCGTTGGCCAGCGTCCCGGACGCGACGGGCGTCAGCTCGCTCGGTGTGATCGTGTGCGGGTCGTCGCGGTCGGTCTCGACCGTGACGGTCTCGGTGTCGGAGTCGGACGCCCAGTCGCCGACGGTCAGCAGGTCGAAGCTGAGGTTGCCGCGCTGGTGCGGCGGCAGCGACTGCACGAAGAACCGGTAGGAGTCCTTTCCGCTGAACGGCCCGGCGAACGAGCTCACCGCCGGATCGGCCGACACCCGCGAGGGCAGCACGTTCTTGCCGAGCGTCCCTTCGAAGTCGATCGTCAGGTCCCCGTTGACGTCGACGGCCTGCGCCGCCGGGTCGAGGCTGACCTTCTTCTGCTCGGCGGCGGCCGTCGCGAACGAGGTGTCCGCAGTCAGCGCGATGTCCAGGACGCAGTCGTTGAACGGCACGCCCGGCTGGACGCCGCTCGCCTCGCACTGCGCGGTCGCGAGCTGCATCTGCTCGGGCGTCAGGTCGTGGATCGTGATGATGCGGGAGGGGAACTGCAGGTTCGTGAAGGTCGCGGTGCTCTCGCCCGGGCCGTAGGTGAACAGCGACTCGGTGTCGTCCAGCCGCCAGGAGTTGGCGTAGTCGGTGTGCAGCTGGGCCGGGGTGGCGTTGGCGGGCAGCTGGGTGCCGTTCCGCAGCTTCAGGTCGTTCTTCGGGTCGCCGTCGGCGTTGCCGAGCAGGCCTTCGAGGTCGCTGTCGGCGGCCGGCGGCAGGTAGAGGCCGGCGGCGCCGCGGCGCCAGGACAGGGCCGGTCCCTCCAGGCCGTCGAACATGACGACCCACTTGCCGTCCTTCTGGACGATGAACGCGTTCTTGCCCAGGTAGAGGATCTTGCCGGCTTCGAGCGTGCGCTTCTCGCCGTCGATGTACAGGTCGTTCTCGTGGAACTCGACCTTGTGGTCACCGGCCTGCATCGCGGCGTCGAACATCACCGACACGTCCCGGCCGCCGCTGGCGGGGCTGAGCCGGCCGTGGATCTCCAGGCCCCACTTGTCGGAGCCGGCGAGGACGAACTCGCCGACGGACTGCAGGTCGTAGCCCAGGCCGTCCAGGGTGGTGAAGTGCGGTTCGCCCTTGACCAGGCCGCCGTGCTCGGAGAAGTACCACCACAGGATGAGGATGATCAACGCGGCCACGCCGAGCGCCAGCGCCGCCTCGATGGTGATGAAGCCGGCCGCGCGCAGGAACAGCGCGCCCCGCTGGCTGGCGAGGAACAGCTCGACCTCGGCGGTCAGCGCCGCTGCCGCGGCCTCGACACTGCCGTACGCGGCGACGTCCCCGGCGAGCGTGGTCGTGCCGACGGTCGTGATGCGCTGGATCAGCGGGAGCAGGATCGGCGGGACGGGCCATCTGTTGTCGTCATCGTTCTCGTCCTCGTCCTCGGCCGGGGCCTCGGCGGGCGGGCTGCCGGGCGGGGGCTGCCGCTTGCGCTCCTCGCACTTGCGCTGCTTCTTCACCTCCTCGATGTGCAGGAGGCCGGGAGTCGGCGAGATGGCCTTGTACGTGGACAGCTGGAACCCGTCCTTGCCGTCCACCTTGCACGTGGCGTTCTTGTTGTAGACCTGGAACCAGTCCTGGTAGGCGCCCCAGCGGTTGAGCACCGTGCCGGCGCGGACGTTGCTGACGCCGTTGGCGGCGATCACGGCGGCGTACCGGGCGACCTGGCCGCCCCAGCCGGAGTAGTCCGGGTTGTCCTTGACCTTGGCCTCGATCACCTCGGCGAAGCTGTTGCCGGCGCGATCGTAGTAGACGATGTCGGGCCGGCCGGCGCTGAGGGTCGGCTCCCATTGGAGCTCGGGGTTGATGACCGCGCCGGCGGTCGCCGGGATCGGCACGCCGAGCTGGTCGTTGAGGTATTTGATGGCCCTGGCCTGCCCGATGGCCTCGACGCCGCCGGACGGGCTGCACTCGCTGGGCTGCTGGTAGATGTGGGTGCCGAGCGCGGGGCGGGCCCGCAGGCAGGCCTCGTTGATGCGGCGGCGGGTGGAGTAGGTGCCCTTGAAGATGCAGCGCTTCTGGCCGCTGCGGCCGTTGGCCCAGTCGTCGCTGTTCGGCTGGCATCCGGCGGCCGCCTCGGCCCATCTGGCTAATAACGTGTCATGGACCGGAACCAGGAAGCCGGCCATGAGCACGGCCACCATGATCATGCTAAGACGCCGCACGCGTTCACCCCGAATAAAGAGGACATAAGACTGGCAGCCGGACGGTACACCAAGAAGATCGTTTCGCGATAGATGGCGTGATCTCCCCAATTTCGCGATCTTTGACTAGGCTGCGCTCCGGATCAGTAAGAGGAGGTGTCGTGGTCGTCGACCGGTCGTGGGAGATCGCTTTCGACGCACTGGCTTCGCGGCCGGTGCGGGCGGCCCGGATGGTCCTCGCGGCCCAGGGGCTCGACCGGAACGCCGTGATCGTGCTGGACGCCGACAGCGACGCGTTCGTGACCGTCCCGGGCCTGCCGGCGCACCTCTCGCGGGAGACGGTGTCGCTGTCGACCGACGGGACCGTGCTGGTGTTCCTGACACCGCAGGACGACGGCGCCGGGCCCATGCGGGTGGTGCTGCACACGCTGGCCACCGGCGCCCGCCGGGAGTTCGCCTCCGACGACTTCATGCGCGCGGCGCTCGCGCCGGACGGCGCCCTGCTGGCGGTCCTGGCCGACCTCTCGAACGGGCCCGGCATCCCCGGCGTGGGCGACGAGAGCGCCGGTGTGGCGCTGATCGAGACCGCCACCGGCGCCCGCAGGACGCTCTGGTCGGCCGAAGGCTACTGGGAGGAGTCCTCGATCAGCTGGTCCCCCGACGGCCGGCTGCTCGCCGCGACGTATCTGACGACGGACGACGTCCTGACCACGGTGGTCCTCGACCTGTCCGGCAAGGAGCTCGGCTCCTACGCGGAACGCGTCGCCCTGCCCGGCCCGCACTCCGTCTGGGCCTCCGGCCGGGAGCTGATCGTCTACCCGGAGCCCGACGACGAGGGCCCGCTGATCGCGATCGACGTGCCGACCGGTGGCGAACGCCGCTTCACCAGGCAGGGCTTCGAGGCCTACCTCGCCGTCAGCGGCGGCCGGGTGGTCCGCCCCAGCTCGTCGCCAGGGCGGTTCGTCACGACCGACCTGAACGACGGAGACGAGCGGCCCTTCCTGACCGTCAGCCCGGCGGTCGCGATCGACGCCCTCGACATCGTCCCCTGACCGTCAGCCCAGCGGATGGCCGGTGCTTTCCTCCTCGAAGTCGATCGTCAGGGTGGTGCAGGCCGTCTCGCCCTGGCCGTACACGCCCAGGCTGAGCGCGTCCGGGTCCTCGATCTTCCTGAGCCGGGCGGGCTGACCGCAGAACAGCGGGCTGCGGTTCCGGTGCCGCATGCGGGCGACGCGGCCACGGTGCCCTTCGAGGCGGAGCACCTCGGCCAGGGCCAGCGTCATCAGCGGCCCGTGCACCACCAGGCCGGGATAGCCCTCGACGCGGGTGGCGTACGGCCAGTCGTAGTGGATCCGGTGGGCGTTCGACGTGGCGGCGCTGAAGCGCATCAGCAGGGCCGGGTCCGTGGCGAGATCCCAGCTCCACTTCCCCGTCCGCGCGAGCGGCGGCCCGGCCAGGGCGGCGACCGGCTCGGCCGGGGTCTGCGAGGGCGGGACGGCCGGGGAGCCGCGGTAGATGAGGTCCTGCCGCTCCTCGATCGCGAGCCGGTCGTGCTCGTCGTACAGCCTGGTGGCCACGACCACGACGACCAGCTCGCCGGTGCGGCCGGTCTTCCCGGTGACCGACTCCACGGACGCCTCGCGGCGGACGGTGCTCCCCACCGTGAGCGGGACGTGGAAGACGACCTCGCCGCCGGCGAACATGCGCCGCGGCAGCTCGACCGGGGGCAGGAACGTGCCGCGCGCCGGATGGCCGTCCGGCCCGAGGGCGGAGGAGGCGGGCCAGCGGGCCAGGGCGAGCCAGTGCCACAGCGGCGGCAGGACGTCTCCCTGGCCGATCGCGGGCGTGCCGTCGTCGAACAGGGCGGACAGCGCCGCCACGGGATGCGGATCCACCGTCTCGGTGGTGGTGACGGTGTGCGGTGCCCAGCTCATCGCGGCTACATGTACCTTCCGCCGGTCACTTCCAGCACCGTGCCGGTCATGTACGAGGACAGGTCCGAGGCCAGGAACAGCGCCACGGTGGCGACCTCGCCTGGCTCGCCGGCGCGCTGCATCGGGATCTCGGCCAGCTTCTGGTCCCATGCCTTCTGCGGCATCGCCTCGGTCATGGCCGACCGGATCAGGCCCGGCTGGATGACGTTGACCCGGACCCCGTGGTGGGCCAGCTCCTTGGCCGCGGCCTTGGACAGGCCGACGATGCCGGCCTTGGCGGCCGAGTAGTTCGTCTGGCCGACCATGCCGACCTTGCCCGACACCGAGGAGATGTTCACGATCGTGCCGCTCTTCTGCTCGCGCATGATCGCGGCCGCCTTGCGCGTGCCGTTCCAGGTGCCTTTGAGGTGCACGTCGATGACCTGGTCGAACTGCTCCTCGGTCATCGTCCGCATGGTGGCGTCGCGGGTGATTCCGGCGTTGTTCACCATGACGTCCAGCGAGCCGAACGCGTCCAGCGCCGTCTGGATCAAGGCGTCCACGTCGTCGGCGTCGGAGACGTCGCAGCGGGCGGCCCGTGCGGCGCCGAGCTCCTTGGCCGCGGTCTCGGCTGCGGCCAGGTTCAGGTCGCCCAGGACGACCCTGGCGCCCTCCTTGACGAAGAGCCCGGCGATGGCGAGCCCGATGCCCTGGGCGCCGCCGGTGATGACCGCGGTCTTACCGTCGAGCAACGTCATGATTCTCCCTCACTTGATCGGATCAGCTGCGCCGCGATCACATTACGCCGGAGGCGCCGGGGAGGACGCCGTCGTCCCGCAGCTTCGCGAGGTCCGGCGCGGACAGCCCGAGCTCGGCCCGCAGCACCTCGCCCGTGTGCTGCCCCACCGACGGCGACGGCTCGGGCGGCGGCTGCTCCCCGTCCATCACGACAGGCGATCCGGGCGCCAGGTGCCGGGCGACGCCGGGCTGCGCCACCTCCGCCATCAGCGGGTTCTCGGGCAGCCCGGCCACCAGGTCGGTGAAGCTCCGGTACGCCGACCACAGGACGCGGGTGCCGCGCAGGACCGACTCGGCCTCGGCGCGGGTGTGCGCCGCGAACCAGCCCGCGAGCAGGTCGCCGAGCACGTCGCGGTGCCGGTAGCGGGCCGACTCGTCCTCGAAGTCCGCCCCGAGCGCCGAGCCCAGCGCGGAGACCACCCCGGTGAGGCCGGTCGCGGCCACGAGGTCCCGCCAGTGCCGGGGCGTGAGCGCCACGACCATCAGGTGCCCGCCGTCGGCGGTGCCGAAGTCGCGGCCGAAGGTGCCGTAGACGTGGTTGCCGTCGCGTTCGCGCGGAGTGCCGTTCAGTTGCGCTTCCGCGAGGTAGCCGAGATTGCCCGCGGTCGCCAGCGCGACGTCCTCCAGGGCGACCCGCACCTGCCGGCCCTCGCCGGTCAGCAGGCGGTGGCGTTCTGCGGCCAGCAGCCCGACCGCCAGGTAGAGGCCGGCGGCCACGTCCCAGGCGGGCATCGGGTTGTTCACCGGCCGCGCCAGGTCCTCCGGCCCGGTCAGCAGGGGGAACCCGGTCGCCGCCTGGACGGTGTAGTCCACCGCGGCCCCGCCGTCCCTGCGCCCGGTGAGCAGCACGTGGATCAGGTCGGGGCGGCGCGCGCGCAACGCCTCGAAGGCCAGCTCCAGATGCCGATCGGCATTGCTGACCACGATCCCGCCGCGGTCGCCGCCGGCGACGATCAGATCGGCCACGAGCCGGCGTCCCCGCTCGGCGGACAAATCCACCTCGATGGCGCGCTTGCCCTTGTTCAGCCCCGACCAGTACAGGCTCGTCCCGCTCTCCGCCAACGGCCAGCGCGTACGGTCGACCGCGCCGCCGACCGGCTCGACCCTGATCACGTCGGCGCCGAGCTGGGCCAGCGTCATCCCGCACAACGGCGCCGCCACATAGCTCGACAGCTCGATGATCCGCATGCCGTCCAGCGGCTGTGCCCGCCGCACGGTCACGCTTTCCCGTGCGGGAGCGTCGTCGCCCCTTTGAGCAGTTGCTTGGCGATGATGACCTTCTGCACTTCGCTGGTGCCCTCGTACAGCCGGAACAGCCGCGCGTCGCGGTAGAACCGCTCGACCGGGACCGTCCGCATGTATCCCATTCCGCCATGGATCTGCACGGCGCGGTCGGCCACCCGGCCGACCATCTCGGAGCAGAAGAGTTTCGCGCACGACGGCGCCATGCGGCGGTCGCCGCCGTCGTCGTAGGCCCGCGCCGCCTCCAGCACCATCGCCCGTCCCGCGTACAGCTCGGTCTGCGAGTCCGCGAGCATCGCCTGCACCTGCTGGAACTCCGCGATGGGACGGCCGCCCTGCCGGCTGGCGGCGGCGTGGGCGACGCTCTCCTCGACGAGCCGCTGGGCGAGCCCGACGCAGATCGCCGCGATGTGCAGCCGGCCGCGTGCCAGCGAGCGCATGGCGGCGGCGAAGCCCTCGCCCTCGACCTCGCCGATCAGCGCGGACTCCGGCACGAAGACGTCGTCGATGAACACCTCCGCGGTGTGCGCGCCGCGCTGCCCCATCTTCTCGTCCTTGGGGCCGACGCTGAGCCCCGCGGCCCCTGACTCGACCGCGAAGACGGAGATGCCCTTGGTGCCCTCGGTGTCGGCGTTCGTCCTGGCGAAGACCATGAACAGGTCGGCGCGGTCCGCGTTCGTGATGAACCGCTTCTGGCCGGTGAGCCGGTAACCGCCCTCGGCCCTGACCGCCCGGGTCCGCAGCCCGCTGGGGTCCGAGCCCGCCTCCGGCTCGGTCAGGGCGAACACGGCGATCTTGCTCCCGGCGGCCAGGTCCGGCAGGTGCCGCCGCTTCTGCTCGTCGGTGCCGAAGTTCACCAGCACCTGGCCGGCGATGCCGTTGTTGGTCCCGAGCATCGAGCGGAAGGCCGGGGTGGTGTAGCCGAGCTCGATCGCGAGCTGGACGTCCTCGGTCATGGAGAAGCCGAGACCGCCGTACTCCTCGGGCAGCGCGAACCCGAACAGCCCCATGGCGGCCGCCTTGGCGCGGATGGTGCCGGGGATCTCGTCGGTCTGCTCGATGACGTCTTCTGCCGGCACGACCTCCTTGCGCACGAAGGTCCGCACGGCGGCGAGCACCTCCTGGAAGGCTTCGGTGTCCACTGGCCCGTCTCCGTCCTGGTCGATTCACGCGGTCTGCTCGGACTGTATCGGCGGCGGTCGGCACGGGCTGCGGGTGTCTCGGGCGGGTGTCTCGGGCGGGCGTCGCGGGCGGGCGTCTCAGGCGGGCGTCTCAGGCGGTGGGCGGCGGGCGGCGCGGCCATTGGGCGGCGCCGGGCTCTCAGGGAGCTCCCATCAGGCCGCTTTCCCAGGCCCAGGCGACGATCCCGGCCCGGTTGCGGACGCCGAGCTTGGTCAGCACGGCGGAGACGTGCCCCTTGACCGTGCTGAGCGAGATGAACAGCTCGGCGGCGATCTCCTGGTTGGTGCGGCCTCTGGCGATCGCCCGGACGATCTCGCTCTCCCGCTCCGACAGCGGCGGCGAAGGCCGGCGGACGGCCGGGGCGCCGACGGACGTCATGTGGCGCAACAACCGCAGGGTGATCGACGGGGAGATCAGCGCGTCCCCGGCGTGCGCCGCCCGCACGGCCTCCACCAGCAGGTCAGGTCCCGCGTCCTTGAGCAGGAAGCCGACCGCGCCGCCGCGCAGCGCGCCGTGGACGTACTCGTCGAGGTCGAACGTGGTGACCACCACGACCCGCAGCGGGGCGGCGACGCCCGGCCCGGCCAGGGCGCGGGTGACCTCGACGCCGTCGAGGCGGGGCATCTGGATGTCGACCAGGCACACGTCCGGGCGCAGCCGCCGGGCCAGGGCGACCGCCTCCTCGCCGTCGGCGGCCTCGGCGACGACCTCGATGCCGGGCTGGTCCTCAAGGATGACGCGCAGGCTGGCGCGCACCATCGCCTGGTCGTCGGCCAGCAGGACGCTGATCGTCATGGGCGTCCCTCGTTCACGCGCTTCAGGGTAGGCCATCGGCCCTCTCCCCCTTAATCGGCCGAAAGTACGGTCTCGCCGAGCGTGAACCCTGCTTCCGACCCGTACCGGGCAAGATCGCAGGTCGGCAGGATGTGTCCCCATGTCACGTGATGAGTTCCCGCCGTCGCAGCAGGCCCGGCGCCGACCCGGCCAGCCCGAGCCTTACGGCTTCGCCGCTCCCGCACCCTACGGCTTCGCCGCTCCCGCACCGGAGCCGCCCGGCCCCGTTTCTCCTGCACCCGCAGGACGCCACGTCGCCGCCTCCGGGGAGCAGCACCCGGCCGGACCCCCGCGCATCGCCGTGCCTGGGGAGCCGCGCTCTGCCGGGCGGCCGCGCATCGCCGCGCTCGACGTCGTCCGCGGGTTCGCCCTGTGCGGAATCCTGCTGGCCAACGTCAAACCGATCGCCCACATGGTCGGGTCCGTGTCCGCCACACAGCCCGTGGTGACGACGGAGCAGGACGGCTCCTGGCTGGACCTGGGGCTGTTCGTCGACCAGCGCTTCTTCCCCATCTTCTCCCTGCTGTTCGGCATCGGCTTCTCGCTGCTGCTGGAGTCCGCGGGACGCCGCACCGCCCACCCGCGGGTGCTCCTGCTGCGCCGGCTTCTGGCGCTGCTGGTCCTGGGCCTGGCTCACATGTTCCTGCTGTGGCGGGGCGACATCCTGACCATCTACGCCGTCGTCGGCCTGGTGGTGCTGCTGCCCTCGACCTGGCTGCCGCGCTGGGCCGTGGCGGTGCTCGCCGCCGTCCTCATCGCGACGCCGGCGCTCCTCGGCAGCAACGGCGTGACGCTGGTGCCGGGCCTGTTCCTGCTGGGCTCGGCACTGACGCGGTACGGCGTGATCGACCGGATCGAGCGTTCCGTCCGCGTCCCGGCCGCGCTGGGCCTGCTCTTCGCCGCCGGCGCGGTGCCCGCCGTGTGGCTGCAGATCGAGTCCGGGGCCGCGGGCTCGGGCGGTTTCAGCACCTGGTTCGCCGTCGCCGGACTGCTGATGGCCGGCACGTACGTGTGCGCTCTGCTGCTCCTGCTCAACACGCCCCTCCGGCCGGTGCTCCAGGGCGTCCTCGCCCCGCTGGGCCGGATGGCGCTGACCAACTACCTGTCCGCCACGGTCCTCGTCCTGGTGGCCACCCCGCTCGTCGGCGGCTCGCCGGACGACTGGTCCTCGGCGACGGTGCTCCTGATCGCCGCCGCCATCCTCGTCCCCCAGTGGCTGCTGTCCACGCTCTGGCTGCGCCGCTACCGCCAAGGCCCCCTCGAATGGCTCTGGCGCTGGGCCACCTGGCTCACCCGCCCGCCCATGCGCCGCACCCCCAGGACGCCGGCTTGATCTCAACCGCGGTCGAGGTTGCCGGATGAGCTGCCAGGACCCGTCGCCGACCGCCCGCTGCGTTCCACCCACAAGCCCGGCGGCTGTGCCACTCGTGCCCGTCCGTGACGGCGTCAGCGCCAGAAGGCGCTGAGCCAAGACCGGCCGGGCGCGGCGGCCCACGCGGGCCGCCGGCGCACCGGTCTCAGTACTTCTTGGTGCTGTAGGTGTGGCCGACCGCCTTGGGGTAGCCGCTCGGGCAGTGCGCCTCCGACTGCGCGCCGGCGCCGACGACCCACACCCAGGGGCCGTTCACCTTCTTCGTCGCCGAACCGCTGGAACAGGTGGCGATCGCCCGGACGTAACCGGCGCCGCCCGTGCAGTGCGCCCATGTGTACGCGGAGCGGTAGCCGATGCCGCTGGAGCAGCCGCTCGGGCCCGGCTCGGCGCTGGCGACGCCCGGCGTCAAGGCGAGGACCCCGGCCGCGACCACGCTCACCGCGAGAGTGTGCAGAGTTTTTGTCATGCCCGGAACCCTAGGCGCGCGGCGGACGCCGTGAATTCCGTTGAATCCGCCGAGCGACCAGGCAGCGGTCGCCGGCGAAATCCGCGCCCGCGATGACCAGCGTGGCGCTGATCCATTTCAGCGGTTCGTGATGGCATATGTCACAAAAGAACCCGCATGAAGTCAGGCGGGCTCTTCGCCCGGCGCCTTGGCCAGCGGCACCCCGCGCAGGCTGAGCAGCACCGTCACGACGCCCCCGCAGGTGAGCGCGATGTCGGCGACGTTGCCCACGAACAGGCCGCCGTAGTCGATGAAGTCCACGACGTGCCCGTGGGCGAAGCCGGGCTCGCGGAAGAGCCGGTCGCCCAGGTGGGACACCGCGCCGCCGAGCAGCACGCCCAGCACCAGCGCCCAGCCCGGGGAGGTCAGCCGGCGCGCGATGTAGAGGATGCCGCCGACCGCGACCGCCGCCGCGAGGGCGAACACCCACGTGGCGCCGGTGCCGATGGAGAACGCGGCGCCGGCGTTGTACAGCAGCCGGAACTGGATCAGATCCGGGATCACGGTGATGCGCTCGCCGTCGGACAGCGCGGTGACCGCCCAGCGCTTGGTGAGCTGGTCCGCCAGCAGGACCACCACGGCCAGCACGAGCATCATGCCGTACAACCGCCCAGTCGAATTCCGCACGAACCGCATCACGACCTCCATGCCGTAGAAACGCCTCGCATTGTTCCATGCCGGTCATAAGGCGGCCGCTTCCCGCCGAGAAGTCAGCGCGCTGTGGAGAAGGCGGCACGCAGCCGGGCTCCGTTGACGACGAACGCGGCCGGTACGAGGGCCAGGGCGCCGGCGAGCTGCATCGCGACGAACCACGCCGGGAGCGCGCCCGGGATGGCGTCGATGGCGACGATCGCGATCGGCACGACGACGGAGATGACGCGCACGCGCACGTAAGCCCATCGCGCTCCCCGTGCGGCGCGGACGGTCAGCCAGTAGGTCACCACGGCGCTCGCGACCATTCCGCCGGTACGGCCCCACATGAACGACGTCACTTCAGAGCCCGTGACCGAGAGGAGGACGACCACGACGAGGACGGCGACGCTGAACGCGCCATAAGCCGCGACGGAGGCCTTCGTCCTGCCGAAGGCCTGCCGGAGGTGCGGGTGGCCGACGTGGCGGGCCTCGGCGGTGGTGCGATCGGAGGTCTTCATGTTCTTTCCTTCCATAGTGATGTGCCGGGACTGGAGCCGACGTTATGGAGTGCACAGGTCCGGGCGATATGTGGCTGGACGCACGGTTGGGTGGGGCTAGACCCACTTCAGCGCCATATCGACCGGCTTCGGGTGATGTGCGGTGCACGGTGGATGCGGGAGCCGCGCATGAGTGCGGCCGGACCATGAAGTAAGAAGGAGAACTATGAGTCAGCCGGTGTCGTGGGTGGTCAGCGCCTGCGTGGGGTTCGTGCGATCGTGCGTCGTGCTGGTCGTCGCCATGCTGGTCCCCGCCGTGTGGGCCGCCGCTGTGGCGCTGTGGCTCTGGTGGTGGGGCGGAGACCCGTGGTCGGGGATAGCGCCGCTTCTATGGGCGTGCGTCGGCACGCTCGCCCTGTCCCGCCCGGTGTGCCGGATGGTCCGCTCCCTCGTCGCGAGATGGACGGGCACCGTCATCCCCGCCGGATACCGGGAGGCCGGGCCGGTGACGCAGATGGCGACCGGCTACTGGTGGAACGGCCACTCCTACGAGCGCACCAGCAGGGACGCCCGCATGGACCAGCACTGGCGGACCCGGTGGCGCGATCCCGCCACCTGGCGTGACCTGCGGTTCACGGCGATCGCACCGTTCACCATGGGCGTGATCGCGGCCGTCCCGCCGGCCGCCGTCGCGGCGGCGGTCCTCGGGCTGGCCCAGCCGGCGCTCCCCGCGCGCCTCGCCGGGGTGCTCGGCCTGGTCGTGGCCGTCGCCACCGCCCCCTACGCGTGGCGGGCCGCCGAGCCGGTGGCCGTCCGCTTCCTGCGCGCGTCGCCCGCGATGGCCGCGATGACCGCGGCCGGCCGGGTCGATGAGCTGACGGCCCAGCGCGCGGATGCCACGGTCGCGCAGGCCGCCGAGATCCGCCGCATCGAACGGGACCTGCACGACGGAGCCCAGGCCCGCCTGGTCGCGCTCGGGCTGTCGCTGGCGACCGCGGAAAAGCTGATGGCGACCGACCCCGACCAGGCCAGGGCGCTCATGCGGGAGGCGCGGGCCGGCGCCGCCACGTCGCTGACCGAGCTGCGCGAGCTGGTCAAGGGCATCAGCCCGCCGGTGCTGACCGAGCGAGGGCTGATCGACGCCGTTCGCGCGCTCGCCCTGGACAGCCCGCTCGAAACGGCCGTCAGCGCCGGCGTCCGGCTGCGCCTGGACCCGCCGATCGAGTCCGCCCTGTACTTCGGCGTCGCCGAGCTGCTGACGAACGCGGCCAAGCACGCCCACGCGACCCGGGCACGCGTCTCCATCGCCCGGGACGACACCGGCATCGTCGTCGAGGTCGAGGACGACGGCCGGGGCGCGGCCGGCGAACGAGCCGGCGGTGGGCTCGCGGGGCTGCGGCGGCGTCTCGCGGTCTTCGACGGCACCCTGGAGATCACCAGTCCGGCCGGTGGTCCGACCCGGGTGAGGATGGTCGTGCCATGCGCGTCGTCGTAGCCGAAGACCTCTACCTCCTGCGCGACGGGATGGTCCGCCTCATCGAGGCGTACGGGCACCAGGTGGTCGCGACGGCGGCCACCGGGCCGGAGACGCTCGCCGCGCTGCTGAAGTGGCGCCCGGACGTCTCCGTCGTGGACGTCCGGATGCCGCCGGCCCAGTCGGACGAGGGCCTGCGGGCGGCGCTCGCCGCCCGCGGCGAGGTCCCCGGCCTGCCGATCCTGATCCTTTCTCAGCACGTCGAGCAGCTCTACGCCCGCGAACTGCTGGCCGACGGCTCCGGCGGCATCGGCTACTTCCTCAAGGACAGCGTGTTCGACGCCGACCAGTTCATCGACGCGCTGGAACGCGTCGCCGCCGGCGGCACCGCCATGGACCCGGCCGTCATCGCCGCGTTGCTGTCCAGCGGATCGTCCCATCGGCGGCTCGGGCAGCTCTCCGAGCGCGAACACTCCGTGCTCGCCCTCATGGCGGAGGGGCTGTCCAACCAGGCCATCGGCCGGCGGCTCTTCCTCAGTGAGAGCGCCATCAGCAAGTACACCACCTCGTTGTTCGGCAAGCTCGGCATCACCGATGACGACGACGGCAACCGCCGCGTCCTCGCCGTCCTCGCCTACCTGAACAACCCCTGACCTACGTCAGGGCGGGCCCGAACCACCGGGTGAGCGCCGCGCGCAACCCCGCCGGGTCCGCGCCGTCCGCTCCCCAGGCGACGTAGCCGTCGGGGCGGACGAGCAGAGCCTGGGGGTGGTCGTCCAGCCCGTCCGGACGGAGGCGGGAGACGTTTACGCGGTCCCGCCAGCCGGCGGCCTCGGCCCCGGCCGCGCCGTCGCGGGTCAGGTCCAGCAGCAGGCCGCGGCCTTGGGCCAGGAGGTCGCCGAGGCCGTCCGTGCCGTCCAGCGCCACCGGGACGAAGCGGCCGGCCAGCGGGTGCGAGCCGGTGTGCGGCACGCGCAGGCCGATCCCGCTGAGCATCTCGACGAGGTGCCGCTTGGTCTGAGGGTGCTCGATGATCTCGGCGACGAGCTCGCGCAGGGCGCTGGAATGCGGGTCGGGACGCAGCAACGCCGTCTGCGCCTTGGTGTTGCGGAGCACCGTCGCGCCGATCGGATGGCGTTCGGCCGTGTAGCTGTCGAGCAGCGTCTCGGGGACCAGCCCGGCGGCGACGAGCCCGAGCTTCCAGCCGAGGTTGGCAGCGTCCTGCAGCCCGAGGTTGAGGCCCTGACCGCCCATGGGAGAGTGCACGTGGGCCGCATCGCCCGCCAGCAGCACCCGCCCCCGCCGGTACGCGCTGACCTGCCGGGCGTGGTCGGTCACCCTGGTGGCCTTCGACAGGCGGATCACCTCGACGTCGGCCCCGCTGACCCGCCGCAGGCTGGCCTCGAACTCCTCCCTCGTCACGGGCGTACGGCGATCGGGCTGCGGCACCCCGAACTCGACCGTCACGATCTGCCCCGGAGGCGGCTCGACGAACAGCAGCCCGCCCCCGGTCCGGTGGATCCCCGGCGTGAGCGCGTCCGGATCGGCGAGCTCGGCGGTGCCCAGCAGGGCGAGCATGGCGGCGTCGGCGCCGGGGAAGTCGAATCCGCACACGCGCCGGACCTGGCTGTGCCCGCCGTCGCAGCCGACCAGGTACGCCGCCCGCACCTGTTCCCCGCCGGCCAGAGTGGCCACGACCCCGCCGCCGTCGTCGCGCACGTCCGTGACCTGCCGTCCTCTGCGCACCTCCGCGCCGAGCGCGAGCGCCCGTTCCTCCAGGACCCGTTCCAGCCGCCCCTGCCAGACCGCGGCCTGAGCGGGGACGTCGGCGAGCCCGCCGTCCTCGTCGAGCAGCGGCAGGAACGCCAGATGTCCCTTGAGCCGCTGGGCGGTCCACTGCTCGGCCAGCGTACGGAGATCGCCGGGCGCGTCGTCTCCCGGCGGCCCGGCGAAGTCGGCGAACACCGGCCCCTCCGCCGCGCCGGCCCGCCGCAGCACCGCGTCCAGCAGCCCGCGCAGCCGCAGCGTCTGCAGGGTACGGGCCTGTACGCCCCGATCTCCCTCGTCCTTGTCCGGATCCGGCCGTTCGAGCCGCTCCAGCACGACGACCGACGCCCCGGCCAGTCGCAGCTCGGCGGCCAGGAACAGGCCGACAGGCCCACCGCCGGCGACGATGACATCCCACATAGGAGGCCCTTTCTGAACTTGAATTCAGATTCACTAAAGTTGAATCCAGTTTCAGCATTAGGTACGGTCGTGTCAAGATGGAGATGATCAATCCACGCCAGCGGCAGTCCCGCTCCCTCGCCACCGAGGCCGCGCTCAAGGCCGCCGCCCGGAGCGTCTTCGCCGCCAAGGGCTACTTCAACACGAAGATCACCGACATCACGTCGGAGGCGGGCCGCTCCGCCGGCTCGTTCTACACCTACTTCCCCAGCAAGGAAGCCCTGCTGGAGGCGCTGGCCAGAGACTTTCTCGAAGACCTGGAGACCCGGCAGCAACGCACCCCCGAGCACGCCCAGGAGCTGTCGTACGACCACCTGCGCGCGCACGTGGCCCAATACTGGCACTCCTACCGCGAGCACCTGCCCGAGATGGTGGCCATCTTCCAGGCGTCGATGGCCGACCAGGTGTTCTTCGCGCGCTGGCGGCAGTTGCGCGACGTCGAGTTCGACGAGCTGCGCGAGTTCACCGCCATCCTCGAACGCCGCTCCACCGGCACCGCCGACCCGCGCGTCATGGCCTCGGCGGCGCTGTCGACGCTGGAGTTCTTCTGCTACATCTGGCAGGCGGCCGGTGGCGACCCGCCCGGCACCCGGCTGCCCGACGACCAGGCCATCGACACCCTCACCACGCTGCTCCTGCACGGGATGGCGGGCGCCATCACGTGACCGCTCCCCCGGCCCGGTCCGGCGCCGCGAATCCGTCCTCGATCTGGACGCCGAGCGAGTTCAGCACCCCGGCCAGCAGGCAGATCTCGATGATCTGCCCGGTCGGATACCGGGCGGTCAGGTCGCGCCACGTGCGGTCGCTCAGCCGGTGGCCGGCGACCAGCTCGTCGGCCGCGCGCAGCAGCGCCGCCCGGAGCGGGTCCCGGTCGTCCACGGCCGCTCCTCCGGCGGCAGCGGAAGCACGCGCACCTGACCTGTCTCCGGCATCGCTCCTCCAGTTCGATCAGTGAGCGGGTCTTCTCACCCTTGGCACGTCAGGCCTCCCCCGGCTCGGCGATCCGCTCCCACATCGACTTCATCTCGGCGAACCCCTGCTCCATGATCCCCACCATGGCCTTCCTGGCCCGCTCGCCGTCGCGCCGCTGGATCGCCTGGGCCACGTCGGCGTGCAGCTGCAACGCCTGCTCGTCCGGGTAGTGAGGCATCAGGTGGTAGTGGTGCCGGCCGGCCAGCACCTCGGCGACGATCAGCTGCAGTTTCGCGAACATCTCGTTGCCGGAGGCGGCCAGCACCCGCCGGTGGAAGTCGATGTCCAGGTCGAGGAAGCGTGCCTCGTCGCCGGCCTTGCCGGCGGCCCACATCTTGCCCGCGAGCCCGACCAGCTCGCTCGCCTCGTCGTTGCCGATCCGCTCGGCGGCCAGCCAGGCGGCGTGCGGCTCGACGGCGGTCCGCAGCTCGGTGATCGAGCGCATCTGCGCCATCCGCCCGTCCGAGGCGAGCCGCCAGCGGATCACCTGCGGATCGAAGACCTTCCACGCCTCGGCGGACTGGATCATGATCCCGACCCGGCGCCTGGTCTCGATGAGCCCCATGGACGCGAGCACCCGCAGCACCTCGCGGATCACCGAACGGGAGACCTGATAGCGGTCGACCAGGTCTTCGATGCTCAGGACGGAACCGGCGGTCACTTCGCCGCTGCAGATGTCGGTGCCGAGGTGGTCGAGGACCCGTGCGTGCAGCCCGGTCTCGACAGGGGCGTGCTGAAGGGGAGCGCTCCCTGGAGGGGACTGAGTCACGCAATAAAGCATATCAGTTGAGGGTCGACACTTGAATAAATCAGCTTTTTTGTCCTAGCATCCCGGCATTAAGCAGATGTTACGACAGTGTGGCGCTCTTCCGGAGGGCGGCGGCCATGACAGAAAGGCGAGATGACGTGCGACGTCGATCGATACTCGGTACATCTCTAGCCGTGGTGGTAGCCATGGGCCTGTCCGCCTGTGGCGGTGGCGACGACGGCGGCGCGTCCACGACGGTCCGGGTCACCCTGGCCAACCACGTGTGGACCGACAACATCAAGAAGGCTTTGCCCGAGTTCGAGAAGCAGACCGGGCTCAAGGTCGAGATCACTCAGCTCGGCGAGGACCAGCTCTCCGACCAGTACAACGTCAAGCTGAACGCCGGCTCGTCCGACATCGACGTGATGATGTACCGCCCGCTGCAGGAGGGCAGGCTCTTCGCCAAGAACAAGTACCTGGCCGACCTGTCGGAGCAGGTGAAGGCCGACAAGACCTGGGACTTCAGCGACTTCCAGGCCGGCCCGGTGGAGGCCACCACGTACGAGGGCAAGCCGGTCGGCATCCCGATCATCACCGAGCAGGAGGTCCTCTACTACCGCAAGGACCTGCTGGCCAAGGCCGGGCTGAGCGCCCCGCCGAAGACCCTCGACGAGCTGAAGGCCGCCGCCGCCAAGGTCAAGACGGCCGAGCCGGGCGTCGCCGGCTTCGTCGCCCGCACCGGCAAGTCGGCGGCGGTCACCCAGTACTCCAGCTTCCTCTACAGCTTCGGCGGCGACTTCGTCGACGGCGGCGGCAAGGCCGCGGTGAGCAGCGAGGCGGCCAAGCAGGCGTACGCCTTCTACGGCGCGCTGATCAAGGACTCCGGACCGGCGAACGTCAGCACCGACATGGGCTGGCCCGAGGCGATGGCCATCTTCACCCAGGGCAAGGCCGCGTTCTACACCGAGGCGAACTCGCTGTACAAGAACGCCACCGACCCGGCCAAGTCCAAGGTCTCGGACAACGTCGGCTTCGCGCCGTTCCCGGCCGGTCCTGCCGGGTCGAAGCCGTACAACATCCCGTCGTGGGCGCTGGGCGTCAACACCAGCTCGGAGAACGCGGGCAACGCCTGGAAGTTCATCGCGTGGGCCACCGGCAAGGCGCAGACGCTGGCCCAGCAGAAGTCCGGCGTGCCGGGCGCCAGGACCTCCGTCTGGGCCGACCCCGAGAGCACCTCGACCTTCCCGCAGGACCTCGTGGAGGCCATCGCGGCCAGCACCAAGGCCGGGGTGGGCCATGACCGGCCGCTGGTCGTGAAGGTCGCCGAGGCGCGCGAGATCGTCGGCCAGCCGATCGTCGACGCGATCACCGGCAAGGACGCCGCGGCGGCCGCGGACACGGCCAACGCCATGTTCCAGAAGTTCCTGGACGACGAGGCCAAGTAGGCGGTAGGCGGGCCGAGGGCCCGCGTACCCCGCAGGCCCGCCCATCTTCTGGAGACCTCATGGCAACGATGACCGCCACCAAGGCGCCGCGCGGCGCCCCCACCGCCCCCGAGACGCCCGGCTGGCTGCGCTGGGTCGACGACCACCGCAAATGGCTCTTCGCCGCGCCCGCGATGACCTTCGTGGCCGCGCTGATCGTGTTCCCGCTGGCCTGGACCGGCTACCTCAGCCTGACCGACGCCGAGGGATCCGTCCGCGCGGAGAGCGAGTTCGTGGGCCTCCAGAACTATTTCGACGTCTTCACGGACACCGAGCGGTTCTGGCCCGCCGTCGGGCGGACCGCCACGTTCACCGTCGTCGCGCTGCTGTTCGAGGTGGTCCTCGGGATGGCGATCGCGCTGCTGCTCTGGCGGCCGTTCAAGGGGCAGAGATGGGTCCGGGTCGCCATCCTGATGCCGCTCGTCGCCACCCCGGTCGCGGTCGGCATGATGTGGCGGCTCATCTTCGACCCGAACATCGGCCTGGCCAACCAGCTTCTCGGCTGGTTCGGCGCCGGGCCGTGGCCGTGGCTCGCCGGCCAGCACTCGGCCCTGCCCACGACGATCTTCATCGACGTGTGGCAGTGGACGCCGATGGTGGTGCTGATCCTGCTCGCCGGGCTCACCTCGCTGTCGGAGGAGCCGCAGGAGGCGGCGCGCATCGACGGGGCCAGCACCTGGCAGCGCTTCCGGCACGTCACCCTGCCGCTGCTGATGCCCACGCTGACCGTGGCGATCCTGCTGCGCGGCATCGACGCGCTGAAGACCTTCGACATCCTCTACGCCACCAAGGGCCGCGGCGGCGGCTCGTTCCACGAGGTGGAGACCCTCAACGTGTACGCCTACGGCCTCAGCTTCGACTACAACGAGTACGGCGTCTCCTCCACCGTGCTCATCCTGTTCTTCCTGATCATCATCGGGGCGATGTGGGCCCTGACCGCCCGGCGCAAGGAGGCGCAGCGATGAAGCCCCGGCCCGCGTACCGGGTGTTCCGGGTGGCAGCGCTCGTCTTCGTGGTGCTCTCGCTGGTCGCGCCGCTGGTCTGGATGGTCGCCGCGTCGTTCAAGACCAACGTCGACATCTACGACCCGGGCAAGGCGCTGACCTTCTCCCCCACCATGGACAACTACGCCAAGGTGCTCCAGCAGGCGAACTACGTCGAGTTCATCGTCAACAGCCTCTGGGTGGCGTTCGCCGCCACCGTGGCCTCGCTGATCCTCGGCCTGCCGGCCGCGTACTCGATGAGCCGGTTCAACATGAAGAAGTCGGCGCTGGTGGTGCTGATGGCCCGGGTCATCCCCGGCGTCTCGCTGCTGGTGCCCTGGTACTACGTCTTCTCCAACCTGAAGATGGTCGGGGGCTTCGGCGTGCTGATCATCAGCCACATGTTCGTCTCGCTGCCGCTGGTGGTCTACATCATGATGGGGTACTTCGACAGCCTGCCGGCGGAGCTGGAGGAGGCGGCGCTGGTCGACGGGCTGACCCACGTCGGCGCGTTCCGGCGCATCACCCTGCCGTTGTCCGTGCCGGGGATCGCCACCGCGGGGATCCTGTCCTTCATCTTCTCCTGGAACAACTTCATGTTCGCGCTCGTGCTCTCCGACGCGGACACCAAGACCCTGCCCGTGGCGATCTTCGACTTCGTCGGCTACGCCAGCATCGACTGGGGCGGCCTGATGGCCGCGACCACCGTGGTCACGCTGCCAATCATGCTGATCGCCCTGTTCGTGCAGAAATACGTGGTCTCCGGCCTCACCGCCGGCGCGACCAAGGGATGACCGGCATGACGACCATCGCGCGCATTGAGACCTTTCTCGTCGCCCCCCGCTGGCTCTTCGTCCGGGTGGAGACCGACTCCGGGATCGCCGGGTGGGGCGAGGCCACCTGCGAGGGACGCTCCGAGACCGTCCAGGCCGCCGTCGGCCAGCTCGCGGAGCTGCTGATCGGCCGGGACGCGCTGCGCGTCGAGGACCACTGGCAGCTGCTGACCAAGGGCTCGTTCTACCGGGGCGGCCCGATCCTGGCGAGTGCCGTGGCCGGCCTCGACCAGGCCCTCTGGGACATCGCCGGCAAGCACTTCGGCGCCCCGGTGCACCAGCTGCTCGGCGGCCCGGTCCGTGACCGGATCCGGGTGTACGGCTGGGTCGGCGGCGACGAGCCCAGCGAGGTCCGCGACCACATCTCCGCCCAGGTCGAGGCCGGGCTCACCGCGGTGAAGATGAACGCCTCCGGCAGGATGAGCCCGGCCGCCTCGGTCGCCGAGCTGGACGGCGTGGTCGCCCGGGTGGCCGCCGCCCGCGAGGTGCTCGGCGACACCCGCGACGTCGCCGTCGATCTGCACGGGCGGTTCACCCTGGCCAGTGCCCGCCGCCTGGCGCCGCTGCTGGAGCCGTACCGGCCGTTGTTCCTGGAGGAGCCGGTCGTCCCGGAGAACTCGCACCTCATCGGCGAGTTCGTCCGCTCGACCACCATCCCGGTGTCGACCGGGGAGCGGCTCTACAGCCGCCAGGAGTTCCTGCCCGTCTTCCAGGCCGGCATCGCGGTCGCCCAGCCGGACCTCTCGCACGCCGGCGGCATCACCGAGGTACGCAAGATCGCGGCGCTCGCCGAGGTGTACGACGTGCAGCTCGCCCCGCACTGCCCGCTCGGCCCGATCGCCCTCGCGGCCTGCCTGCAGGTCGGCTTCGTCACCCCGAACTACCTGATCCAGGAACAGAGCATCGGCATCCACTACAACCGCGGCGCCGAGGTGCTGGACTATTGCGTCGACAAGACCCCGTTGACCTTCGTGGACGGGCACATCGAGCGGCTCACCGCGCCCGGCCTGGGCATCGAGGTCGACGAGCAGGCCGTCCGCTCCGCCGCGAAACGCGGACACGCCTGGCGCAGCCCCGTCTGGCGGCATCGGGACGGCTCCTACGCGGAATGGTGACCACGACCCCCGACCTCGCCTCCACCCGTGAGAAAGGCATTCTGTGAAGATCATCGCGGCGGACGTCATCGTCACCAGCCCCGACCGCAACTTCGTCACCCTCAAGATCACGACGGATGACGGGATCACCGGGCTGGGCGACGGCACCCTCAACGGGCGGGAGCTGTCGGTCGCCTCGTACCTGGCCGACCATGTCGTCCCCTTGCTGATCGGGCGGGATCCGCAGCGCATCGAGGACACCTGGCAGTTCCTCTACCGCTCGGCGTACTGGCGGCGGGGGCCCGTCACCATGGCCGCCATCGCGGCCGTGGACGTGGCGCTGTGGGACATCAAGGCCAAGGCCGCCGGGATGCCGCTCTACCAGCTGCTCGGCGGCGCCTCCCGGAACGGGATCATGGCGTACGGGCACGCCTCGGGCCGGGACCTGCCCGAGCTGTTCGACTCGATCCGCCGGCACCTGGAGCTGGGCTACCGCTCGATCCGGGTGCAGACCTCCGTGCCGGGCATCAACGCGGTGTACGGCGTGGCCGCCCAGCCCAGCCTCGACGGCAAACGCTACGACTACGAGCCGGCCCAGCGCACCGCGCTGCCCGCCGAGGAGGACTGGGACACCCGCGCCTACCTGCGCCACCTGCCCGGCGTCTTCGAGGCGGTGCGCAACGAGTTCGGCCCCGAGCTGCCGCTGCTGCACGACGGCCACCATCGGATGACCCCCATCCAGGCCGCCAAGCTCGGCAAGGCCCTTGAGCCGTACGACCTGTTCTGGCTGGAGGACTGCACGCCGGCGGAGAACCAGGAGTCGCTGCGCCTGGTCCGCCGGCACACCACCACCCCGCTGGCCATCGGCGAGGTCTTCAACACCGTGTGGGACTACCAGACCCTGATCCGCGAGCAGCTCATCGACTACGTCCGCTCCGCCGTCACCCACACCGGGGGGATCACGGCCATGCGGAAGCTGCTCGACTTCGCCGCCCAGTACCAGATCAAGTCCGGCATCCACGGCCCGACGGACATCTCGCCGGTCGGCATGGCCGCCGCGCTGCACCTGGACCTGGCGATCCACAACTTCGGCATCCAGGAGTACATGCAGCACGGCGCGGCGACCGACGAGGTGTTCCGGCAGTCGTTCAGCTTCGCGGAGGGCTACCTGCATCCCGGTGAGCGGCCGGGGCTCGGCGTGGAGCTCGACGAGGAGGCCGCCGCGCGCTTCCCGTACGTGCCGGCGTACCTGCCGTTCAACCGGCTCAAGGACGGGACCGTCCACGACTGGTGAGCCGCCGCGGCTCAGGGACGGACCGGGCCGAACTCGGCGCGGGTGTCGATCACCCGGCCGAAGCGGACCCAGCGGTCGCCCTCGAACCGCGTGAGCTGCATCGACTCGATCGGGAATCCGTCGCCGGGCCCGGTGGAGAGCGTGATGCCGGGCAGGAGCAGGTCGAGCTCGACGCCGGACAGGCTGCGCATCGCGTCGCGCAGCCCCTCCCTGGACGGGCACCGCATGCGTTCGAGCACCTTGACGAAGGCCTGCGCCGCCGTCCAGCCGAAGACGACCTGCTGGCCGGCCGGGTCGGCCTCGGGCGCGTACCGGGCCATCGCCGCCAGGTAGGTGTGCATGCCCGGGTCGTCGGCCCAGTCCGGCGACCCGGGCTCCTTCTGGAACCCGGCCGTCACGACGCCCTGGACCTTCGCGTAGCCGACGGGCTTCAGGACGGCGGGCGAGGCGGCCACGCCGTTGACGATGTGCAGCGGGTTCCAGCCGGTCATGGCCGCGTCGGCGGCCAGCGCCTGGGCGGCGAACTTCGGCGTGCTGACGTCGAGCAGGACGTCGGCCTCGGAGGCGGCGAGGTTGGCCAGCTGGCCCTGCACGCTCGGGTCGGTCACCTCGTAGCTCAGCGCGGCCACGATCCGCACCGACGTGCCGGCGATCGCCCGGCGGAACCCGTCGAGCAGGTCGTGGCCGAAGTCGTCGTTCTGGTACAGCACCGCGACCCTGGCATCGGGCCTGGCCTCGGCCAGGTAGCGGGCGTAGACGCGGGCCTCGGCGACGTAGCTGGGCTGGAAGCCGATCGTCCAGGGGCGCGTGGCGTCGCTGCCCCACTGGGTGGCGCCGGTGGCGACGAACGCCTGCGGCACCCCCCAGCGGTCGGCGTACTCGCGCACCGCGGCCGTCGAGGGGGTGCCGAGCGTCTGGAACAGCGCGAACGCCCGGTCGTGCAGCACCAGCCTGCGGGCCTCCTCGACCGCGCGGGCGGGCTGGTAGGCGTCGTCGCGGACGAGGAACTCGATGCGCCGCCCGTGCACGCCGCCGCGCGCGTTGACGTGGTCGAAGTGGGCGCGGACGCCCTGAGCGACCGCCGCGTAGGCGGAAGCGGGCCCGGACAGCGGATAGATGCCGCCGACCTTGACGGCGCCGGAGGTGATCCCGGTGGCCACCTGCCCCGCGCAGCCGCCGGAGAGCACGACCTCGCCGGCGGAAAGGCGGCAGCCCGGCACCAGAAGAACGAGCAGCGCGGCGAGACATCTGGCGACCGGCCAGGCCGCGCCTCTCATGATCGCCTCCCGGCCACGCCCCAGGCGGCCTTGCGCAGCAGGCCGGTGAGCCCGGTCGGCGCGGCCCGGATGACCAGGACGATCAGCAGGCCGGAGACGATGCCGGGGGCCGCGGGGTTGAGCTCCTGGGCCACGACGGGCACGCCCATCACGACGAACGCGCCGAGCAGCGGCCCGGCCAGCGTGGCCGGGCCGCCGATGACCACCCCGGCGAGCAGCGTGATGGACAGGCTGAGGGTGAAGGAGTCCGGGGAGACGAAGCCGGTCGTCCAGGTGTAGAGGGCGCCCGCCGTGCCCGCGTACATGGCGCTCCAGGCGAAGGCGTGCGTCATGTGGGTGGCGGGGCGCATGCCGAGCACCTCGGCCGCCGCCCGGTGCTCCCTGATCGCGGTGAGCGCCCGCCCGCCGCGCGAGGCCGTCAGGTTGCGGATCCCGGCGAACGCGACGACGGCCACCGCGAGCACGAGGAGGTAGAGCCACTGGTCGTCGTCCAGCACGGGCGCCCGCGGAGCCGGCACGGACAGCCCCATCGCCCCGCCGGTGATCGACGGGAAGCGCTTGAGCAGCGGCGGCAGCACGACGGCGACCGCGAAGGTCACCATGGCCAGGTAGAGGCCGCGCAGCCGGAGCGCGGGCAGCCCCGCCGCCCAGCCGAGCGCGAAGGTGAGCAGCGCCACGACCGGCAGGGTCAGCGGGTACGGCAGGCCGAGCCGGGCGATCAGGACGGCCGCCGTGTAGGCGCCGACGCCGAAGAACGCGCCGTGGCCCAGGGAGATCTGCCCGCTGTGCCCGACCACCAGGTCCAGGCCGAGCAGCGCGATGGCGTAGACCAGCACGAGAGTGGCCTGGAACAGCAGGTACGGCGGCAGCACGAACGGCAGCGCCACGGCGGCCGCCGTCAGAGCGCCCAGCCCGGCGCGCCGCAGGCCGCCCGCCGGCCACATCTGCCGGCGGTCGCCGGCCACCTGCCCGACCGGCAGCCGGCGGTGACCGGCCGCGATCGTGTTCACGCCCGCTCCACGGGCGCCGAGCCGAACAGGCCCTGCGGCCGCAGGAGCAGCACGGCGACGATGAGCACCAGCGGCACCGCGATCTTCAGGTCCGCCCCGACGAAGCCGAGGTACGTGCCCGTCAGGGTCTCGGTGACGCCGACGATCAGCCCGCCGGCGACCGCGCCCAGAGCGCTGTCGAAGCCGCCGAGCGTGGCGGCGGCGAAGGAGTAGACCAGGACACCGGTCATCATGGTGGGCTCCAGGAAGAGGATCGGGGCGAGCAGGACGCCGGAGACCGCGCCGATGGCGGAGGCCGCGCCCCAGCCCAGGGCCAGGACGCGCCCGACCCGGACCCCCGACAGCCGGGCCGAGCGCGGGTCCGCGGCGACGGCCCGCATCACCAGGCCGAGTCCGGTGTGGCGGACCGTCAGGGCGACCGCGCCGAGCACCAGCCCGGCGACGCCCGCGGCCAGGAGCGCGGAGGTCCCGGCCGGGCCGTCGGGGAAGGGGCTGGGAAAGGCGCGCAGGGCCGAGGTCCACACGAGCGCGGCGATCGCGTTCACCATGACGTACAGGCCGATCGTCGTCACCACGAGCGCGGCCTCGCCCGCGCCCTTCTCCGCCTGCCGGATGACGGCCCGCTCGGTCACGACTCCGGCCAGGAACGCGATGGCGACGGTGACGGGCAGCGCCACCCAGTAGGGCATGCCGGAGTCGACCAGCTGCCAGGCCACGTAGGTGGCGAGCATGGCCAGCTCGCCCTGCGCGAAGTTCACGATCCCGGTGAACCGGTAGGTCAGCACCAGGGCCAGCGCGAGGGCGGCGTATCCCGCGCCCGCTCCCAGCCCTTCCAGCAGCTGCTGCACGAACATCCGGTCACCACCCCCGGCGGGCCCGCAGGTCGGCGATCCGGCCCGACTCGACGAGGTAGGCCCGGTGCGCCACCTCCAGCGCCGCCGCCACGTTGTGCTCGACGATGATCATGATGGTTCCCTCGTGCCTGTTGATGGCGTGGATGGTGCCGAACAGCCGGCTCCTGGCCTGCGGCGCCAGGCCGCGGGTCGGCTCGTCCAGGAGCAGCAGCCGCGGCCTGGCCACCAGCGCCCGGCCGATGGCCAGCATCCGCTGCTCTCCCCCGCTCAGGGTGCCGGCGGGCCGGCCCAGGTGCGCCTGGAGCACGGGGAAGTAGGTGAACACCCGCGCCATGTCCTCGCCGACGCCGCGGCGCGGCCAGGGGCGGGCATGCGCGCCGACCCGCAGGTTCTCCTCCACGGTGAGCGGCCCGAACGTGCCGCCCTCCTGGGTGACATGGGCGACGCCGAGCCTGGCGATCTCGTCGGGCGCGCGCCCGAGCAGCGCGACCCCGTCGAGTGTGGCCGTCCCACGCCCGCCGACCAGCCCGGACAGCGCCCGCAGCAGCGTGGTCTTGCCCGCGCCGTTCGGCCCGAGCAGCACGACGATCTCGTTGTCCCCCGCGGCCAGGTCGACGCCGTGCAGCACCCGGGCCGCGCCGTAGCCGGCCCGCAGCCCCCGCACGTTGAGGCCGCTCACCGGACCACCCCCAAGCGGGCGGCGATGACGGCCGGATCCTGCCGCACCGCGCCGGCCGGGCCGTCGGCGATCTTGCGGCCCAGCTCAAGGCAGACGATCCGGCGGCACAGCGCGAGAACGAACTCCATGTGGTGCTCCACGACGATGATCGTGACGCCTCGTTCGCGGTGGAGCTGCCCGATCAGGTCCGCGAGCGCCGGCACCTCCCCGGGGGCCAGCCCGCTCGCGGGCTCGTCGAGCAGCAGCAGCCGCGGGCCGGACGCCAGTGCCCGCGCGATCTCGACCAGCTTCGTCAGCCCGTACGGCAGGCCGCCGGCCGGATGGTCGGCATGCTCCGCCAGGCCGAACCTGTCCAGCAACGCGTCGGCCACGGCCCGCAGCCGCCGCTCCTCGCCCGAGGCCCGCCCCAGCGCCGCGGCCCAGAACCCCGCCCGGCCGTGCCGGTGCGCGCCGGTCATGACGTTCTCGCGCACCGACAGGCCGGGGAACAGGGCCGTGTTCTGGAACGTGCGAGCGATGCCGCGATCGGCCACGAGGTGGGCGGGCAGCCGGGTGAGATCCTCCCCGCCCAGGCGTATCGAGCCTTCCTGCGGCCCGCACCGCCGGGTCAGGCAGTCGAACAAGGTGCTCTTGCCCGCGCCGTTCGGCCCGATGACCCCGAGAAGCTCACCCTCGCGGACGGCGAGATCGACGCCCGACAGGGCGGCGACCCCGCCGAACCGCACGGTGAGCCCGCCGACCTCCAGCAAGGCGGCCACGATCAGCCGGCCGGTGGCACGGAGTACTCCTTGGCCAGGTCGGACACGGCCGCTTCCTTGAAGATCGTCGCGCCGCCGACGGCCTTCTTGTCCGGCTTGACGATGTAGGAGGAACGCGAGGCGGGCTGGTCGTAGACGCTGAAGTCCATGGGGGTCCCGCCCAGCCCGGCCTCCCAGGCCTTCTGCGCCCGGTGGGCCGCGATGATGCCCTCCCGGCTGAGGTCCTTGGCCTCACACGCCTTGCGCAGCGCGTCGCCGACGATGATGGCCGCGGTCCATCCGGCCGCCACGCCGCTGTCGAGGGGCTGGCCGCTGTACTTGGCCTGGTAGTCGGTGATGAGCTTCTGGTACGCGGGCAGCGGCGCGCTGATCGGGGCGCCAGCGGTCACGTAGTAGAAGTCCTTCAGCAGCGCGGGCGCCGCCGGGGTCTGCAGCAGTTGCGGGCTGTAGGCGGAGTTGCTGCCCACGAAGGGCACGTCCATCCCGCCCGCCAGGGCGACGCCCACCAGCGAGGCGGCCTGGCGCGGGCCGACCGAGACCAGCACGGCCTTGACCCCCGCCTTCTTGAACGCCGCCACCTGGGCGGTCATGTCCTGGTCCGTCGCCTTGATCTTCTGCTCGACGAGGGAGAGCCCGAGCTTGCCGGAGGCGTACTTGGACCCGGCGAGGGCGCTCTCGCCGTAGTCTCCCTCGAAGTACAGGTGACCGATCTTGTCACCGGCCTTGATGCCCTTCTCCTTCGTCAGGAAGTCGACGCCGTTGACCATGTCCACGTCGTACGTGGTGCCGGTGACCTGGATGGCCTCGCTGCCGAGCAGGCCGGTCGCCCACGCCATGGGAAGAGTGAGGATCTTGTCCGCGGTGATCTTGTCCTTCAGCGCGGTCACCATCGGCGAGCCGATGAACTGCGGGATCGCGGCCGTCTTCGGCGCGACCTCGGCGTAGGCGGCCATCGCCTTCTGCGCGTCGTAGCCGTGGTCGCGCACGATGGTCTCGATCTTGCGCCCGCAGATCCCGCCGGCCTGGTTGACCTGCTCGAAGTAGAGCTGCTGCGCCTGGGTGAGACTCTTGCCGAGCGAGGCGTAGGGGCCGGTCAGGTCGGTGAGGAGGCTGAGGCCGATCGTGCCGGCGCTCACGCCTGGGCCGGTCTTGACGCCGTCACCGGCGGCGGTGGCGGGCGCGGACGCGCCGCCGGTGGCCTTGTCGCTGGCACAGGCGCTGGCGGCCAGCCCCAGCGCCACGAGCGCGGCCAGGGCGGCCGTGCGGTTACGGGACATGTGAGCTCCTGGTGTCGGGGGACGGTGCGGGTGATAAGGAGAACCGGAGGCGGGTGAGCCTCAGGCGGAGCGAACGGAGCAGCCCGAGCAGGCCGCCCGGGAGGAAGAGGACGACGGTGACCACGACCGCGCCGTACAGGAGGCGGGCGGCCTCGGAAGGGGAGACCCCGGCCGAGCCCGGCGCGGCCACCAGCGGGATGGCGTCGCTGTAGCGGGTGAGCAGCTGCGGCAGCAGCGAGACGAAGACGGCGCCGATGACCGCGCCGCCCACCGACCCGAGCCCGCCGATCACGATCATCGCGAGGTAGTCGAGGGAGAGCAGGATGCCGAAGTAGTCGGGCACGGTCCGCTGGAAGACCAGGGCGAGCAGCACGCCCGCGAGCCCGCCGTACATGGACGACAGCACGAACACCCCGGCCCGGTAGCGGGTGACGGGCACGCCCATCACCCCGGCCGCGATCTCGTGGTCGCGGATGGTGTTCATGGCCCGCCCCGGACGACCGCGCAGCACCCCCCGGGCGAAGAGCGCCGCCGCGAGCAGCACCAGCCCGCCCAGGAACCACAGCCGCTCCAGCGCCCCGAACGGCACGTTCGCGATGACCAGTTCCGGTGTGTCGGCGAAGGCGAAGCCGAAGATCTCCATGGCGGGCACGGCCCTGCCGTTGAACCCGCCCGTCACCGGCTCGGCGTTGAACAGCAGGTGCTGCCCGCCGAAGATCAGCGCCAGGGTGGCGATGCCCAGGTAGGCGCCCTTGAGCCGGCCGGCGATCGGGCTGAACAGCCCGCCGGCCACCCCGGCGACCGCGACGGCGAGCACGGCGGCCAGCGGCGCGGGCAGGCCCAGGCCGTCCAGCGTGCGGGTGGGCTCGGCGGCGAAGTAGACGTAGGCGTAGGCGCCCACGGCCAGGAAGAACGCGTGTCCCATCGACAGCTGCCCGGTGGCTCCGGTCAGCAGGTTGATGCCGATCGCGCCGATCGCGGCCGACATGGCGAACAGGCCGGCCTGCAGCCAGAAGCCCTCCAGGTAGAAGGGGACGGCCACGAAGGCGAGCAGGACGGCGAGCAGGCCGATGATCTTCGGCAAGGAGAGCTCAGACACGGGCCAGCTCCTTGGTGCCGAACAGGCCCGCGGGCCGCAGCAGCAGGACGACGATCATGATCAGGAACGGCGCGACGTCGCCGATCCCTCTGCCCAGGAAGGACAGGTCGTTCTGGTAGCCGGTCATGAGCGCCTCGGTGACGCCCACGATGAGGCCGCCGACCAGGGCGCCGGTGGTGGAGTCGAGGCCGCCGAGGATGGCGGCGGGAAAGGCCTTGAGCGCCGCCAGCGAGGAGCTGCGATCCAGGCCCGGCGTGGGGAAGACGCACAGGAACAGCGCGGCCACCGCCGCCAGGGCGCCGGCCACCGCCCAGGCGCTGAGCGAGATGCGCCCCAGCCGCACCCCCATGAGGGCGGCGGTCTCGGGGTCCTCGGCGGTGGCCCGCATCGCCACTCCCCAGCCGGTGAACTTGAACGCCAGCAGGAAGGCCGCGATCAGCGCGCCGGCGGCGACCAGCGCGACGATCCTGGTCTCGGCGATCGTGATCCCCCCGATGTGCAGCACCCGCGACTCCCACGGGTCGCCCATGGCCAGCACCTCGGTGCCGATCCGCCGGGTGAGCTCGGTGGTCAGCACGATGTCCACGCCGATGGTCACGATGGCCAGCACGCTGTGCGAGCCCGCCTTGGACCGGCGGATCACCAGGAACTCCACCAGCGCGCCGATGAGCGCCGCTGCGGCGATGCCGATCAGCAGGGCGAGCCAGAAACCGACGTAGGCGTGCAGCCGTGCCACCACGTAGCCGCCGGCCAGCAGCAGCGAGGCGTGCGCGAAGTTGACCACCTCCGTCGCCTTGAAGATGACGACGAAGCCGAGCGCGATCAGCGCGTAGACGGCCCCGATGGAGATCCCGTTGACGAGAAGCTCCAAGAACGTGATCACACGACCTCCTCTGTGCCCAGGTACGCGCCGATGACCTTGGGGTCGTTCTGCACCTCGGCGGGCGAGCCGTCGGCGATGCGGCGGCCGAAGTCCAGGACGGTGACCCGGTCGGCCAGCCGCATGACCATCCCCATGTCGTGCTCGACCAGGAGGATGGAGATCCCCAGGCTTTCCTTGACCGACAGGATCAGCTCGGCCAGCTCCACCCGCTCGCCGCTGTTCATCCCGGCGACCGGCTCGTCCAGCAGGAGCAGCCGGGGCTCCATGGCCAGCGCCCTGGCCAGCTCCACCCGTTTCTGCACGCCGTACGGGAGCAGGCCGACCGGCGTGGCCAGCAGTCCGGCGATCCCCACGAACTCGGCGATCTCGGCCACCCTGGCGGCGTGGGCGCGCTCCTCGCGCCGGGCTCGGGGCAGGCCGAGCCCGGCCGACACGAAGCCGGCGCGGGTGAGCCGGTGGCGGCTCAGCAGCAGGTTGTCGCGTACCGGGAGGCGGGGCGACAGCGCGATGTTCTGGAAGGTGCGCGCGACGCCGAGCGCCGCCACCTCGTGCGGACGCAGGGCGGTGAGCTCGTCCTGGCCGAACCGGACGCTGCCCGAGGTGGCTTTGTAGACCCCGGACAGCACGTTGAAGCAGGTGGACTTGCCGGCTCCGTTGGGCCCGATGATCGCGTGCACGGTGCCGGGCCCGACCGTGAAGCTGACGCCGTCGAGCGCCGTCAGGCCCGCGAACCGGACCGTCACGTCCCGGACTTCGAGTACCGGCATACCGTCCAGTTGGTATGTCGTGCTCATGCCGACCACCTCGACAATCCGGCCCTGGCCACCGGCGCCGGCGACTCCTCGCCGACGCCCAGGTAACGGCGCCTGACCTCGTCGCTGTCCGCGAGCGTGGCCGCGGGTCCCTCCAGCGCGACGGAGCCGACTTCCAGCACGTACGCGTACGACGCCAGCGACAGCGCCGCGGCGACGTTCTGCTCGACGAGCAGCACCGAGGTGCCCGCCTCGTTGATCGCCCTGATCGTCGCGGCAATTTTGGCCGCCATCTGCGGCGCCAGGCCGAGCGTCGGCTCGTCGAGCAGCAGGACCGACGGCTCGGCCATCAGCGCCCTGCCGATGGCCAGCATCTGCTGCTCGCCGCCCGACAGCAGCCCCGCGCGCTGGTGGGCGCGCTCGGCCAGGACCGGGAACAGCTCGCGCACCCGTCCCCTGGCCCGGCTCGCGGCCCTGCGGGGAGTGCCGAGGCCGCCCGCGCGCAGGTTCTCCTCCACCGTCATGCGGGCGAACACGCGGCGGCCCTCGGGCACGTGCGTGACGCCCCGCCGCACCACGGCCGCGGCGGGCATCCCGTCGACGCGCGTGCCGTCGAGGCCGATCTCGCCCCGGACCACCCGGCCACGCTGGAATCGGAGCGTTCCCGACACCGCGCGCAGCAGTGTCGTCTTCCCCGCGCCGTTCGCGCCGAGCACGGCCACGACCGCGCCGGACGGAACGCGCATGGAGACCCCGTCCAGAGCCCGGACGGGACCGTAGTCCACCACGAGATCGCCGACAGTCAGCTCCGCCATTCGATGTCCTCACATGACCCCATGTCGGCTCACCCAAACCGCTGACGTGCACTGTCGTCCAGATGCCGCGGTGAAGTCAGGCGTGCTGCCCATCCCGGCCGGGGGCTTGTTGTGCAGCCGCACAACGACAGATCACAAAACGCTACAGAGCCTTGTTCTAGAGCGAGCGAAGATGGCAGCCTCGTGGGATGCGTCCCCCTACCGTCGTGGACGAGGACGTCCGCCAGACGCTGCGCACCGCGGCCAGTGCCCTGCTCGAACGCCTGACCGAGCTCACGGACGAACTGGTCAGCCGGACGCGTGGCGGCGACATGGTGTACTGCTCCTGCGTGCCCTATGACGAGCACTGGAAGAGCACCCTCGAAGGCGTGCGCCTGGGCCTGACCGCGATCCTGCAGAAGCCCTCGGAGCGGCGCGACCTGGCCTTCACCGCGGCCATGGCGCAGCGACGGGGCGAGCAGGGGGTGCCGCTGGATTCCCTGTTACGCATGTACCGCCTGGCCGGCCAGGTCACCTGGTCGGCGATCGTGGACCACATGGAGCGGGAGCGCCCGGAACGGCTGGCCGTCCTGGTGCGCGCGGCCAGCCACGTGTGGCACGCGATCGACCGGCAGTCCATGGTGGCCTGCGACATCTACAGCAGGCGCGAGCAGGAGATCCTCGGCCGCAGCCAGGAGCGGGTCAACGCCCTCCTCGACGCGCTGCTCGACGGCACCGCCGACACCGGGATCGTCCGGGCCGCCGCCGCGGCGCTCGACCTGCCGGAACGGGGCCGCTACGCCGTCGTCACCGTGCGCTTCCCCCGCCTGCGCCACCACGACGACGTGCGGCTGCCCGCGACCCTGGGTGCCATGCGGCTGCTGTGGCGGATGCGCCCGGGACACGAGGTCGCCGTGGTCGCGCTCGGCGGGGCCACGCTGGACGAGCTGTGCCAGCAGCTCAGCCTCATCGTCAGCGGCGTGGCGGGCGTGAGCCCGGTCGTGGACGGCCTGGACCAGCTGCGGACCGCCCACGACCTCGCCTCCCTGGCCATGCGGACCTGCATGGACGGCGGGCCGGAGATCGCCCGGCTGGACGAGCGGGTCCCGGCCGTGCTGATGATCAGCCAGCCGGACGTCACCGGCCACCTCGTGGACGGCGCGCTCGGGCGGCTGCTCGCGCTCGACCCCGCCGACCGGGACACCCTGCTGACGACGCTGGAGACGTGGCTCGCCTGCGACGGCTCCGCCGCCAGGGCCGCGGGACGGCTCTTCTGCCACCGCAACACGATCATCAACCGGGTGCGCAGGATCGAGCAGCTCACCGGACGCTCGCTCGCGCGGCCGCGTGACATCGTGGACCTGTCCCTGGCCCTCGAAGCGGTACGCCTGCTACGAAGCGAACGCTAGCCACGGGCCTCGGCGCACCGCGCCGCCCGGCCGGCGCCGTCGTTCCCGCGCCGGCCAGGCCTCCCTGCACTGGCCTACCTGCGGCACACCTCGGCGTCCCGGATGTCGGCCGGGAGGACGGGCTTGCCGTCCACCGGAGGAGTGGGACCGTCCGGAACCGGCTGGATGCCGCCGGCGGCGATGCGGTCGAGCGCGGCGAGCCCCGCGGCGTCCACCGTGCCGAAGATCGTGTAGTTGGGCGCCAGCCCGGAATCACCGTAGACGAGGAAGAACTGGCTGCCGTTGGTGTCGGGGCCGGCGTTGGCCATGGCCAGCACCCCGCGCTGGTACGTCTTACGCACCCCGGTCGGATCGCCCGGCCACGGCGGCAGATCAGCGGGCAGCTCGTCCTTGTACCGGTAGCCAGGCCCGCCCTCGCCGGTGAAACTCGGGTCGCCGCACTGCAGCACCTTCAGCCGGTCGTACGCGGTGAGCCGGTGGCACGACGTGGCGTCGTAGAACCGGTGCCGGATCAGGTGCACGAAGCTCTGCACCGTGCACGGCGCCTTGGCCGGGTCGAGGGTGAGCCCGATGTCGCCGTGGTTGGTCTTGAGCACCGCGGAGACCGGACGCGAGGGGGTGCGGCGCGGGTCCGGCGGCAGCGGCACCTTCCGCACGGCCGGATCGTCGGGGGTCTCGGTGTACTGGCACGGCCCCTTGGTCGTTCGCGGCGGCTTGTCCGCGCCCACCGATCCGCCCGCCGATCCGCCCGCCGATCCGCCCACCGACGCGGACGACGCGGCCGGCATCGCACCGATCGCGATCAGTGAGCCGGCCGTGACTGCGGATAACGCGGCGCGGGCCGCGAGTCGTACCAACGCTCTGCCGGACATCAGGTCCTCCGCTGCGTGATGATCGCTGGGGCTCCCTGTGGTCTAGTCGATCTGACCAGCGCAGTCAAGAGTGCGGCGCGAGCCTGTCCGCTCGCCGCCCCTGACGAAGCCGCTCAGTGCTGGATCAAGCCGCCGACCGGGACCCCGTTCACGTGGCCGGTCGCCGGAAGGGTCCGCGCCAGATCGAGGCCGACATCGACCAGCGATGATCGGCGGAGGCCCGCGACGTCGGCGATCGGGGTCCAGGCCGATTCGGCGGTCTGGCCGTTCGGCTCGGGCCGGAGGACGCCGCCGGTGATGCGGACCTGGTAGAAGATGCCGACGTTCTGGTGCTCGGCCGGCCCGGGCAGGCGGTCGGCCGCGGGGATCAGCCGCGAATCCACGCCCAGCAGGCGTTCGACCACCCCGTCGCAGCCGGTCTCCTCGGCGACCTCCCTGATGACCGCGTCGAACGGATCCTCCCCGTGCTCGACCTTCCCGCCGGGAAGAGTCCACTGCGGCTCGCCCTTCCGTCCTGCGTAAAGGGCGAGCAGCACCCGTCCGTCCTCGATGCACACGGCGTACGCCGCCAGCCGGAAGCTCATCGCCGCACGCTATCCCAACGCCCCGAGCCGGGTCAGCCGACGCCGAGGAGCGCGTGGGCCCGCGCGCGGTCGGCGCGGAACTCGGAGGTCGGAGCGCGGTGCACGATCTGTCCCTTCCGCATGACCGCCACCTCGCCGGCCAGCCGGAAGGCCAGGTGGAGGTCCTGCTCCACGAGCAGGGCCGCGATGCCCTCCCCGCGCAGCCCTTCGAGCAGGACGGCGACGTCGTCCACGACGGCGGGCGCGAGACCGTCGGACGGCTCGTCCAGCAGGAGCAGGCGGGGATTGCGCAGCAGGGCCCGGCCGATGGCGAGCATCTGCTGTTCGCCGCCGGACAGCTGGTCGCCGCGGTGGCCGCGGCGTTCGGCGAGCCGGGGCATCAGCTCGTAGACGCGCCGCACCGTCCAGGCCCGGCCGGCGCGGTCCCGGCCCGCGGCGAGACGCAGGTTCTCCTCCACGGTGAGGGGAGCGAACACGCGGCGGCCCTGCGGCACGATGGCCACGCCGCTGCGGGCGACGGTGTGCGGGGCGGCGCCGGCCAGGTCGCGGTCGCCTACCCTGATGCTGCCCGAGTAGGGCTTGAGCAGGCCCATGACGGTGTGGACGAGCGTGGTCTTGCCGGCGCCGTTGCGGCCGAGCAGCGCCACGACGCCGCCTTCGGGCACGGTCAGGTCGACGCCGTCGAGCACGGTGCCGCCGTCGTAGCCGGCGCGCAGGTCGCGTACGGTGAGCACGTCCGTCATCGGGAGTCTCCGGTGAAGAGGTCGTCGGTCCTGGCGGCGCCGAGGTAGGCGCTCCGCACCGCGTCGTCGGCCCTGATCTGCTCAGGCGGCCCGGAGGCCAGGACCTTCCCGAGATGCAGGACGGTGACCCGGTCGGCCAGGCGGAACACCACGTCCAGGTCGTGTTCGACGATGAGCAGGGTCAGGCTGTCCGGCAGTTGTTCGACGAGGCCGGCGAAGCGTTCGGTCTCGGCGGCGGACATGCCGGCGGTGGGCTCGTCGAACATCACCAGCGCCGGCTGCGCGGCCAGCACCATCGCCACCTCCAGCTGCCTGCGCTCGCCGTGCGAGAGCGCGGTGGCGAGGTCGGCCGCGCGCCCGGCCAGCCCGACCGCTTCCAGGTGTTCGCGGGCCCTGGCCTCGGTACGGGCGAAGCGGCGCGCGGCCCGGTCGAAGCGATGCGCCACCCGATCGACGCGCTGGACGGCGAGGGCGACGTTGTCCAGCACCGAGCAGTTCAGGAACAGGCTGGCGTGCTGGTACGTGCGCAGCAGGCCACGCCGGGCCCGCCCGGACTCCGGCAGCGCGGTGATGTCCTGGCCGTCGAACAGCACGCTTCCCGCGGTGGCCCGCAGCGTCCCGGCCACGGTGGCGAACAGCGTCGACTTGCCGGCCCCGTTCGGCCCGATGAGGGCGTGCCGCTCGCCGGGCAGCACCGTCAGGTCCACCTCGTCGACCGCCCGCAGCGAGCCGTAGGCGTGCGTGAGGCCGCGCAGCTCCAGCAGGGGCGTCACGAGAGTTTCTCCTTCTTGCGGCGGATCCCGGCGCGCAGGCCCGCGATACCACGCGGCAGCAGGAAGACGACCGCCACGAAGACCAGGCCCAGCACGAGCGGGCCGTGCCCGCCGATGGACGCGGACAGGTTGTCCCGGACGAGCAGCACCAGGGCCGCGCCCAGACAGGGGCCCCACAGGCTGCCCGCCCCGCCGATGACCACGCTGAGCAGGGCCAGCGCCGCGACCTCGAACCCCAGGTCGCCCGGCGAGACGAACCGGGCGTGCGCCGCCCACAGTGCCCCGCCCGTCCCCGCCACCGCTCCGGCCAGGCAGAACACGCCGTACCTGGCCAGGGCCGGGCGGTAGCCGAGCGCCCGCAGCCGCGGCTCGTTGTCACGGACGCCGCGCAGCGTCCGCCCGTACGGGGAGCGCACGACCAGGGCGACCCCGGCGAACACGATGACCGCGACCGCCAGCACCCACCAGTAGACGAACCCGGCGGCGGTCAGCGGCGGGCCGCCGAACAGGCTGATCGGCGGCATGCCCGCCAGGCCGTTGCTCGCGCCCACGACCGGCCAGGTCTCGGCCACCTGGTGCACCGACTCGCCGATGGCGAGCGTGAGCATGAGGAAGACGATGCCTCTGGCGCGTACCGTCACCCAGCCGGTGAGCGCGGCGGTGACCAGGCCCGCGGCCAGGCCCGCCACCACCTGCGCGAACGCGTCGGAGGTGAGGTGGATGCCGACCAGCGCGGCGGTGTAGGCGCCGGCGCCGAAGTAGGCCGCCTGCCCCAGCGTGGGCAGCCCCGTGACGCCGGTCAGCAGGTCCACGCTGAGCACCAGGACGGCGAAGGCGAGCATGCGCGTCATGGTCGACACCGGGTACGCGCCCAGCACCAGCGGCGCGGCCGTGAGCAGCACCAGCACCGGCACGATCACGAGCGCCTTGCGCGCGGCCGGCCGCCCGGCCTCCGCTGTCCCCGTCTGGTCGGCGTCTGACGTCATGGTCCGGTACGCGGCCTTCACGCGGGTACCGCCGCGCGCGCCGGCAGCAGGCCGGCCGGGCGGAGCAGGAGCACCAGACCCATCGCCCCGAAGATCAGGAAGGACGCGTACTCCGGCAGCAGCGCGGTGCCCAGCGCCTGGACCTGCCCGATCAGCACCGCGCCGAGCAGCGCGCCCCGGACCGATCCCAGCCCGCCGATCACCACCACGACCAGCGCCAGCAGCAGCACCTTCTCGTCCAGGCCCGGCTGCGCGCCCAGGATGGGGCCGGCCAGCACGCCGCCGACGGCCGCGAGCCCGGCCCCCGCGGCGAAGACGCCGAGGAGCACTCTGCCGGTGTTGACGCCCAGCGCCGCGACCATGCCGCGATCGGCGACGGTGGCGCGGATCAGCGAACCGAGCCGGCTCCGCTCGACCAGCGCGTACACGCCCGCGGCCAGCACCAGCCCGAAGCCGATCACCAGCAGCCGGTAGACCGGATAGGTCTCGCCGAAGACGGTGACGCTTCCGGCCACCGGCGCGGGCGCGGCGATGGAGTGCACGTCGTTGCCGAAGAGCGCCGACAGCGTCTCGGCGACGACGAGTGAGACGCCGAGGGTGAGCAGGGCCTGGTCGAGGTGGCGCGGCGTGGCCCTGGTCAGGCCCGCGAGCAGGCCGCCGAGCAGGGCTCCCGCCCCGGCGGCCAGCAGCACCGCCAGGACGAAGGCCGCCGGGCTCGCGCCGTCGGCGCCGAGCGCCACCGCGATGTAGGCGCCGACCAGGTAGACCGCTCCGTGGGCGAGGTTGAGCACGTCCATCATGCCGAAGACCAGCGACAGCCCCAGCGCGATGGCGAACAGCAACGAGCCCATGGCCAGGCCGTTGAGCACGCTCACGAGGTAGACGGCCATCAGCTCAGCTCGCTGAGGACGGCGTTGACGACCGTGCCGCCGCTGGAGCGGACCTCGCGCAGGTAGTACTTCTGCTGGGCGTCGTGATCGGCGTCGAAGCTCCATTGGCCGCGGGGGCTGTCGACGGGGCCGACCCCGCCCAGCGCCTTGACCAGCTCCGCGCCGCCGCCGCCCGGGGCTCCGGCGATCGCCTTGTCCAGCACCGCCGCGGCGTCGTACGCCTGCACCGCGTACACCGTCGGCGCCTCGTCGTACGCCTTGCGATAGGCGGCCACGAACTCCTTGTTGCGCGGGGTGTCCAGCTCGGTGGAGTAGTGGAGCGACGTCTTCACGCCCACCGCGGCCTCTCCCTGCGCGTCCAGCACGCCGCCCTCGGTGAGGAACCCGGTGCCGTAGAGAGGCGTGCCGCCGGCCAGCCCGAACTGCTGGTACTGCTTGACGAAGCTCACGGCCTCGGCGCCGGCGTAGAAGCTGTAGACGGCCTTGGCGCCGGAGCCGCGGATCGCCGACAGGAAGGGCTGGAAGTCCTGGGTCTTGCCGAAGGGGGTGTACTTCTCCCCCGCGACCTTGCCGCCCGCCGCCTCGAACGTCTTGCGGAACCCCGCGACCATCTCCCGGCCCGCGGCGTAGTCGGCGGCGATGAGGTAGACGCCGCCCTTGGCCTCCTTGGCCACGGCGGAACCGAGCGCCGCCGAGACCTTGCCGTTGGCGAAGCTGGTGCGCCACACGTACTCGGACTTGCGGGCGCCGGTGATGTCGTTCGCGCCGGCGTTGGCCACCAGCAGCGGCTTCTTGGACTCGTGGAAGAAGTCCCGCAGGCCCAGCGCGGTCGCGGAGTTGACGACGCCGACCACCACGGCGGCCTGGTCCTGGGTCACCAGTTTCTGCGCGGCCGGCACGCCCGTCTGCGGGCCCTCGCCCTCGTCGGCGCTGACCACCTCGGCCGTGCGCCCGCCGAGCTTGCCGCCATGCTGGTCGAGGTAGAGCTTGAAGCCGTTGCCCATGTCCTCGCCGAGCGGCGCGTAGACGCCCGACAACGGCACCAGTAAACCGATCTTCACTGTGGCGCTGGGCTGGGTGCCGCCGGACTGGTCGAGGCTCGAACCCGCGCAACCCGACAGCACCAGAACCGCCGCCATGAGGGCGGCGGCGGGGGTGCTCCTGCGTAGTGCGCGGAGATCAGCGGAGGGAACGATCATGGCTACTCCATGGGGGATGAGCATCGGCGCCCCGCGCCAACATGGTGGCTCAGAATCTACATACGCATGTTGTGACGTCAATAGCGTGTAATCAATCGAGACCTTCAAGGTCAACAGCGAGCCCGGAGTTCTGCAGAGATCTGCTACATATCCCTTTCGCATCTTCATTTGGATGTGGCAAGTTGGAGAATGAGGAGAGCGGTCCACGCCCACAGGCGACGCACCGCCCCGCAGGGCGGCCAGGAAACGCTCGACACGATCAGCAGCGAGGAGCAGCCATGACCACCGACCCCCGTACCGGTGCCGCCCCCTCCCCCAGCGGCCCGCTCAGCCGGGTGGACTACAGCGAGCGCATCCCCAACAACGTCGACCTGGCCGGCGACCGCCGGCTGCAGCGCGCCCTCGAAGGCTGGCAGCCCAAGTTCCTGGACTGGTGGAAGCAGCTCGGCCCGGCCCTGCCGACCAAGGACGTCTACCTGCGCACCGCGATCGCCGTGGGCCGCGACGGGTGGGCGCACTTCGCCCACGTCCCCATGGACGAGTACCGCTGGGGCATCTTCCTGGCCGAGCGCGACCCCGACCGCAAGGTCGGCTTCGGCAAGCACAAGGGCGAGCCCGCCTGGCAGGAGGTGCCCGGCGAGCACCGGGCCGACCTCATGCGGCTCATCGTCGTGCAGGGCGACACCGAGCCCGCCTCGGTCGAGCAGCAGCGCGTCCTCGGCGACACCGCGCCGAGCATCTACGACCTGCGCAACCTCTTCCAGGTCAACGTGGAGGAAGGCCGCCATCTGTGGGCGATGGTGTACCTGCTGCACGCCTACTTCGGCAGGGAGGGCCGCGAGGAGGCCGAGCAACTGCTCAAGCGCAACTCCGGCGACCTCGACGCGCCGCGCATCCTCGGGGCCTTCAACGAGCAGACCACCGACTGGCTGCAGTTCTTCATGTTCACCTACTTCACCGACCGGGACGGCAAGTACCAGCTCGGCACCCTGAAGGAGTCGGCCTTCGACCCGCTGGCGCGCACCTGCGAGTTCATGCTCAAGGAGGAGGCCCACCACATGTTCGTGGGCACCACCGGCGTCGACCGGGTGGTGCAGCGCACCGCCGAGCTGATGCGGCGGCACGGCACCGCCGACGTCCTGCCGCACGGCGGCATCCCCCTGGACATCGTGCAGAAGTACCTGAACTTCCAGTACGCCGTGTCGATGGACCTGTTCGGCTCCGAGCAGTCCACGAACGCCGGCAACTACTTCACCTCAGGGCTGAAGGGCCGCTGGATGGAGACGCGGCGCAAGGACGACCACGTGCTGCTGGCGGGCACCCGCGAGCTGAACCACATCGAGGACGGCCGCATCACGTCCAAGACGGTCCCGATGCTCAGCGCGCTCAACCTCGACCTGCGCGACGAGTACGCGGCCGACTGCGCCAACGGCGTACGCCGCTGGAACCGGGCGCTGGAGGAGGCCGGCGTGGACGAGCGGCTGTACCTGCCGCACGAGGGCTTCAACCGCAGGGTCGGCGTGTACGCCGGCCACCACGTCACCCCGCAGGGCGAGGTCGTGGACGAGGCCGCCTGGCAGGCCCGCGCCACCGGATGGCTGCCCACCCCCGAGGACCGCGCGCAGGTCGCCTCCCTGATGATCCCCGAGTACGAGTACGGCAAGTTCGCCGGCTGGATCGCCCCGCCGAAGACCGGCATCAACGACCAGCCGGTCGAGTTCGACTATGTGCACCTGGCCGACGAAGGGCTCCTCTAGTGCCGTGTGGCGGCCTCCTCCTCCATCCTGTCCCACTCGGCCTGGGCGCGCCGATGCCACCGGCTGTGCAGGTCATGGAAGACGGACGCCGCCCGGGGGCCCGGCCAGTCGTGGTCGAGCAGCTCGGCCGGCAGGTCGGGATCGAGGAACGGGAAGTGCCGCCACTCCTGGATCATCAGGACCTGGTGGACGAACGCCTCCCGGTCCGAGCCCGCCGCCCGGCCGTCGAAGCCGTCGATGAAGCCGACGTAGCGTTTCTCGACGTCGTCGAGATCCCATGCGGCGTTGATCAGCTTGGCGGTGTCACCGATCTCCGCCGAAGGACCGGTCCAGGCGTAGGCCCGGTCGGTGAGGTCGAGCTCGCGGATGACCTCGCGGACGGCGGCCTCCTTCGAGGCGTCGGGGATGACCCAGAGCGCGGGCGCGGGCGAGCCGAGCCCGAGCCAGGTGAGCTTGGTGCGCAGGCGGTGACGCAGCCGCCGCTGGCTCTCCGGCACGCCGGCCGTGAGGACGAGCCAGCGCCCGTCCCAGGTGTGGGGGCCGCGCATGAAGCCGTAGATGCGCTCGGTCCCCTCGCGCAGCAGCCGGTCACCGGCCTCGGTCAGGTTCCAGCGCACCTTGCGGCCATGGCGTACGGACTCCAGCAGCCCCTCGGCGGCGGAGCGGGACAGCGCCTGGCGGGCGGACTTCTCCTCCACGCCGAGCGCGCCCAGCGCGTCGATCAGGCTGCCCGTCCAGGCCTCGCCCCCGCGCGGGAGCACGAACTCGCCCAGCACCGTCAGCAGCATCGAGCGGGCGCTGGCCGAGGTCTTCTCACGCTGGCGTGCCGCCGGCTCGATGTCTGGGCCCGGGGCCACGTCGCCCTCCCGTTCTTCGACGCTCTGATGACGCGCATTCTGCCAGGCCGGGAACGCCTTCACGAAAACCATCGGGGCGCCCCCTTCCCTGAAGTCGCAGCTACCGCATTAAATACTACGAACTATTGACGTCTCTTCTCAGATTCGTCGAATATTGAGACAGAACTCTCTCGTTCAACGGAGCACGCATTGACTGCCACCGACGAAACCCCGCCGATAGTCCGCTTCGCGACCGCACCGGACCGCTACCGCCACTGGACGCTGGAGGTGGACGGCGCGGTGGCCACCGTCACGCTGCGCGTGGACGAGCACGGCGGCCTCGTCCCCGGCTACGAGCTCAAGATGAACTCCTACGACCTCGGCGTCGACATCGAGCTGTACGACCTCGTCCAGCGGCTCCGCTTCGAGCACCCGCAGGTCAAGGCGGTCGTGATGACCGGCGGCCTGGACCGGATGTTCTGCGCCGGCGCCAACATCCGCATGCTCGCCCAGTCCTCGCACGCCTGGAAGGTGAACTTCTGCAAGTTCACCAACGAGACCAGGGGCGGCATCGAGGACGCCACCGAGCACTCCGGCCAGACCTGGATCGCCGCGCTCAACGGCACCGCCGCCGGCGGCGGCTACGAGCTGGCGCTGGCCTGCGACCAGATCGTCCTGGTCGACGACGGCTCCTCGGCCGTCTCCCTGCCCGAGGTGCCGCTGCTCGGCGTGCTGCCGGGCACCGGCGGCCTGACCCGCGTCGTGGACAAGCGGCATGTGCGCAAGGACCGGGCCGACCTGTTCGCCACCAAGTCCGAGGGCTTCCGCGGCGGCACGGCGGTCGAGTGGGGGCTCGTGGACGCGTCCGTCCCGCGCAACGCCCTGGCCGGGGAGGTCGCCAGGCGAGCGGAGCAGGCGGCGCGGACCTCCCGGCGGCCCTCCGACGCGGCGGGCGTGCCCCTGACGCCGCTCGACCGCAAGGACGACGGCGACACCATCGTCTACCCGTACGTGTCCGCCCGGCTCGACCGGGCGAACCACCGGGTCGAGATCACAGTGTCCGGCCCGCACGACGCCCCGCCCGGCAGCCCCGCCGGCCAGGGAGCCGGCTACTGGCCCCTCGCCATGACGCGGGCGCTGGACGACCTGATCCTCCACCTGCGTACCAACGAGCTCGGCCTCGGCATCTGGGTCGTGCGCGCCGTGGGCGACCCCGAGCGGGTGCTGGCCTACGACACCCAGCTCCACACGATGGACGACTGGTTCGCCAACGAGGTGCGCCACTACTACAAGCGCACGCTCAAACGGCTCGACGTCACCAGCCGCAGCATCATCGCCGTCATCGAGCCGGGCACCGCCTTCGCCGGGCTACTGGCCGAGCTGGCCCTGGCCGCCGACCGGCAGTACATGCTGGAGGGCGTCTACGAGGACCGCGACGACGACGCCGTCCCCGCCGCAGTCGTCGTCAGCCCGTCCAACGACGGCGACTACCCGATGGGCAACGGCCTGTCCCGGCTGGCCTCCCGCTTCTGGGGCAAGGACGAGGACCTGGCCGCCGTCCGCGCCAGGTTCGGCGAGCCGCTGGACGCGGCCGCCGCGACGGAGGCCGGCCTGGTCACCATGGCCCTGGACGACATCGACTTCGAGGAGGAGCTGCGCATCGTCCTGGAGGAACGCGCCTCGCTGTCGCCGGACGCGCTGACCGGCATGGAGGCCAACCACCGCTTCGTCGGCCCGGAGACCCTGGAGACCAAGATCTTCGGCCGGCTCACCGCCTGGCAGAACTGGATCTTCATCCGGCCGAACGCCTCCGGCCCCGACGGCGCGCTGCGCCGCTACGGCACCGGCCGCAAGGGCGACTACGACCGTGAGCGGGTGTGAGCATGAGCGGTCCAGAGTTCAACGCCGGGGTCTGGCTCGCCCATCGCCACGTGCGCGAAGGCCGCGGCGACCGGGTCGCGGTACGCGCGGGGACGACCCTCACCTACGCCGCGCTGTCGGAGCTCGTCGGCGTGCTCACCGCGGGCCTGCGCGGGCTGGGCCTGCGGCGTGACGACCGGGTGCTGTTCGTCACCAACGACGACGTGCCCATGTTCAGCGGCATCCTCGCGGCCTTCTGCGCCGGGTTCGTCGCCGTGCCGGTCTCCACCATGCTGAGCGCGAAGGAGCTCGGCACGATCATCGCCGACTCCGGCGCCTGCGCGGTGGTGGCGAGCCCCGAATACGGCCTTCAGCTCCAGGAGGCGCTCACCATGGCGCCCGAGGTGCGGCACCTGGTGTCCGACGGTCCCGCGCCGCTGCCCGCCCCCGCCGGCATCACCTCGCTGACCTGGCAGGACCTCCTCACGCAGGGCGAGCGGGCGCCGTACGCGCTGCGCGAGCCCGCCGCCACGGCGGAGGACTCCTGGGCGCTGTGGCTCTACACCTCGGGCACCACCGGCGTCCCCAAGGGCGCCATGCACCGCCACGCCAACATCCGGCACGTGTGCGAGACCTACGGCGACCAGGTGCTCGGCATCCGGCCCGGCGACGTCTGCTTCTCCATCGCCAAGCTCTTCTTCGCCTACGGCATCGGCAACTCGATGTTCTTCCCCCTGTCGGCGGGCGCGGCGACGGTGCTGGAGCCGCGCCGTCCCACCCCCGCCGTGACCGCCGCGCGCCTGGCCGCCGACCGGCCGACGTTGTTCTTCGGCGTCCCCACCTTCTACGCCGCCCTGCTCGCCGCCGGCCTGCCCGAGGACTCCTTCGCCTCGGTACGGCTGGGCGCCTCGGCGGGAGAGGCCCTGCCCGCGCCGCTCCAGGAGCGGTTCACCCAGCGCTTCGGCGTCGAGGTCATCGACGGCATCGGCTCCACCGAGGCGCTGCACATCTTCCTGTCCAACAAGCCCGGCGAGGTGCGCCCCGGCACCACGGGCCGGCCGGTCCCCGGCTACGACATCGAGCTGCGCGACGTGGCGGGAGCCTGCGTGCCCGACGGGCAGCCCGGATCCCTGCACGTACGGGGAGCGTCCATCGCCCTGGGCTACTGGCGGCGGACCGACGCCAGCCGCGCGGTGTTCGCCGGCGAGTGGCTCAACACCGGCGACACCTACGTCCGCTCCCCCGACGGCTACTACACCTGCCTGGGCCGGAGCAACGACCTGCTCAAGGCGGGCGGCATCTGGGTCTCGCCGGTGGAGGTCGAGAGCCGCCTGCTGGAGCATCCGCAGGTCGAGGAGGCCGCCGTGGTGGGCCTGGCCGACGAGCACGGGCTCGACAAGCCGGTCGCGTGCGTCGTCGTCCAGGGCGGCGTCACCGCCGAGGAGCTCGTCCAGTGGTGCCGCGACGGTCTGGCCGCCTTCAAGCGCCCCCGCCAGGTGATCTTCCTCGACCAGCTGCCCAAGACCGCGACCGGCAAGATCCAGCGCTTCAAGGTACGCGCGATCGTCGCGGACCTCTCGGGCGAAGGGCTGCCCGCATGATCGTGTTCGGCCACCCCATGGTCGCGGGCAGGTGAGGGACATGCTCGACGACATGCCCCTCATCGACGCGCACGTCCACGTGCCGCTGCTCGGCACGCTCAAGCCCGCCTGGCTGCGCTGGGCCCGCGACTTCGGCCAGGACGGCGTGCTGGAGGACGTCTGGGACGCCGCGGGCCGGCCCCGCCCGGACCGGCTGGACGCGCTGTTCGCCGCCCAGGGCGTGGACGTCGCGCTGCTGTTCTGCGAGTACAGCCCGAAGGCGACCGGCACGCAGGCGTTCGAGGACCTGCTGCCGATCGTCGAGCACAACCCGGCCAGGTTCCGGCCGGTCGCCAACGTCAACCCGCACCTGCACTTCCCCCTCGCCGCCGAGGTGCGCCGCCAGCTCGACGCGGGCGCGGCGGCGCTCAAGCTGCACCCCGTGCACGGCGGCTTCCGCTGCGACGACCGCGCCCTCTACCCGGCCTACCACGTGCTGGAGGAGCGCGGCGTCCCGCTCGTCGTGCACTGCGGCACGAGCTCCTTCCCCGGCTCGGCCAACGAGAACGCCGACCCGGTCTACCTCATCCCGGTCGTGCGCGACTTCCCCGGCCTGAACGTGGTGCTCGCCCACGGCGGGCGCGGCTGGTGGTACGACGCCGCCGCCTTCCTCGCCCTGTCCAGCGACACCGTCTGGCTGGAGCTGTCCGGCCTGCCGCCCAAGCGGCTGCCCGAGTACTACGCCCGCTTCGACCTGGCCCGCCTGGCCCGGAAATGGATCTTCGGCACCGACTGGCCCGGTGTCCCCGGCACCGCCGCCAACGCCCGCGCCGTCGCCGAGCTGCTGCCGGACGACGTCGCCGGAGCCGTGCTCGCCGGGAACGCCATGAAGGTGTACGCGGGCCTGTCCCGGGAAAGGTGAGCCATGCCCGTCTACGCCCTCGGTGACCAGGTGCCGGCGATCCACCCGGACGCCTACGTCCATCCGGACGCGGTCGTCATCGGCAGCGTCGTCATCGGCGCCGAGTCCTCGGTCTGGCCGGCCGCCGTCCTGCGCGGCGACTTCGGCCGCATCGAGGTCGGCGAGCGCACCTCCATCCAGGACGGCACGGTCGTCCACACCACCGAGCGGTGGCCCACCCTGATCGGCGGTGACTGCGTCGTCGGCCACAACGCCCACCTCGAAGGCTGCACCGTCGAGGACCGCTGCCTCATCGGCTCCGGCTCGGTGGTGCTCAACCGCGCCGTCGTCCGCACGGAGTCGGTGGTCGGCGCGCAGGCGCTCGTCCCCGAAGGGCTGGAGGTCCCGCGCGGCCACCTGGCCCTCGGCGTCCCCGCCTGCCTCAGGCCGATCGACGGCACCGCGCACAGCGACTGGATCGGCTACGGCGTGGCCGAATACCTGACGAACGCCAAGCGCTACCGCCACGAACTGCGCAGACTCGACGGGTGACAGTAACGCTACGTATCAGTTGCGTTGAGCATTAGATCTGTAGAATAAAATCTACAGACAGGGCGCGCGGCCGGTCAGGTGCTTTCGGCGAGCAGCCGCAGGCCTTCGCGGGCCCAGTCGGCGCGGGCCTGGGCGACGGCGATCTGCCCGGCGAAGACGTGCGCCTTCAGCTTGGCGATCCGGTCGTGCTCGGCCGGCGGCCGGCTCTTCAGCCGCTCCTTGAGCAGGTCGGTGTCCTTGGCGAGCAGCGCTTCCCGGTGGGCGCGCCATTCGGCGATCAGCTGCTCCTGCTCGGCGATGTGGGTCTTCAGCACCGCGGCCGCCTGATCCGGATCGATCATGTCGAAGAAGAGCGCCTGCAGGAAGAACGCGTCCCTCGCCGGCGCCGCGGCGTGGTCGGCGCTCAGCCAGGTGCGCAGCTCGCCGAGCCCGCGCTCGGTGATCGAATAGACCATCCGCCTCAGCTTGGTGCCGCGGATCTCCTGCCGGCCCTCGATGAGCCCGGCCTGCTCCATCTGCCGGAGCGCCGGATAGATCTGGCTGTGCGGCGCGGACCACACCCAGCGCGGGGCCGCCTCGAAGAAGCGGGTCAGCTCGTACCCGTTCATCGGGCGCGCCTCCAGGACGCCGAGCAGTGCGTGCTGAAGCGACATGCGTTCAGCATAGGGAGACGCACGGCTCCCCTAGAACATGTATGGAGATACATGTATCGTCCTGCCTGTCTTACGGGCGTACCGGCAAGGGAGGTTGCGGCGTGAACGCAGAGCTGGCGGACGCGGGGCGAGCGCTGGCGGCGGCCGGGCTGGTCACCGCGTTCGGGCACGTGTCGGTGCGGACGGCGGGCGACCTGCTGCTCATGACGCCGCCGGTGCCGCTGGGGACGCTCCGCGCGGGCACCCGGTGCGCCGAGGTCCCGCTGGACGCGACCGACCTGCCGCCGGGCACGCCGCGCGAGGCGTGGATCCACGTGGAGATCGCCCGCGCCCGGCCCGGCGTGGGCGCGATCTGCCGGGCGCAGCCGCCCACCGCCACGGCCCTGGCCTCGGCCGGGGTGCCGATCGTGCCGCTGCACGGGCAGGGCGCGTTCCTCGGGCCGGAGGTTCCCGTCCTCGGCGACGCCGTGCTGGTGCGCGACCGCGCGCGCGGGCGGGCGCTGGCCGAGCGCCTGGGTGACGCCCCCGCCCTGATCATGCGGGGCAACGGCGCGGTGACCGTCGGCGCGACGGTCGGTGAGGCCGTCGCCCTCATGTGGGTGCTGGAGGCCTCCGCCCGCATGAACGCCACCGGCGCCGCTGCCGGCACCCCCGTCCCCATCACACCCGCCGAGCAGGAAGCATGGCGGGCCGTGCGGTCCGAGCTGTGCGGCCGCATCTGGTCCTATCTCCGGGAGCTTTCATGATCGAGTTAACCGACATCGCCTACGTCCGCTCGGGCGCCGCCGACCTGGACACCGCCGTGCGGTTCGCCGTGGACGTCGTCGGCATGGAGCTGACCGCCCAGGAGGACGGCGTCGCCTACCTGCGCGCGGACCCGCGCCACCACTGCCTGGCCCTGGTCGAGGGCGAGTCCGGGGTGATCAGCTCCGGCTTCACGCTGCGCGACGAGGACGCGCTGGCCGACGCCGAGACCGAGCTGGAGAAGGCCGGTGTCACCGTCGCCAGGGGCGACGCGGCGGCCGCCCGCTCGCGCCGGGTCCGGGACTTCCTGTCCTTCGACGACCCGTTCGGCAACCGCATCGAGCTGGTGATCGACCAGGTCACGCTGACCGCGCCGGTGCGCTACGGACGCGAGGCCGGCATCACCGAGTTCGGCCACCTGTGCCTGGACGCACCCGACGTGCGCGAGGCGTATCGCTTCTGGAACGGCCACTTCAACGCCCGCGTCTCCGACTGGATCGGCGACTGGGCCTGCCTCATGCGCATCGACCCGGTCCACCACAAGCTGGCCGTCTTCCAGGGCAGCCAGCCCGGCCTGTGCCACATCAACTTCCAGGTCGGCTCGCTCGACGACGTGATGCGCAACTGGCACTTCCTGGAGGCGAACGGCGTCGAGATCGAGATGGGCCCCGGCCGTCATCCGCAGTCCACGGCCGTCTTCGTCTACTTCAAGGGCCCCGAGGGCATCACGTACGAGTACTCCTGGGGCGTGCGGCTCATCACCGACGAGGACGCCTGGCGGCCCCGCTACTTCGATCCCGCCGAGATCGGCTCCATCGACATGTGGCAGGGGCCGACACGCCGCGTCCACACCCAGCCCCAGATCCGCCGCCCGCTCGGGAGCACAGGAAAGTGATCGAGACCATGAGTGAACTCAGCTCCCCGGCGGGGGTGTGACATGCCGCTGGTCGAGGTGACGCTGTCCGCAGGCCGTGATCCGGCCGCGATCCGGGCGCTCATCCACGAGGTGCACGCCGCCGTCGAGCGGTCGATCGGCTCGCCGGCCCAGAGCATCCGGGTGATCGTACGCGAGGTGCCGCGCACGCACTGGGCGGCAGGCGACGAGACGCTCGCCGAACGAGACTCCCGAGGAGGGTGACATGGAGTTCTTCGGACACGTGATCGACGGCGCGGAAGTGAAGTCCGCCGGCGGCGAGACGTTCGCCAGCGTCGATCCCTACACCCGCGAGCCGTGGGCCGAGGTCGCGCTCGGCGGCACGGCCGAGGTGGACCTGGCCGTGACGGCGGCCCGGCGCGCCTTCGACGAGGGCCCTTGGCCACGCATGGGCCGCGCGGAACGCGGGCGGCTGCTGCACCGCCTGGCCGACCTCATCCTCGCCAACGCCGACCTGCTCGGCCTGGCCGACACCCGCGACATGGGCAAGCCGATCACCCAGAGCCGTGGCAACGACGTGCCCCGCGCCGCCGACAACTTCCGCTTCTTCGCCGACCACGCCCGCCTGACACCCGCCGAGACCCTGCCCATGGACTCCGGCCACCACGCCTACACCCGCTACGACCCCGTGGGCGTGGCCGCCGCCGTCGCGCCGTGGAACTTCCCGCTCATGCTGGAGACTTGGAAGATCGCACCCGCGCTGGCCTGGGGCAACACGGTCGTGCTCAAACCCGCCGAAGACACCCCCGCCTCCGCCACCATCCTCGCCCGGCTGGCGCTGGAGGCGGGCCTGCCGCCCGGCGTGCTCAACGTCGTCCACGGGTACGGCCCGGACTCCGCCGGCCAGGCGCTCACCGAGCACCCCGGCATCGACCGCATCACCTTCACCGGCGAGTCCGCGACCGGCCGGGTCATCTCGGCCGCCGCCGCCCGGCATCTGGTGCCGGTCAGCCTGGAGCTCGGCGGCAAGGGCGCCAACGCCGTCTTCGCCGACGCCGACCTCGGCAACGCCGTGAGCTGGTCCATCAGGGCGATCTTCACCAACGCCGGCCAGGTCTGCCTGGCCGGTTCGCGCCTGTACGTCCAGCGCCCGATCTTCGAGGAGTTCCTGGCCCGCTTCACCGCCGCGGCGGAGGCCATGCGCCTGGGCGACCCCAAGCTGGAGAGCACCGAGCTCGGCCCGCTGGCGTCGGAGACCCATCACCGCAAAGTCCGCGGCTACGTCGAGTCCGTCGCCGACGAGGGCGGCACCGTCCATTCCGGCGGTCTGGGCGACGGCTGGTTCGTCCGCCCCACGGTCATCACCGGCATGCCCGCCACCGGCCGCCACCAGCGCGAGGAGATCTTCGGCCCGGTCGTCACGGTCACCCCGTTCGACACCGAGGACGAGGTCGTGGCCCTGATGAACGGCACCCGCTACGGCCTCAACGCCATGCTGTTCACCGAGAACCTGTCCCGCGCCCACCGCGTCTCCGCCCGCCTGCGCGCCGGAACGGTCTGGGTGAACTGCTTCTTCATCCGCGACCTGCGCGCCCCCTTCGGCGGGGCCGGCGACTCGGGCGTCGGCCGCGAGGGCGGCACGTTCAGCCGCGAGTTCTTCACCGAGCCGAAAGCCGTCGTCATGCAGATCAGCTGACCCCGGGGATCTTGAAGCAGGCGACGAGTGAGTACATGCGGGCCGTCGTGCTCCGCGAGCCCGGTCCGGTCGAGAACCTGGAGCTGGCCGAGCGGCCCCTGCCGCGCCCCAAGCCCGGCTGGGGCCGCGTCCGGGTCGAGGCATTCGGCCTCAACCGGTCCGAGCTGCACACCCGCATCGGCCTCGCCGAGGGGATGACGTTCCCGCGTGTGCCCGGCATCGAGGCCGCGGGGGTGGTCGACGCCGTGGCGCCCGGCGGCACCCTGCGGCCGGGGCAGCAGGTGGCGTCCATGGCCGCCGTGCGGGAGGCGCTGGAGCCGGTGGTCATCGACTGGGTGAGGCCGGCGGCGACGTCGGCCAGGCCGAAGGCGCGGAGCTCCCGGTTGGCGTCCAGGGGATAGCCCCGCTCCTCGGCGTGGCGACGCGGTGAGGAGGCCGACCACCGGTGGCAGGCCGGCGATCTGGGCGTAGCCGATGTTCAGCGGGATCGCCAGGCTTCCCCGTTCGCTGCGTGCCCCAGCAGAATGGCCACAAGGCGCTACATAGGGAGATTCAGCGGTCGGATGGCGTCACCTTGACAAAGGCCTCACGACTTCCCGGGGCGCCGCATGCCGCCGACGACGATCGTCAAGGCCGAGGTCACGATGATCAGGTCGAAGACCACTTGGACCATGACCGCGACCCTGGCCCCCTGCCCGATGGGGACGATGTCGCCGTACCCGAGCGTGCCCAGCGTCGTCACCGAGAAGTACAGCGCGTCCAGCCGCGTACGGAGGCCGGCGAACTGATCGGCTATCAGGAAGTAGGTCGCCGCGAAGAAGACCACCACGAGGCTGACGATGATCAGCAGGACTTCCAGCCGCTCCGCGAAGAGCCGTTCGGGCTGCAGCGCACGCCTGACCTGACGCGTGAGCAGCCAGGTCAGGACGACCAGCCCCGCCAGGCACACGGCGGCACGCAGTCCGGGCTGGTCGGCTTCCGAACGTGCCCAGGGCATCGGCGCGACGAAGTAGAGGCCGATGATCACGACGATGGCGCCGGCCGTCCTCAGCCATGCCAGCATGCCGGTCCGGGAAGGGCACATGCGATCAGCGTTCCTCAAGCATCTCGCACCCAGCGCGGGCGACGGTCTGCGATCGACCAAGAGTGAACGAGAGGGCGTGTTACTCCCGGAACATAACACGCGTCACGGCAGGCCGCGCCGATCCCCGCTCAAAGGAAGAGACAGAAGGGATGCCCGTCGGGATCCAGCATCACCCGGACGTCGTCCTGCGGCTGAAGCCCGGCCAGGACCGCCCCGCAGGCCAGCGCCCACTCGACGGCTGCGGGCAGGTCGTCGACCTTGATGTCGAGATGCTGTGACGCGTTCTGCTTGCCCGGCTCGCTCGGCCACACCGGCCGGGCGTACGACCGCTCGTATTCGAAGCCGACGCCGGGACCGGGCTCGCCCCGCGGGGGCCGGATCTGCGCCCACCCCGCCTCCGCGGGCTCGCCCGGGCCCGGACCCTGCTCCTCCGTCACGGGCCAGGCGAGCAGTTGGGCGTAGAAACGGGCGAGCTCCCGCGGTTGCGACGTCCCGACCGTCACCGCGGTCAGTTGAAGACGGGGCGGCATCGTGACGGTTCCCTTCTGCCGAACGTGTCCACGCGGACCTGCCTGTCGAACTTCTGCGCGGCCTTCAGGCCCGTGTGCGGAATCACGGCCGCCCGTCAGCCTTTGGGCGGGTTGGGGTCGTTGCCCGGGGCGATGGTCCGCTGGTCGCGTACCTGACCGTCGGTGCCGTGGATGCGCAGCTCACCGCCACCGTCCCGGCTCAGCAGCTCACCGGCCCGCCGCACCGCGTCGGCCTGTGTGGGCGCCGTGTAGAGCGCGCGCTCGGCGCCGGGCTTGGTGACCGCCCAGCTGCCATCAGGCCGCTGTACGACGTCTCGGCTGTTCGCCTGGCCCGCCATGATCGATCCTTTCCTGGATGGCGTGAAAGCCCGTCGCCTACCCAGTCGTCGTTCGATCAGTCACGGGGATGCCAGGCCGCCGTGCCGTAGTCCCAGAGGCGGTCGGCGGCGGACGGGTCGAGCGACCAGGCGGCGACGCCGGCGGTCGCGTCCGGGCCGCCCCGCACCGCCTCGGCCTCCTGGTTGTCCGAGAAGAACCGGCCGGTCACACCGTCCAGCGGCGGGGACCCGGCGAGCAGCACCGAGGTCGCGGCGCCCTGCTCCGGAGTCTTGAAGAAGTCCGGGGTCAGGAGGTTCCCCTCGTCGTCCATCGCACCCAGCTCCCGCATGGTGGCATCGTCGACGTGCCGCTGCAGGTTGGTGTGGATGTAGCCGGGTTCGAGGGCGTTCGCGGTGATGCCGTCGGCCGCCCAGCGCCGGGCGGCGCCGGGTGACCGGCGCGTCCCCCCGCGACTACCGCCGCCGGAACGACGGCTGACAGGAGATCAGATGCCCGACCGTACCGACGCGCAGTCCTTCGACCGGATCGCCGAGCAGTACGAGCGATTGCACGAGCTTCGGGGCGGCGGTCCGGGGAGGTGGCTGCCGACGGTGCTGACCGCCGGCGGCGGGCGGGCACTGGACCTGGGCTGCGGCGCCGGGCGGCACGCGGTGGTCCTCGCGGAGCGGTTCGCGCACGTCGACGCCGTCGACCTCTCCGGCCCGATGATCGAGCTGGCGCGGGCCAGACGCGCCCGGGACAACATCAGCTACCGGCGGGCGGACCTTCTCAACGTCGAGGCGACGGACCGCTACGACTTCGTGCTCAGTGTCGCGACCCTGCACCACGTCCCGGACCTGCGGGCCGCCTTGCGCCACATCAAGTCGCTGATCGCACCGGGCGGGCGGGCCGTGCTCGCCGACACCGTCTCGCCGCGTCCCGCCAACCCCCGCTGGTGGCTCTATGGAGGCGAGGTACGCAGGCTTCTTCGCGATCTCGTACGGCGGGGCCCGGCGGAGGCGGGCGAGATCTTCCGGCTGTCCACCGGGGCGTGGCTGGACCACCGGGTCAGCGACCGCTACCTCAGCCGGGAGCAGTTCGAGCGGATCTACCGGGAGGTCTTCCCCACCGCCCGCTTCCAGGACGTGGGCCCGCATGTCATGATCTGGGACGCGGATCCACGTGCGCCGCGATAAGGGCCGATGATGGTGGTCATGGCGTTGTCGACGGCATTCACGAAGTATTTCGGTGTGCGGCACCCCATCGTGCTGGCGCCGATGGGCGGGTCGGCCGGCGGGGCGCTGGCGGCGGCGGTGTCTCGCGGCGGCGGGCTCGGGATGCTGGGCGGCGGCACCGGGGACCGGGAGTGGCTGGCCCGCGAGCTGCCGATCGTGGCCGAAGGCGCCGGAAAGGCGTGGGGGATCGGTTTCCAGTCCTGGGCGATCGACGTCGAGACCGTTGAGCTCGCGCTGGAGCACAGCCCCCGGGCGGTGATGTTGTCCTTCGGCGACCCGGGGCCGTTCGCCGAACGCGTCCGCCGGGCCGGTACGGCGCTGATCATCCAGGTCACCGACCTGGAGGAGGCTCGGCGGGCGGTGGACGTCGGAGCGGACGTCATCGTGGCGCAGGGCGCCGAAAGCGGCGGGCATGGCGCTCGGCGCGGGCGTTCGACGCTGCCGTTCGTGCCGGTCGTGGTGGACCTGGTGGCACCGGTGCCGGTGCTGGCGGCCGGCGGGATCGCCGATGGCCGCGGCGTGGCCGCCGTCCTGGCCCTGGGGGCGGCCGGGGCGCTCCTCGGCACCCGCTTCCAGGCCACGACCGAGGCTCTGGTGGCCCCCTCGGTCGCCGAGGCGATCATCGAGGGACGCGGCGAGGACACCGAACGCAGCCGGGTACTGGACATCGCCCGGGGCTCCCGGTGGCCGGCGCAGTACACCGCCCGCACCCTCGGCCACCCCTTCCTTGATCGATGGCGCGGCCGGGAAGCCGAGCTCGCCGCCGATCCCCGGGCCAAGCAGGACTACCAGGAGGGCGTGGCGCGCGGCGAGATCCCCGCGCTGCCGGTGTGGGCCGGCGAGGCCGTCGATCTCATCAACGACCTCCCCTCCGCGGCCGATCTCGTCGGAACGATCGCGGCGCAGGCGGAGGAGGCACTCGCCCGAGCGGGAAGGCACTGACCCGAGCGGGAAGGCCCTGACCCGAGCGGAAAGGCACTGACCCGCCCCCAAAGCGGCAAGTGAACCTGGAGATCAGCCAGCACGTCTACCGAAATATGCGGATATTCCCAGCCGCGGCGCTCCTCGTGCTGGCGGCGGCCTGCGGTTCCGCCCGAGCACCGGTCGCTGCCGACGAGTTCGCCCACCGCGCCCGCGCGGTCGCCGAACACTGGCAGAACTCACCGGAGCGCACAGCCTGGATCGAGGGATTCGTCCCGCTGCGGAACCTGACCATGGAGCTTGCCTGGGAACGTACGCCTCACTGGGTGGGCCGGAGCCTGATCAACAGCGCCTGGAAGCTGGAGACCGAGCTCCCGGCCGAGACGCCTGCCCCGGCCGAGCTGCGCTGGGCGGACGGAGGCACGCTGAGCGTGCCGGTCCTGGCGGCCACCGCCGCCTACGCGGGGCTCAGCAAGCCCAGGTCCTTCGCCGATGAGGAGTGCCCGGCCAAAGGCTGCCGGCGGCTACGGGTGATCGCGGTGGCGCGGGGCGAGGCCACGATGCCCAGCAGCCGGGGGGACGTGCGGGTGCCGACGTGGGAGTTCACCGTGAAGGATGTGCGGGAGCCGTTCCGGCGGGTCGCCGTGGCCCCGGCCGCGATGGGCGGGCCGCCGCAGCCGCTGGACGGCGGGGTCCAGTCGATGATCACGTACGAGGTCCGCGCGCCGGCCGAGCTCCGGGTGAGCTACCTGCACGGCACTTGTGACACGACGTACGGCTCGCGGGTCCACGAGACGCCGGAAGCGGTGGTCGTGGACGTCGACGTCCGCCGGGACGACGACGTGAAGTTCTGCAACGCGATGGGGAAGACCGATCAGATCGACATCACGCTGCGCGAGCCCCTGGGCCGCCGCGTGGTGCTGGACTCCGGCAGCGGGCTCCCCCTGCTGCCGCGCAGCCGCATCCGCCTGGTCGAGTTCCAGGGCTACGATCCGCGCCGCTCCTGACCGGCGGCGCCCCTGCCCCGGAAGGCCAGGCGGCGGGCGAGCAGCGGATGACGGAAGTCCGTGAAGCATTTCGGCTCGGCGCGGTAATTACAGATAACCGCATACGCCAAGAAAGGCCGACATGCATGACAAGTTCCCGCGAAGTCGTCGAGCTCGATGACGCGACCCTCATCGAGAGGTCGCTGAACGAGCCGGAGGTCTTCGCCGTCCTGTTCGACCGGCATGCGCCCCGGCTGCACCACTACGCCACCAGGCGGCTGGGACCGGGCGAGGCCGAGGACGTCGTCGCCGACACCTTTCTGACCGCCTTCCAGCGCCGGGGCGATTACGACAGGGGCCGCCCCGACGCATGCCCGTGGCTGTACGGGATCGCCTCCAACGTGATCGGCAAACGACGGCGCGCCGAGACGAGCCTCTATCGCGCCTACATCCGCAGCGGCGTGCACCCGGCGGAGATACCGGGCGGCCAGGTCGAGAACGGGGTCAACACCCTGGCCGTCAACCGGCCGCTGGCGCGGGCCCTGCTGAAGCTCACCCGGGCCGATCGCGACGTGCTGCTGCTCATCGCCTGGGCCGAGCTGAGCTACCAGGAGGTCGCCGACGCCCTCGCCATCCCGCTGGGCACCGTCGCCTCACGGCTCAACCGGGCCCGCGCCCAGATCCGTCAGACCCTGGACCAAGGAGAACGCGCGACATGACCATGGACGATCTCAAGACCATGTGGGCGAGCATCCCGCCGGCCACCCCGGAGGATCTCTCCGGGGCGCGACGGCGGCTGCTCGACGGGATGCACCCCCGGCGCCGCGTCGTCACGGTGCCCCGGCTGGCGATCGCGGCGGGCGTCGCGGCGGGCGTCGCCGCCACCGCCCTGGTCGCCGGCACCGGGACCTCGGCGTACGCGGTGTCCAAGAGCCCCGACGGCACGCTCACGGTGACCCTCAGCGAGCTGCGCGATCCCGAGGGCCTGGAGGCCGAGCTGGGCAAGGCGGGCATCAACGCCGACGTGACGTTCCTGGCACCGGGTACGCACTGCGTCGCCCCTCGATTCACCGGCGTGGACGAGTCCTACGGCGGGCCTCCCGTCGGCCCGGAAGAGCTGCGCAAGCAGGTGGCCAGGGCGCGTTCGTTCAAGGCCATCCGGGGGGGCCCGGGCGCGTTCCAGATCTTCCCGGAGTACATCAGGCCGCACGAGACGCTCGTGCTGGAGTTCAGCGACGGCGAGAACGCCGAGGTGCTCTGGCGCATGGGCTCCTGGCTGGCCAAGGCCGGCTCGCCCGTGAAACCGTGCGTCCCCGCCGCCCTCGGCGGCCTCGGCGGCTGAGCGTCAGCCGGCGCGGAGCGTGACGGGCACGCCCTCACTGCGGGGCCCGATGGAGGCGGGAACGGTGTCGCAACGCACCTCGACGCGCCCGTCGTTGCTCGACCTGACCTTTCGAGCTGATGGCGGGCGCCATGCACGCCGCCGTGCGACGCGTGGTGCGTGACCCGGGCACGGCGGACGCGACAGCGGAGCTGGGCGGCACCGTGCTCGCGTGGAGGCGGCCCTCCACCTTCGGCTATCAGCGGCTGGCAATCGTTTGGCAAGCACGCTCGACGATGCTCCCTTCGAGAGAGGGGAGAACACCTATGAGCGGATTCCTTGAGCCTCCGGAGATGACGCCGGAGGCGCAGCGGCTGTTCGACGAGGACCTGGCCGAGCGCGGCCACGTCATGAATCTCACCCGGCTGTGGGCCTACCAACCGGACACCAAGACGGGGCTGTTCGACCTGGTGCAGCAGACCGTCGAAGCGGGCCGGCTCGACCTGCGCACGCGCGGCATCCTGGTGACCGCCTGCGCGTCGGCCTTCGGGGACTCGTACTGCTCGCTGGCCTGGGGAGGCAAGCTGGCCGAGGTCGCCGACGCCCGTACGGCATCGGGGGTGCTGCGGGGCGACGACGACGGGTTGACGCCCGGCGAGCGGGCGCTGGCGCACTGGGCGCGGACGGTGGCACGCGATCCCCACGGGATCGGCCAGGCGGACGTGCGCGTGTTGCGGGAGGCGGGGTTCGACGACGGCCAGATCTTCGCGGTCACCGTGTTCGTGGCGCTGCGGATCGCGTTCTCGACCGTCAACGACGCGCTCGGCGCACGTCCCGACGCCGCCCTCCGCGCCTCGGCACCGCGGTCCGTACTGGAGGCCGTCACCTTCGGCCGCCCGATCGAGGACTAGCCATGCGTATCGTCATCGCCGTCGTCGTCGTCCTGGCCATGGCCGGGGTGGTGGTGAGCGCCGTTCTCGGCGGGCTCGCCTGGGGATTCAGCCTGCTGCTCGTCTCCGGTGGGCTGCTGGCGCTCGGAAGGCTCCTCGGTACGAAAGAGCTCCACAAGATGCAGGCGGCCTTGAGGTCATGGCGCCGTCCACGTGGCTGACGGGCATCGAGGCGTGGCCTGGTCCACTCCGCTCGGCGATGACCTCGACGCCGTGTGGGACCGTCTGTGTCCGGGGGCGAGCGGGATCGGTCCCGTGTCTTCCTCGCATCGGCTGAGGAGCGACCTCGCGGCTACGGTGCCGCGGCCCGGCTACGGCGCAGAGGAGCCGTGGAAGCGGCAGGTCGAGCTCGGGTGGCGCCGATCGAGCGGATGCCGCGCAGGCCGTACGGGATGGGCGACGTGTTCGCCGAGCTGGGCGCCGTACAGACGCCGGAGGTGGACGGGTGGCTGCGGGACCTGGCGCAGCGGCTGTCCGGCGGGCCCGATCTGGTCGTCACGCTCGACGCCACCGCCGTCACGCGGGCGCCGGCGGGCGATCTCCGCCGCACCAGCGGCAACGGGGCCTGAGGACCGCACCGGTCATCCGTCCTTCACGCTGAAGACGGCGGGAAGGGCGGGGAGCAGCAGCGACGTGGCCGTCACCAAGCCCGCCAGGGCGAGGAGCACCCCAGACATCCCGAACGCGGCGCTCAGCGGGCCCGCGAGCGCGAACCCGGCCGTGGTCATGAGCTGGCCGGCCGTCCACTCGTACGACACCGCCCTGGACACCGCGTTGCCGGGTATCCGGCGCTGCACGGTGGCCATCCAGGCGATGTCGTGGACCGCCCACCCGAGCCCGCTGACGAGCGCCGCCGCAGCGACCGGCCCGGTCGAGAGCGGGACGGCCATCGCGGCGAGCAGCACGCCGAGCCCCAGCCGCCCGGCGCTCGCGGCCACCAGCGGGCGCCGGAACACCACCTTGAGCGCCAGCATCCCGCCGACGACGGCGCCGGCCGCGCCGGCGGTGTTGATGAGCCCCCAGTCGAGCACGCCGCCGAGGCTGTGCAACGCGATGGCGGGACCGAGGACCGTGAAGACGGCGTTGGCGAAGTTCCACAGCGGCTGCACGGAGAGGCTGACCCGGTACCAGCTGTGCCGGAACGCTTCGCGCAGCCCGCTCGACACGTCGTGCCAGAAGCCGCCGCCTCGCTCGATCGGGAGCTCGTCCAGCCGCATGCGGGACAGCGCGGCGATGCCGACGGCGAAGGTTCCCGCGTCGGCCGCGAACACCCATCCCGGCCCCGTGGTGACCACCAGCACGGCCGCCAGCGCGGGACCGGCGATGGTGACGACCTCCCTGGACACGCCGAGCAGCGCGTTCGCCTCCTGCAGGCGGCCGGGCTCGGCCACCTGCGCGACCAGCCCGGCCGACGACGGGCGGAACAGCCCCGCCAGCCCTCCGTAAACCGCTCCGAGCAGAACCAGCCACCACAACGTCGCCTGGCCGGTGATCAGCAGCAGTGCGGCGACGGCCTGTGTCAGCATTCTGGCCGAGTCCGAGACGATCATGACCAGACGCCGGGAGAAGCGGTCGCCCAGCACCCCGCCGACGAGATAGCTGCCGGTCCTGGCCACGTGCATGACGGTCAGGACCAGCCCGAGAGAGCCCGGAGAATCGGACATCCCCAGCACCGCGAACGTGAGCGCGGTGATCACCATGGCGTCACCCAGGGCGGACACGGTCTGGCCGCCCCAGAGCAAAAAGAATTGCCGCTTGCCTAAAAGCGCTAATGCGGATCGCACGAACTACGCCCAGGATTAAATAAATCGAAGCGTTTCGAGAGTTATTTATGTTAACACTAACATAACTTATCGTCAAGGACCTGTTCGATCTTGCGGGAATGGTTTATGCGTGCTTTGATGAAGAAAACCCCGCCTCCCCGCTGAGGAATCAGCATGAATTCGCCAACCTTCGGCGTTCTCGGGCCGCTGGCCGCGCAGGGTGACAGCCGTTCAGTGGTCGTGCGCGCCGCCAAGCAACGGGCGCTGCTCGCCGTCATGCTGATCCGGGCCGGCCAGGAGGTGTCCACGGACCGGCTCGTCGAGGAGCTGTGGGAAGGGGCCGCGCCCGCGACCGCGCGCAACACGCTGCACTCGCTCATCCTGCGGCTGCGCCGGACGCTGTCGGTGGTGTCGGGCGACGGCAAGCGGCTGCTCGAAGGGCGGGTAGCCGGTTATGCCCTCCAGGTCGCGGCCGAGCAGATCGATTCCAGCAGGTTCGAGGCGCTGGCGGCGCGCGCCCGCGACGCCGAGGCCGGCGGGAATCTCGAGCAGGCGTCGCTGCTGCTGAGCGAGGCTCTGACGCTGTGGCGCGGACCGGCGTTCGCGAGCGTTCCACCGACGCCGATGATCAGGGCGGAGGCGATCAGGCTCGACGAGCTGCGCCTGGCCTCGCTGGAGAGCCGGATCGAGATCGACTTGCGGCTGGGGCGGCACACAGGGCTGGTCGGCGAGCTCCGCACGCTGGTGGAGCAGCATCCGCTGCGCGAGCGGCTGTGGGAACAGCTCATGCAGGCCCTCTACGTCACAGGCCGTCAAGTGGACGCGGTCGCCACGTATCGGAGGGCGCGGGCGATGTTCGTGCGGGAGTTCGGGCTGGAGCCGGGGCCGGGGCTCCAGCGGGTGCACCAGAAGATCCTGACGGGGCGTTACGTGCTGGATCCGCCGCGCTGAGCCAGGCGTTCGAGCAGGGCCACCGCGGCGGCGGCGCCGTTCTCGGCCCGTACGAGTTCGCCCAGGTGCGCGGCCCGCTGAACAGGGCCGGCGGTGAGTGCGGCGCCGATGGCGTTCGCCAGGGCCGGGGCGGTGAGCGACCGCATCGGCACCGGGCGCGGCGCGACACCCAGGCGGTGCATGCGCTCGCCCCAGAACGGCTGGTCGAAGAAGAACGGGCAGACGACCTGCGGGACTCCGGCGGCGAGCGCGGTCGCCGTGGTGCCCGCGCCGCCGTGGTGCACGACGGCCGCCATGCGGGGGAACAACCATGCGTGCGGTACGTCGCCGACGACGTGGACGTCGTCCTGGGCCGCTCCCCGGGTCTGCAGCCCGCCCCAGCCGGTCGACACGACAGCGCGCACGCGTAGCCGGCGCAGGGCGGTGAGCACGGTGTGCCAGGCCTGGTCGGGGCGATGTCCGTACATGCTGCCGAACCCGACGTAAACCGGCGGCTCGCCGCCGGCGATGAACGCGCCGAGGTCCGGCGGCGGCCGCCAGCCCGCTGGGACGCCGGGCACCCAGAAGCCGGTCGTGCACACGTGCGGGCCCGCGTCGGGGGCGGCGGGAACGACGTGGCGGCTGTAGGCGTTGAGCACGGGAGCGGGACCGCCGTCGGGACGGCGCAGCGGGTCGCGTTGCCGGGGCCGGTGCGGCAGGCCGAGCGTGCGTTCGCGCCAGGCGTCGATGGTGCTCTGGTACGGCAGGGCCAGCCCCCGCGACAACGCGTACGTGCCGCGGTTGAGCCTTCTGGGCACCCGGCGGCGCAGCAGCGGATTGGGCAGGTCGGAACGCGCCACGTACAAGGGCGCCAGCATCATGGCGACTCCCGGCACGCCGAGGCGTTCGGCGAGGTGGTGTCCGCCCATGATGCCGGGCAGGCAGAGCACCAGGTCGGTGCCCTTGGCGGCGACCTCCCACAGCTCGTCGAGCACGTGGAGGAGGGCGGGCCGCAGCACGCGGGCCAGCTCTACTCTGGCGAGCATGCCGCGGACCCCGCCGCGAGTGATCTTGGGACCGATGTCGTTCATCGGCGTGATCGGCCCGTGCTCCCCGAGCGCGACCAGGTAGGGGCCGTAGTCTCGCGCGTACTCGCTGGACCTGCTGAAAGCCGCCACTGTGGCCTCGTGCCCGGCCTCGTCCAGGGCCTTGGCCAGCGCCAGGCAAGGCTGCAGCTCGCCGCGGGTGCCCTCGGCGGGGATCAGGACCCTCATCCGCACACCGGGCAATCAGGCCGTCTGGGGATGGGGCGTTCGTGCACGCTCAGCGGCCAGTAGTCGAACTCGGCCCACCGGCCGGCCAGGGCGGGCGGCAGCCCGGTGAGCACGCGGATCGCCTCCCACGCCAGGAGGTTGCCGACCATGCCGCTCTGCGGGCCGGTGACACCGGCCCGCTCCCGCCTGGCGATGTACGTGACCGCGCGGTCCCGCCCGTGGTCGGCGAGGGTCTCGGCGCGAACGCATTCCCAGCAGGGCGTCCGCCCGGGAATGATCGTGGTGCCGAGGATGCCGACGTGGTAGGCGTACGAGGCGCCCATGATGTGCGGGACGCTGGGCTGACAGGCGGCGGAGACGATGGCGGCGAGCGCGATCGGGTCGGGCTGGTCGGCGCAGTTGACCAGCAGGTCGGCGCCCGCGACGACGTCCGCCAGGTCCTCCGGGCAGGTGATCTTCCGCTCGACGGGCTCGACGGCGATGCCGGGGTTGACGGCGCGCATGCGCTCGGCGGCGGCCTCGGTCTTGGGCCGGCCGACGTCGGCGGTCGTGAAGAGCACCTGGCGCGTCAGGTTGGACGGCTCGACGCGGTCGAAGTCGCACACGCGGATCGTGCCGGCCCCAGCGGCGGCGAGCGCGTGCAGGACCCAGCCGCCCAGGCCGCCGGCGCCGCACACGGCGACGGTGGCCGCGCCGAGCGCCCGCTGCAGGTCCACACCGCTGGGGAGGTCCGACAGGCCTTCGTCGCAGAAGTCCTGGAAAAGGCGGAGCTGGCGGTCGTAGCGCTCGGCCGGCGCGGATCCGAGCGCGTCGGCGGCGTCGGCGGCGATGTCGCTGCTGCCGCTGAGAATGCGCTCCTCGCGCAGGACGTCGAGGATCGGCCGCAGCTCCTCGGGCGAAGCCAGCTCGTACAGGTCGGTCAGCGTGCGGCTGCCGTCGAGGAGCGGCAGCAGCCGCAGCGCCACCTCGTTCACGGCGAATCGTTTCACCGTCCGGCTCGCGCTGAAGATGAACAGCAGCTCGTCACCGTCACGCTGCACGATGACGCTGTCTCGCACGCGCGGCCGCCACTGCGGGTCGTCGGGCATTGACCTCCTTCCCGCGTCGAGCGCGGCCCGCGTCAACGGGCCGCGCGGCCTGACCTCAGTTCCCGCCGCCGGAGGCGATGACGCTGCCGACGCGCAGGGTCTCTTCGCTGACCTTCACCATGCGGTCCGCTCCTTCCCTGTGGTAAGGGGCATTCAGCGGCCCCTATTCTGGGCTCCATTCTGGGCGGCGATTCTGGCGCACGAATGGCGTGCCGCTGGCGGCGGCGTCCGCGTCGCTGGTCATCGTGCTTATGATCTGGCCGATGAAATTCACCGACGGCTATTGGATGATGCTGCCCGGCGTCCGATCTCAGTCCCCCGTCGACGTGCTCGACGTGGAGAGCGGCCCCGGCTCTTTGAGCGTCTATGGCACCGTGTGGCCGATTCGCGACCGCACGGATCTGCTCGCCGGCCCGCTGGTGACGCTGACGTTCACCGCGCCGATGGCGGACGTCATCGCCGTCACGATCACGCACCTGGACGGAGGCGACCCGCGCGGACCCGAATTCCCGGTGACCGCCTTTGCTGGAATGAAAGGCATCGTCCATGAGACGGAGGAGAAGGCCGTCCTCGCGTCAGGCGCACTCTCCGCGCACGTGAGCCGGAGCGCGCCGTGGCGGGTGGAATTCCGCGCCGGTGACCGGGTGCTCACCGCGAGCCGGGCGAAGTCCACGGCTTTCATCGAGACCGGCGACGGGTCGCATTACATAAGAGAACAGCTCGACCTCGGCGCCGACCATTTCGTCTACGGGCTCGGCGAACGTTTCGGCCCCATGGTGAAGAACGGGCAGAGCGTCGACAGCTGGAATGCCGACGGCGGCACCAGCACCGAGCAGTCGTACAAGTGCGTGCCTTTCTACCTGACGAACGCCGGCTACGGAGTCTTCGTCAACCACCCGGGCAAGGTGTCGTTCGAGGTGGCCTCGGAGGCCGTTTCTCGCGTGCAGTTCAGCGTCCGCGACCAGTCGCTGCAATATTTCGTCATCCATGGGCCGACGCCGAAGGAGATCCTGCGCAAGTTCACCGCGCTCACCGGGCGGCCGGCGCTGCCACCCGCCTGGTCCTTCGGCCTGTGGCTGTCCACGTCCTTCACCACCTCCTACGACGAGGAGACCGTCACGGGGTTTGTGGAAGGAATGCGCGAACGCGACCTGCCGGTGTCGGTGTTCCATTTCGACTGCTTCTGGATGCGGGAATTCCAGTGGTGCGATTTCGCGTGGGACCCGCGCACCTTTCCTGACCCGCGCGGCATGCTCGCCCGGCTCAAGGAGCGGGGGCTGCGGATCTGCCTGTGGATCAACCCGTACGTCGCGCAGCGCTCTCCCCTGTTCGCCGAGGGCAAGGCGAAGGGCTACTTCCTCAAGAGGCCGGACCAGGAGGTGTGGCAGTGGGACCTGTGGCAGCCGGGGCTGGCCGTGGTCGACTTCACCAACCCCGCCGCTCGCGACTGGTGGACGGCCAAGCTCGACGCGCTGCTCGACATGGGCGTCGACTGTTTCAAGACCGACTTCGGCGAGCGCATCCCGACCGACGTCGCCTACTTCGACGGCTCCGACCCCGAGCGGATGCACAACTACTACTCGTACCTGTTCAACGAGTGCGTCTTCGAGCTGCTGCGCAGCCGGTTCGGTGCGGGCGGGGCCGTCGTGTTCGCGCGCGCGGCCACCGCCGGTGGACAGCGCTTCCCTGTTCACTGGGGCGGTGACTGCGAGTGCACGTTCGAGGCGATGGCGGAGAACCTGCGCGGCGGGCTGTCGCTCGGCATGTCCGGGTTCGGCTTCTGGAGCCACGACATCGGCGGCTTCATCGGCACGCCGGAGCCCGAGCTGTTCAAGCGGTGGATCGCGTTCGGGCTGCTGTCCTCGCACAGCCGGCTGCACGGGCACGACTCCTACCGGGTGCCGTGGCTGTTCGACGAGGAGTCGGTACGCGTGCTGCGCACGTTCACCGAGCTGAAGTGCCGGCTGATGCCCTACCTGTACGAGGTGGCGCGCGAGGCCTGCACCGGCGGCGTGCCGATGATGCGGGCCATGCCGATCGAGTTCCCCGGCGACCCCTCCTGCACGCACCTTGAGCGGCAGTACATGCTCGGCCCCGACCTGCTGGTCGCCCCCGTGCTGACGCACGGCGGGCACGTGGCGTACTACGTGCCCGAGGGCACGTGGACGAGCTTCCGCACAGGAGAGCCGACGCGCGGCGGCCGGTGGGTGCGGGAGACCCACGCCTTCGACAGCGTGCCGCTGCTGGTCCGGCCCGGGGCGGTGATCCCGGTCGGAGCCATCGGCGACCGGCCTGACTACGACTACGGGACGGGCGTCACCCTGCGGGCGTACGAACTGGCGGAGGGCCGCACCGTCACGGTCACCGTCCCCTCGCCCGATGGGAGGCCCTGCAGCACCTTCACGGTGACGCGGCGGGGCGGCGCCGTCCACGCGGAACGCCACGGCGCCCCCGGGGAATGGCGGCTGCTGCTCGTCGGTGTGCGCAAGGTGGCGTCGGTGCTCGGGGGCACGATGGAGCCGCACGAGCACGGCACGCTTCTCCAGGCGACGGGCAACCGTTTGACCGCCGTACGGTGATCGGCTCGCTGCGCAGAGGCGTGCACGCTGCGGGTGGGCGGTCGTCGCGCGGAGGGGTCGCTCATGCTTCTGGGCCCGGTGCGGCCGGCCCCTGTTCCCGGATCCGGGCAGCGTTGATCAGTGCGGCTGCCGCCGTCTCGATGTCGGCTTCGGTGCTCCAGCGGCCCAGCGACAGCCGCAGCGCACTCAGCGCTCTGGCGGCGTCATGGCCCATGGCCGACAGCACGGGGGACGGGGTGTGGGTGCCGCTGTGGCAGGCCGACCCGGTGGAGGCCGCCACCGAGGGCGTGGCGGCGAGCAGGTCGTGGCCGAGGACGCCGTCGATGCTGATGTTCAGCGTGTTCGGCAGGCGATGCTCGGCGGGACCGTTGAGGTGGACGCGGCCCTGCAGCGCCGTCGTCAGGCGCCGTTGCAGGTCATCCCGCAGGTGCGCGATGCGGGCGGGCGCGCCTGTGGCGAGGTCGTGCGCGGCCAGGCCGGCGGCGATGCCGAGGGCGACGGCCAGGGCGACGTTCTCGGTGCCGGCGCGCAGGCCGCGCTCCTGCCCGCCGCCGTAGACGACCGGCTCCAGGGCCACGCCGTCGCGTACGTACAGCGCGCCGATGCCCTTGGGCGCGTACATCTTGTGCCCGACCACGGTCAGCAGGTCCAGTGCCTGAACGTCGAGCGGGATCTTCCCGGCGGCCTGGGCGGCGTCGCAGTGGAACAGCGCGCCACGGGTGCGGGCCAGGGCGGCGAGGTCGGCGATGGGCTGCAGAGCGCCGGTCTCGTTGTTGGCGGCCATCACCGACACCAGCACCGTCTCGTCGGTGAGGGCGGCCTCCAGGACGGCCGGGTCGAGGAGCCCGGCGCCGTCCACCGGCAGCGTCGTCACCCGAGCGCCGTGCAGGCGCTCCAGCGCGCGGCACGTTTCCAGCACGGCCGGATGCTCGGTGGCCTGGGTGATCACGTGCGGGCGCGGATGGCCGGAGGCGATGACCGCGCCGCGCAGGGCGAGCAGGTCGGCCTCCGAGCCGGAGGCGGTGAACACGACCTCTCTTGGGCGGGCGCCGATCAGCGCGGCGACCTGAGCGCGGGCCCGCTCCACTGCCGCGCCGGGCTGCTCGCCGTAGGAGTGGCTGCTGGAGGGGTTGCCGAACAGGTTCGTCAGGTACGGCAGCATCGCCTCGGCCACCCGTGGGTCCACGGGGGTGGTGGCGTTGTAGTCCAGGTAGACCGGGCCGCCGGCCAGTCCCGGATGCGCCGACGCTCCGGCCTGGGCGGGGGTTGCGTCGATCAGCCAATCTTTCATTCATCCATGAAACACCCGGGCACCTGTCGTTCTTGCTGCCCGCGCGGGACGCCGCAGGCCGTCACGGCGTGCGGAAGCCCCGGAACGTCACGGGCCTGCGGGTCTCGAAGCCGAGCCGCTCGTACAGGGCGATCGCACCGGTGTTCGCCTCCGCCACGTGCAGGAAGGGACGTTCGCCGCGGGCCAGGATCCGCGCGACGAGCGCGCCGACCAGGTGGGCGGCGTGTCCTTGCCCGCGCGCCTCAGGAGCGGTGCAGACGGCGCTGATCTCGGTCCATCCCGGTGGCCGCAGGCGCTCACCCGCCATCGCGACCAGAGTGCCGTTGTCGCGGACGCCGAGGTAGGTGCCGAGTTCGCGGGTACGCGACCAGAACGGCCCCGGCTGGGCCCGCGCGACGAGGTCGAGCATCTCGGGTACGTGGTCCGCGCCCAGCTCCACCAGGCCGGTGACGGTCCCGGCGGGAAGGCGGCCGGGCCGGTTGCCGCCGGTCCAGATCATCTGCCGGCCTTCGAGGACGAAGACCGGCTCCCAGTCCGGCGGCGGTGTCGCCGCACAGCTGAACATGTCGGCGAACTCGCCTCGGCCGAGCAGCCGGGCGAGGTCGGCCCACTCCTGCGGATCCGGGTCGGCGGTCACCGCGGAGAAGGTCGCGACCCCCGGCTGGTAGGTGGCGGCCTTGCCGAGCCTGCGAGCAAGGTGGGCGTGGTGACCGCGCAGTGATGCGCCCACCGGATCATCGAGTGCGGTGGCGTCCCGGCTCGCCATGGTGCTGTGCCTCTCGTGTCGTACGGGGTTGACGCTGGCCCCGCTGGACAGCGATCAGGTCCAGCCGGTCATCCTAACAAGCCGCCCGGTAGCTCTCTCCAGGCCAAGGTGATCTCGCTCATCGACCCTACCGCCGGTCAAGCAGCACGCCGCCGTTGCTCAGCACGACCGCGCGATCACTCTTAGCGTGAAGTGAATTCGCATTCCGGTCGCTACAAGGTTGAAGTCCACCGGCGGCTCGTCCCGGCGGAAGGCCGGCCTGTCCTGGTTGTTCAGCTGGTGCCGCAGAGGGCGTGGTCGACCAGCGTCGTCAGGGCGCGATCGGTGTGCAGCAAGGCTTCGAGGTCGGCGGGAGAGCGGGAGGTGACCTCGACCGCCACGCTGCGTCCGCCACCGGGGACGGCACCTACCCTGGTGCTGAAGCCGGCCTCGTCACCGCCGTGGCCCCAGTAGCCGCCGCCGCAGCCCAGCGGCCGGTACATGAGCCCGAGGCCGTAGGCGGCGCCGGCGACGCCCATGTCCTGGAGCGCCTTGGCCGGGACGGTCTTCTTCATGGCGGCCAGCTGCGCCGGCGCCAGAAGCCTGCCGCTCAGCAGGGCGCGGAAGAACCGGTTGAGGTCACCGGTGGTGCTGATCATCGCCCCGGCCGCGTCGCCCAGGGTCTGGTTGTGCGTGGTGACGTCCGTCAGCGGGCCGTCCGGCGTGAACCGGGTGTAGGCCTTGGCGTGCGGGTTCGGCAGGTACGGATCGGCGCCGGGGATTCCGGTGTGCCGCAGGGCCAGCGGGGTCAGGATGCGCCGCTCGATCTCCTCGCCCCAGGTGCGCCCGGTCACCTTTCGGATGATCATGCCGGCGAGCACGTAGTTGGTGTTGGAGTAGCCCCACCTCGCGCCGGGCTCGAACGACGGCTTGTTCTCCATCGCCAGGGCGACGAGCTGGTCGGGCCGCCAGGTCCGCAGCCGCGCCTGGCGCCATCGCTCCGCGGACGTGGCCGGCCGCAGGTATTCGGGGATGCCGCTGGTGTGCTGCAGAAGCTGCCGCACGGTGATCTCGCGTCCGTCGTTGCCGTTGCCGCGTACGACGCCCGGCAGCCACGTGTCCACGGTGTCGTCCAGCGACAATTCGCCCTCGCCCACCAGTTGCAGCACCACTGTGGCGACGAAGGTCTTGGTGGTGCTGCCGATCCGGAAGTAGCCGTTCAGCGGCATGGCCTTCTTGGCAGTCAGGCCGGCGACCCCGCTGCGCGCGGGCAACCGTCCCGATCCCGTGTCCACCTCGCCGAGCACCCCCACCACTCCCGTCGTACGCACGGCTCGCACGTCGTCGCGCAGCCGGTCCAAGGTCGCGCTGTCCGCCTCCGGCTCGGCGGGCCGTACGGGCGCGGCCAGGCAGACGTCTTCGCAGTGCGGGGCGGCCGCCGCGGACGCCGTCACCACGATTGCGGCGGCTGCCGCGACCGCCGAAAGCCGTTCTATGTATCGGCTGCTGGTGGGCATGGAGCCCCTCCTGAAAGGATCGATGGCCGGTTACCTGGAGGCACTCAACCGCAATGCCGGTTACGCGGCGGGAACGGCCGCCTTTACCTCGGTGTAACCCCTCACCCGGGATACTGGAGCCGGTGCTGATCTTGGGGGATGCGCGATGAGAGTGCTGGTGGTGGAGGATCACCGCGAGCTCGCCGACCTGCTGGCGGGCGGGCTACGCCGCGAGGGCATGGCGGTCGACGTGGCCTACGACGGCGCGCAGGCGTTGCAACGTACCTCCGTCAACCGCTACGAGGTCGTCGTGCTCGATCGTGACCTGCCGGCTCTGCACGGCGACGAGGTGTGCCGGACGTTGATGGCGGAGCGGTATCCGGCGCGGGTGCTGATGCTCACCGCGGCCGCCACCATCGAGGACAGGGTCGACGGGTTGAGCGCCGGCGCCGACGACTACCTGCCCAAACCCTTCGCCTTCGCCGAACTCGTGGCCCGCGTCCGGGCCCTCGCCAGGCGCGCGCAACCCGCCGTCCCCCCGATCCTGGTGCACGGCGAGCTCCGCCTCGACCCCGGGCGCCGCCTCGCCACGCGCGACGGCCGCCGGCTGGAGCTGAGCCCCAAGGAGTTCGCCGTCCTGGAGCTTCTCCTGACCGCCCAAGGCCGGGTGGTCTCGGCCGAGGAACTGCTGGAACGCGCATGGGACGAGGCCGCGGACCCGTTCACCGCCACCGTCAAGGTGACCGTCAGTCGCCTGCGCCGCAAACTGGGCGAACCACCGCTGGTCGAGACGGTCCCGCACGCCGGCTACCGGCTCTGACGGGTGCGCACGTTGTTCAGCACGCGGTGGACCGTACGGCTGCGGCTGACGCTGCTGTACGGCGGGCTCGTCCTCGGGACGGGGGCGCTGCTGCTCGGCATCACCTACGTGCTCATGGACCACGTGCTGCCCTTCGTTCAGGTGGAACCGCCGGCGCGGCCCGACCTGCGAGGCACGATCACACCGCCGATGCCGGACCTTCAGTACGGGCCGGCGCAGCAGCGGGCCGAGGACATGAGACAGTTCCTGACGGCGTCGGCGCTGGCGCTGGTACTGATGACGTTCGTGTCCGCCGGGCTCGGCTGGGCGGTCGCGGGGCGGGTGCTGCGGCCCCTGCGGACGATCATCACGACCGCGCGGGACATCACCGCGCGCAACCTGCATCGGCGCCTGGATGCCCGGGGGCCCGATGACGAGATCAAGGACCTGGCGGACACGATCGACGGGCTGCTCGACCGCCTTGAGGCCGCGTTCACAGCACAACGGGCGTTCGTGGCCAACGCCTCTCACGAGTTGCGCACGCCGCTGACCTTCGAGCGAAGCCTCCTGGAGATCACCCTCGCGGACCCCGGCGTGAGCGCCCAGGACCTGCGGGCCGTCTGCGAACGGGTCCTGGCCGGCAACCAGAGCCAGGAGCGGGTGATCGAAGCGCTCCTCACCCTCGCCCGCAGCCAGCGAGGGCTGGATCAGCTCCACGGCCTCGACCTGGCCGAGGCCGCCGCCACCGCCCTCGACTCCGCCCGCGAGCACGCCGCCGCGCGCGGGCTACGGCTGGAGACGCACCTGGACGAGGCCTGCATGTCGGGCGATCCAATCCTCGTCGAACGGCTGGCGGCGAACCTGGTGGACAACGCCGTACGTCACAACACCGCCGAAGGAGGCTGGGTGCGGGTCCGGACAGGGCTCGACGCCGGGCGGCCGACACTGTGGGTGAGCAACAGCGGGCCGGCCATCCCCGCCGATCAGGTCGGTTCCCTGTTCGAGCCCTTTCGCAGACTTCTCACGACGCGGACCGGCCAGGAAGGCGGGTCGGGGCTGGGGCTGTCCATCGTGGCAGCCATCGCCGCCGCCCACGACGCCCGGCTCGACGCCCAGGCCCTCCCGGAGGGCGGTCTACGGGTCCGGATCAGCTTCCGAGCGGCATGACGCGGCTCCAACTGCCGGGTAGTGGGTTACTTCCCGGCTCGGAACATGAGGTTGCCCCCGCCGTGATCCCAGAGCACCACGGCTGCCGGCGGAGGCAACGACTGCTCGGTCAGGAGGCGATGTAGGAGTACAGGTCCTGCATCACCCGGCCGGCGTCGTACAGATAGACGTGGTCGGTGACCGTGTTGGCGAGCACCCCCGCGGTCAGCCCGTTGAAGTGCGCATGCGGCCGGTCCGTGCCAGGGCCGACGTAGACCTTGTAGAGGCTGCCCGGCTCGATGACGGCGCCGTCGCCCACCCGCAGGAGGGCGTTGCCGAACTCGCGCAGGGTGTAGCCGTACGCCGCGGTGGTCTCCTCCGGCGCGTTCTTCGAGGCGCCTCGGTGCGACCAGACCACCGGCCCGCCGCGGTTCGCGTGACGGACGGCATCCGGGCCGGTGGCCGATGCGTCCGCGGGAGAGATCTGGATGGCGACGAGCATCGCCGCCACGGCGGCCAGTGCGGTCAAGAGGACGAGCGCCGATCGCAGCCGGTCGGCGATGAACCCTGGAAGTTGCATGGGGAGACTTTCTGAGTAGGTGCACGCGTGTGGGTCTTCGCGCGTGGGCACGGTAGAAGCTCTCTCCGTCCGGCGGGTGAATGGCTGACGACGGTACGGCTGACGGCTGATGATCTTCCTGATCGCCTCGGCCCGGCAGTCGGCTACCCCCTCCCACCGTGGCGAACGCCCCGCCCGAGCTGAAAGGCAAGCGGAGACGGCAGGCAGGATCCGCCGCCCGCACCCGGTCAACCGGCTTTGCGCCCCCAGGCTTGCACCAGCAGGCTTTCGCGCACCGTGGTGGTCGGGCGGGCGAGATGCCGGCCGAGCTCGTGCGTCAGGCTGGTCAGGGTGTGCGGGTCGACGCCACGGGCGCGGATCCGTTCGGCGAAGAGGTCGGCGAAGTACAGCAGCAGCGTCTGATAAAGGTCTCCCGGCCGCCAGTAGAAGGCGTGCGCCGTGGTCTGGATCTCCCGGCAGCCGGCTGCTCGGAGCAGGGTCGGCAGCCGGGCTCCGATGTGCACGTCGCCGCCGAACACGGAGGCGAGCAGGAGTTTGAGCCCGTCCCAGGCGGGGTGGGGAGGCTCGCAGTGCCAGGTGGCCCAGTCGAACTCCTGAAGGGCGATCCACCCCCCGGGGCGGGTGGCGGCCGCCATCGAGGCCACGATCGCCTCCGGGGCGGCGTTGTTGATGAGCACGAGCCGGCAGTGCGTCAGGTCGAACCGCGGCTCCGCCTCGCAAGGGAGGCTCCCCAGCGTGGTGGTGACGTTGGCCAGGCCGAGGGCGGCGACGGATTCGCTGGCCCAGGCGGCCATGCGGGCGTTGTTGTCGAGGCCGACGACGGTGCCGCGAGGGCCGACCTTGTCGCTGAGGAGGTCCAGGATGCCCAGGGGCCCGCATCCCACGTCGATGGCGTGCGCCCGTTCGGCCAGCGGCAGACGGTCCAGCAGCTGACGCGCGGCGTCACGCAGGAGGGCGCCTTGGGCCAGCAGCCGCTGATGTTCGCCGGCCGACGCGCCGAGGAGGTAGGCGGGGCCGGGTGATGTCCGCGCTGGCCGAGGCACTCGTGTCCCCTCTCTTTGACGGTGGTGGCAACCTTGTCCCATTCCACGTTTGCCATTACTCAGAGTAGTAGTAGCTTTACTTATGGTGCGCCTGGAGTCGTGGGCAAACCCCGCCCACGCGCCCTGTCCTGCAGCACCACAGGGAGGCAAGAGATGCCCGAGGACCATCCATCGCGCCTGGCCCGGCTGCGGACTCGTTTCTCCCTCTTGGACTCCGACGGCGATGGCCGCCTGCAGGTGGAGGACTTCGGCCTGCTGGCCCAACGCGTCATCGACGCGCTTGCGGCCAGTCCGGCCCGCTTCCCCCGCCCAGACCCGCACCTGATCTCGGCGAAGGCCACCGATCTCCTGCAGGGCTGCCGGATCTATTGGCAAGGGCTGGTCACCATGACGGGCAGCGGCGACGGCGTCGTGACCTTCGAGGATTACGCGGCGGCCATCCCCGATGATGCTCATTTCGACCACTATGCCCAGCCCTACGTCCGCGCCCTCGCCTCCCTGGCCGACTGGAACGAGGACGGCCAGGTCGAACGAGCCGACTTCCTGGCCTGCATGACGGCGATCGGTTTCGCCGAACCGCACGTCGAGCGGATCTACGCCGAGCTGAGCTTCGACGGCGCCATCGCCACCGAAGCCTGGAAGGCGGCGATCAGAGACTTCTACCTCAGCGCCACGGCGGACACCCCCGGACAGCTGCTGGTCGGACACCGGTCGGCATGACCTCGACGCGGTCGGCACCGGTTCGCACGAGCCACACTCTTGCCGACGAGGAGAATGCTTCCGCCATACGGGAGCCATGGGGCGACCCGTTGCCGGCATACGGTGGCCCGCCCTGCCTCCCCACGCGAATGCGGCCGGTGCCGATCGGCCAGTTCGCCAGTGCGCTGACCCGCGTGCTTCTGGCCGGCGACGGTTCGACCACACTCCTGCTCCAGGCGCTGACCGGCGGCCCGGTCAAGGCAAGCCTGCGGAGTCTGTCCCATCAGCCTGCCGCCCACCTGCCCGCCGGCCCGCGGGCGCTGCTGGGTCTTGCCGACGGGGCCACCGCCATCGTCCGGCGCTCGCTCCTGCTTGATCAGCGAGACACGCCGGTCTCCCGCAACGAGGTGATCGCCTTCAGCGACGACGCCCTTCTGCGACGGGTGGTGAGCGATCCCGTCCGGCCCGTCGGGCTCGGTCTCATCGCCCATGACATCGATCACAGCCGCCGGCTGCACGCCACGGGCTTGACCCGCTGGGACGCCACAGGGCTTGAGGCCGCGTCCAAGGTCTACCTCATCCGCGCCGCCGCCACCCCGTTCATGCTCGTCTGGGAGACCTTCAATCCTGCCCTGATCCCGTCGGGCATCACCACCTGACCTGCGGGTCGATGGCCCGGCGCGCCCTCGGGACGACCCGATGGGAGAGGTCGTGAGCGAGCTTCCCGTCCTCGGCCCTTCCGTCATTTGGCCGACGAGGCCGTGACGGTCGAGGGCGACCAGGATTGACCGGCCCATTTGTCCGGCTGTGCGCCATCGACGCGACCGGCCCGCACGCGGCCGGCGCGTAAATCATCCGTTTCCCGCAGAATGTCGTAGGCATGATCAAGAATGGCGTGCCATGGGATGGATCGGGATCGCGACGGGCCACGAGCTCACCGTCGAGGGGACGCGGCGGCCGGTGCTCGCCTGCCGGACGGCCGCGGGTCACGTGCTGGCCAAGGTGCCCGCCAGCGTGAGGAAGGATCCGGCCGCGGTACGGCTCGCCGCACTCTGCGACCGGCTCGGCGAGCACGCGCGGGCGGTGCACGACCGGGTCGAGTCCTGGATGGTGCGGTCGCTGCCCGTGCCGGCCGCGGTGTTCGCGGCCGTGTGGGACGACCCGGTGTGGCGTGAAACGCTCACCGACCTGGTCATCGCCCCGACTGTCAATGGCGCGCCCGACCTCGGCCGCTGCGCGCTCCTGTGCGAGGGCGCGTGGACGGGCGCGGACGCCTTCGCGATCCCGCACCCGCTGCTGCTCGGCGACGAGCTGCCCATCTGGCGGGGACGGCACCTCACGCAGGTCGTCGAGCAGGTAGGCCGCGAGGTGTGGACGCGGCCCGCGAGCATGGACCGTACGTTCGGCGTGGTCGACACCTTCAGCTACCTGGACGCCCGGTACGAGAGCGGCGCCGCGTTCGAGCGCCGCGTGCACGCGCTGGGCGGGCGCATCAAGGGGGACAGGGCGCGGTTCACCGTGCACGCGCCCGAGCCGCTCGGCATCGAGATCGACCTGGACTGGAGCGGGCCGATGAGCCCGGCCTACATGGCGTGGCTGAGCTTCACCGCGGGCGGCCGGGAGATCGGCGACATCGCCTGGTCCGAGGGCGTCCGCATTCTCATGGCCCTGTACGCGGACCGTACCGTGGACGAGACGGATCCGGTGGTGGAGGCAGCCGAGGCTTACTCCCACTACTGCGACGCCTACCAAGGCGAGCCCGGCACCGTGGCGCACTCCGGCAGCACCGGCCCGGCGCGCGACGTGCTGCTGCGCGCCGGGGCGGTGCTGCCGGGCACGCCGGCCGGCTCCGGCGAGGACACGTGCGTCGCCGTCCGCTACGAGCACTCCGTCCTGGACGAGCCGGCCGTCGAGCTCGTCCGGCGCGCGGCCGTCGACGGCGACAAGGCCGAGAAGTCGCTGTACGACCTGGACCCGGTGGCGGAGACCGGCGTCGGCACCGTGCACGCGGGCCCGCTCGGCTTCCTCGCCTCCGCCCTGCGCGGATATCCGGCGCACCGCGCCCGCATCCTGGTCGCGCACAACGACCTGCGAGCCGCCCGCGATCTGGCCGCCCGCAAGCCCGGTCTCGCGCGCACCGCGCTCACTCGTACCGGCGACGATCTGGAGACGCACGCGCCCGAGCTGCTGCCGCCGTTCTACGAGGAGTGCGCGCGGATCCTGGCCGCCGTGGGCAGCGCCGGCTTCGCCGCCGCCTTCTTCGACAAGGCCCGCGCCGCCGAGGTCGCGCACGCGCTGCCGGTCGACGAGGCCGCGCTCGTCGCGGCGCATCTCGCCGCGGGACCGGACGCCGCAGGAACGGCCACGTTCAAGAAGCACGGCAAGCGGCTCGCCGCCCGCCACCCCGCCCCCGGCGCGTACCGCTGGCACCGCAGCCTGCTCACCGAGTGGTGCGAGGAAGTCCCGGACGGCGCGGACGGCGCGCTGGCCCTGGCCGACGGCTGGGTGGCGCTGGCGAAGGCCGCCGGGCACACGCTCGGCGGGCCCGAGGACGAACGCGCCGTACGGGCCCTGCTGCAGAGCGGCTGCATGGAGTCGGCGCCGCAGGCCCTCTGGAGGTTCGTCCTCGCGTTGCTCGGCCCGATGGCACGGGCGGACGCGGGCATCGGCCGCGCGCTCCTCGGCATCCTGCCGCTGCCCGCCAAGGACACCCCGAAGGCGAAGAGCGCGGCGGTGTCGCTCTTGCTCGGCAACCTCGCGGGCGCGGGCCTGACCGCTCCGTTCATCACGGGGGCGGCGGCGAAGGACTGGCTCGGCCGCTTCCTGAAGCGGTACGCGGGGCTCGCGCTCCCCGTCGCCGGTCTCGGCGACCTCCTGCACGACGCCGGTACGCGGCTGCGCGCGGAGGGCCTCACCTGCGACGACCACGAGGCGGTGCTGGGAGTGGACGAGGACGAGGTCAACCGGTGGGAGGAGACCGCCGCCGACCTCCCGCTCCTCGATCTCCTCCTGGAGTGCGGCGTCCCGCTCGCGCGGCCCCGGCTGCTGCACACGTTCAAGCTGTACGACCGGCTCGCCGCCGGAGCGGGCACCGACCTGGCCGCCGTCGCCGCCGACCCGGACTGGGCTCCGCTGCTGCGCGACGCGATCGCGGGCAACGTGACCAACCTGCTCAACGTCACCGAGCCCGCCGTCCCGAAACAGACCGCCCCCGAGACCGTACGGGCCCTGACCGCGACACCGGGAACGGCGCGGCTGGTCGCCGCCATCCTGGCCGAGCATGCCGGGCGGGTCCCCGATCAAGGGCTTCCGGACGCGCACGCCGCCCTGTGCGACGCCGAACGGTTCACCGTCGCCGGAGTCCCCGGCCCCCTCCTGGACAGCGTCCGGACGATCGCGACCGGGACGGACCCGGCCCGCGCCCTCGCCACCACGCTGAGCGGCGGCGTCCTCGACGAGCTGGAGTTGCCCGCCTTCGTCCCCGGCCACGTCAACACCATCGTCGACTACCTGGAAGAGAGCGGCACCGACCTGCTCCTGATCGAGTCCGGCCGGCTCTGGGAGCACAAGTTCCGCGCCTCCGTCGTCACACCGGACGGAGCCGGCCCGTCCCATGGCTTCGGCACGTACGAGCACATCTCCAGCCGGTCCCACGAACGGACCGAGGCGCGCGACCTCTACGACCGCTGCCTGATCGCCGTGAACGGCCGGGTGACGGTGCTGGACCACGGCGGCCCGCACTGCCCGCACGGCAGCGCGCACCCCGCCGCCCGCCACGTCGTACCGGCCGACGGCGAACGGGTCGTCTTCCCCGGTGGCGCCGAGGCCACCGTGTGGCGCGGCCGGGGCCGGATCATCGAGCTGCGGGACCCGGCCGGGCGGACCATCGGCCGCTACGTCCGCGGCTGGGGCAGGGTGCCCGAGCACCACGGCGCCGAGAACATCGGCACGGTCGAGCACCACCGCTACGCGTCCGGGACCCGCCTGGTCGCGCCGCCCGGCCGGTGGTCGGCGCTGCGGCCGCGCGACCCCGAAGGATCCAGGGCGCTGCGCGCCGTGGACGAGAAGAAGGCGCAGGCCCTGATCGACGTCGCGGACGCCGCGCTCGCCGCCGGCATCATGCGGGTGCTGAACCCCGAGAGCGAGTACCGGGAGAGGGCCGCCGCCCGCGACGAGCTGGCGGGACGGCTCCGCCCGCTCCTGCCGGAGATCACCGACGAGTCGCTCATGAAGGGCGTCACGTTCCTGGTGTGGACGGCCGTCGAATGCCGCGAGCGCGCGTTCGCCCTGCTGGAACGCCTGGCGCTGACCCCGCCGCCCCACCTGCGTCCGGCGCCCGACTCCGCGGCGCCCGCCGTCCCGTCCGAGAAGTCCCCCGAGCCGGACGATCCGGGGCCTGAGTCCGCGTACGAGAGGATCGCCCACTTCGCCCGCACCGCCGTCGATGTGCCGTACGACAAGAAGATCGCGATGTTCGACGCCCCCGCCGTCAAGGAGATCGAGAACACGCTGGGCCGCCTCGGCGCCGCCGTCCTGGAGGCCGCGTGGGGCGACGGCGGCGGGCGCGCGCGACTTCTGGAGCTGGCCGCCGTCCCCGAGCTCCTCCGTACCGACGGCACCTGGCACGTCGCCCGGCTGCGCCCTGAGTACGACCTCGGGCAGATCCGCGGGGGCCGCGGCCCCATCATGGCCGCCACCGTCGCCGACCACGAGCAGGTGGGGCACGGGTACGCGGTCACGGCGCTCCTCTGCACCCCGGACGGCCCCGACCCGCTGCTGTTCACCCGCAACCGCGTCGTCGAGCTGCGGACCTGCCGCGGCTGGGGCGACCAGGACCGGCTCCGGCGGGCGCTCGGCCTGATCGCCGAGAACGGCCCGCCAGCCGTCGACCGCGAGTCGACCGTACGGGCGTTCGCCGCGGCCAGCGGCCTGTCACCGGCCCAGTGCCTGATCCTGCTGTCCACGTCGGCTCGCACGCTCTCCTGGCCGGACGGCTGGGCGCGGGGCCGCGTCGCCGCCTTCCGCGACGGCGACGCCGCCCGCGCCCGCGACCTCGGCCTGACCGAGATCGAGCTGCACATCGCCGCGCTCTCCCTGGAGGCGCTCACCACCACCGACGAGGCCCTCGAAGTCGTCGAGCTGCTCATGCCCGACGACCCCGCCGACCTCTGGCGTACGGGCCCCGGCCTGGACCGGGCGGTCGCGTACTGGACGGAACGCCACCCCAGGCTCACCCCGCTCACCACCGGGCAGTGGGTCACCCTCGCCTCCGGCGCCGAGGACGCCCTGGAGGCGCTGATCGCCCTGCTCGGCGAGCGTCCGTCCGTGCCGCCGCTGGGTCACGTCGCCCGCGCCGCGAGGCTCCTGGCCGACCGCCTGCCCAAGGACCACCCCGCCCGTACGACCGCCGCCGCCCGCCTGCGTGACCTGCACGGACACGTCACCGGCCCGGACACGACCCTGCCCGTCGCCGCCAGGGTCACCTCGGTCACCGCCCTGGAACGAGCCGCCGGGGCGACCGCGGCCCACCTCCCGGAGAGCGGGCTCGCCATCGGCGAAGCCCTCATCCTGGAGCCCGACGGAGACGGCTACCGCGTCCGCCTCCGCCCGTCCCGCTGGTCCGACCTGGACGCGCTGGCCCCGGCCCTGCGCCGCGGCGGCGCCACCGATGCCGCCCTGGTCATGGCGGACCTGCGCTTCCTCCGTTCGCCCGAGCCGCTGGAGGCCGCGGCCCGGCTGGAGTGACGTTCCCGGAGGTGTGCGGGTGGTGGCAGGCGATCCAGCAGGAAACTCGGCCGACTCCGCAGGGCGGCGAACCGCTCGCCGAGGCGAGCCGATCGCCGTTCTGCGCTACTTGGCCCGCTGGTCGAACAGGCCGTCCAACATCCGCGGGAGCGGCGCCGGGTACGAGCCCTCACCCTCGTCGCTGAACTCCCCGCCGTACGACGCCTGCCAGTCGCCGGTCGAGGTGTTGCGGATGGAGGTGTGACTCAGGGTGCCACCGTCCGCGTTCGAGCCGTAGAGCGCCCAGTGGTGGGCGGTGCGGTTGTTCGTCGCGGAGTCGGAGCTGACCGTGTCGTCGTTGCTTGAGCCGAGGAAGGTGTAGTCCGTGCCCATCTGGGAGGGCGGCTGCTTTCCCAGCCAGCTGATGAAGCCGCTGCCCGGACGCATGTCGCTGCACTGCTCGTGGGTGAGGGCGCACGCGGTCACCACCGCGCTGCCGATGCCCCGGTGGGGCGTGGCGAACGTGACCATGTCCTCGATGTACAGGAATGGGGGCCAGTCCCTGGGCCACACGGTCGCGCCGAGGTTGTCCCGGTCGACCGTCAGCCCGCTCATGTCGGGCGGCGGCTTGCCCACGCCGTACCGGTTGACGCCTTCGATGGCCGCCTTCGCGACCAGGCCGCCCATGGAGTGCGTCACGACGTCGATGGCCACGTCGTGGCTGGAGTACAGGTAGTAGACGGTCCACGCGAGCTGGCGGCCGACCTCCTGGATGCGCGTGTCGGTGGTCCCTCGGAGTCTGAGGTCGCAGTTGGTGGCCTTGTTGTAGTAGCCGAAGGTGACCACGTCGCCCCAGCCGTTCGCGTTCAGCAGCTTCTCGGCGCTGTTCCAGGCGCCGGAGCAACTGATGTCGGCCTCACGGTCGAACCCGTGGACCATGACGGTGACCCGGTGCCCGTCGCCACGCGCGGGCGCGGCCGACGCGGCCGGTGCGGTGGCGATCAGAACGGCCGCGACTGCGGCTCCGACCATGGACAGAGCTAAACCGGATCTGGCTAATCTGCGCATCCACGCTCTCCGTTTCCGTGAGGTCGAACGCAGGCTAGCGCGCAGACGATCATCTGTGAATCGACCACCATTCGGGGTCCCGCCGACTCAACGGAAGGGGGCCGCTCCCGCCGGCGGCGGGAGCGGCCCTCGTGCGGAGTCAGCGGCTCGCGGGGATGATCTGCAGGATGCGCGGCGGTGGGGTGAGGGCCAGCGCCGCGAGGAGATCGCGCTGTTCCTCGGTGATCTCGGTACGTTGCCGCAGGATGCCGGCGCGGGCGGCGAAGGTGCCGAGCTTGATGCGGTCGAGCTCGCGCTGCAGCCGCGGCCACGGCAGGCCGGTACGGTTCTCGGCGATGCGGACGAGAAGGGTGGCGAGCCACGTGAGCATCAGGTGGGCGCGGACGCTCGTCTCGCCCCGGCTCCAGATCGGCCGCAGGTCGGCGAGCAGATCGCGCCAGCCGCTCTCGAGCGTGCGGAGATGCATGTAGCCGAGCGCGATCTCCTCGGCCGGCAGCTCCAGGTCAGTGGTGCGGACCAGGTATTTGCCGTCGAGGTTCTCCTCGGTTTTGACGGCCTTGACGTCGATGCGCAGCAACCCACTCGTCGTTACACGCAAATAGCGGTACATCTCGGGCCTGGCCGAAATCTCCATGTGCAGGTCGGTGCGTTCGGCGAACGACAGCCTGTCGGTGTCGTCGATCAGCTCGGCGAGCTCCTCCACCAGACCTGCGCGCGTCTCCGCGTCCTGCTGCGCGGTCTTGGCGTCGCAGCAGATCACGAAGCGTTCGTCCACCGCGATGTGAACCTCCTTGACCCGCAGATTCGCCGCGACGCGCTGGTAACGGCCCTGACGGGACAGGGCGGCATCGGCCTCGGCCGTGCCGGAGCGCAGTTTCTCGCCGATGATGTAGTGGTGGTCGTCGTCCTGATGCAGCGCGAACCGGTTGGCGGCGGCCGGGCATGCTCGGTCGGCCGTCCAGATGACCCTGGACAGGGTCCAGCCCTTCATCTCGTCCTTGGCCTGCCGGATCATCTCCGCGTCGTCCGTGCAGCCGGGCCAGGACCAGACCCGCAGCGGGACGCCCGTGCGGGTGGCGGCCATGCCGATGACGCTCTCGCGGGGTTCGTGACCGGTACGGGGCGGGCCGACGCACGAGAAGCCGGACTTCCCCGCGCCCTTGAGCTTCTCGGAGCCGCCCGCATCCTGGGAGGAGCCGCGAGCGGGCCGGGGACCTTCGCGGGAGGACTCGAAGAACAGCAGGTCGACCTCCAGGTCAAGGCGATCGACGACCCGGTGGAAGACCTCTTCCTCCAGCTTGTGCGACACCTCGCACAACCAGCCGGCCACCCGGTGGCAGGCGTCCTCGGTGGTGGCCGGCAGATCTTCGATGAAGACGTCCTCGTTCACCCATCGAGCGGCTGAGAGGTCCGGCGAGCTCGCCAGCGCCCGGTTGGCGACCAAGGCGAACAACACTCGCTCCGCCGAGGCGTCCAGCCCACCGTCCACCCGCATCCGCTGGAACGTCTTGTCAATCTCCAGCTCCCGCCACAACCCGTCGAGCACCCAGACCCCGCCGAGCGGGCGCGAGTCCACGAACTCCAGCCCGTCGGCCGCCGCCGCGAGGATCTGGTCGGGGTCGAGGGACTTGATCGCCGAGGCGACGAGCCGTACCAGCGCCTCCCGGCTGGAGGCGTCATCCCGGCCGAAGTTGTAGATGACCTGCACCTTCGAGCGCTTCGTCGCCGGGTCCCACGCGTTGTGCGCCAACTGCAGGTAGCGGACTACAGAACCGTCCTTATTCCGCCGAGGGGTCGACCGTAAGTACATGGGTCAGAACCTAATGCTGCCCCGCATAGAATTAATATAAAGTCCTCGCGTGACCGATTTGTCCCATTAGCTGTGACCGGTCCAGGAACGATCCAACGTCAGGCGTCCTTTCTTCAGCCGGACACCATGCGGAGCCCTGGGCGCCCCGGCGCGAGCACGCCACCCCGAAATGCCGATACAGACGCAACCGCAGGTCAGCGACTCGATCGAACCTGATAGATCAAGAGTCAACCAGCGTGTATCTAGGCAGAGCTCTCGCCGGACCCGCCGGAGAGCGGTTGATCAGGGGATTCACCGGCGCCCGAGCCGCATCGATCGCCTTGACGGCGATCCGGGACGCGGTCTTACCAGAGAAATGAACCGCCTATATACCGCACCGAATCATTTGACAGGGATCTCAACTCATCAGACTTGGCATACTGACCCACTATGTGGATGATGGTAGACCATGAGCACTCGGCCCTTTCCGGCGGTCCTTCTGGCCGGCCACTTCACCCCTCCTGCGTGTGATCGATCGGTCGCATCCCGTTGAAAACGCAGGTGAGAGTGGCGAACGGGAAGCCTCGCTCCATCTCCGATGTCAAACGACATCAGGCCGGCATCACTCCTTTAAAAGGCGACAGCACGGTCATGTGGAAATGCGTCCCATCCTGCAGCGGAAAATTCGCGGGGAAAGCTTTGTTTCAGTGACGGGGTGAAAGTTTTGCAATTGGACGAAGTCGGAGTTGGCCCGATTCTGGACCCCATAAGCGCCCGCCCATCCGGGATGGCCGCGCTTCCCGAATCCCGTGAGCCGAAGATCGTTTCCGTTCCCATCGCTTCGCTCATGCCTGGCGAGTCGCCCCGTTTGCAGGGGCAGGATCAAGAGCACGTCGCACGGCTGGCCGAAATCGACGGCCCTCTTCCCCCCATCCTCGTCCGCCGCTCCGGCAGGCGCGTTATCGACGGAATGCACCGCCTGCTCGCCGCCCTGATACGGGGGCAGGAGACCATTGACGTCGAATTCTTCGACGGCACCGAGGAAGAGGCCTTTCTCCGCGCTGTGCAGGCGAACATCGCCCACGGTCTTCCGTTGTCCCAGACCGACCGGCGCGCCGCCGCGACCCGTATCGTCGCCTCCCATCCGCACATGTCCGACCGCGCCATCGCCCGCGCCTCGGGGCTCGGGGCGAAGGCCGTGGCCTCCATCCGGCGCCGTTCAACCGACTCGCTGCCGCAGTTGAACGCCCGCATCGGGCGCGACGGCAGGGTCCGCCCGCTCAGCGGCGACAGCGGCCGGTTACGCGCGGCCGAGGTCATCGCCCGCAATCCCGACGCCTCGTTGCGTGAGGTGGCACGGCTCGCCGGGATCTCTCCGGCCACGGCGAGCGACGTCCGTAAACGTATGCTGTCGAACGAGCCGCCCACGATGGCGCGGCTGGCGAGCGCCGAGCCGATGGGCGTCCCCCCGGCGCCCTCCCACGGCGGCCCCGTGTCCGACCAGGTCGGGCGGCGGCGCTCGGAGCAGGGCACGGTGGCGCATCCGGTCCGGGCGGAGCCCTCTCTGATCCTGGACAAGCTGCTGCGCGACCCCTCCCTGCGCCTGAAGGAGGAGGGCCGCCAGTTGCTGCGGCTGCTGCAGCAGACCGCGATGGCGATGGAGTGCTGGTCCGAGCTCATCGCCGCGGTCCCGCCCCACTGGGAGGCGCTGGTGGTCGAGCTGGCCCGCCAGTACTCCGTCACCTGGCAGGAGTTCGCGGAGCAGCTCGACGAGCGTGATCAGTCTCTGGCCTGGAAGGCGGTCGGCCAGTAACGGCGGCCGGGCGCCGTCGGTGAACAGAGCGCGCCGGCAAACGCCGACGTCGCCGACCACCTCAAGGGCGTCGGCGACGTCGCGGAGCGGGTCGTTACTTCTTTTCCATCGCTTCGATCAGGCTCTTGGGACGCATGTCGGTCCAGGACTTCTCGATGTAGTCGAGGCACTCCTGGCGTCCGGCCTGCCCGAAGACCGTCTTCCAGCCCTCCGGCACCGCCACGAAGATGGGCCAGAGGGAGTGTTGTCCCTCGTCGTTCACCAGAACCAGGTACTGGGCATCCGGGTCGTCGAACGGATTCGTCACCACGTTGTCCTTTCTCGGGTGTGGGTGGCGCCGGGGAACGGACGTCCGCACGACTCCGGTCCGGCGTTCGGTGGCCGCGTGATGCGTCGCTCGGCCCCGCTGGGATCAACTATGAACGCAGGCGCCGTGCGCCAGTCAACTTCGGCGCTCCCCCGTTCAACTGCGCCGATGCGGCAGTTGGCCGCGCGCCCTGAGCCGGCGCCGATCACCCGAGGGTTTCCCATCGACAGCGAGGCAGGTGTCCTTTGGCGGCGAGACGAGCGGCGAAGAGGGTGACGGGACTGCGGTTCGACGACTCCATCACCCGGCAGCGGGTGAAGCCCGGCACGGTACGGCGGATCCTCCCGTACGCCCTGCGTTACCGCTGGTTCCTGGTCCTGCTGATGCTGGCCACCATCATGGTCGCGGTCATCACGGCCACCGGCCCGCTGATCCTCAAGGCGATCATCGATGACGGCATCCTGCCCCGGCGGATCGGCACGGTGGTGTGGCTGTGCCTGCTGGTGGCCGGGCTCTCCCTGGTCGAGGCGGCGGCGGCGTACGTGGGGGCGTGGTGCTCGGGCCGGATCGGCGAGGGCCTGGTCTACGATCTGCGGACCAAGGTGTTCGCCCACATCCAGCGCCAGCCTCTGGCGTTCTTCACCCGCACGCAGACCGGGGCGCTGGTCAGCAGGCTCAACACCGACGTGATCGGGGCCCGGCAGGCGGTGACGACCCTGCTCTCGCAGTCGGTGTCGACCCTGCTCACGCTCGTGCTCATCATCGTGGCGATGCTGTACCTGTCCTGGCAGATCACCCTTGCGGCGCTGCTGATGATCCCGTTCTTCCTGCTGCCGGCCCGGCTGATCGCGCGGCGGCAGGAGCGGCTCGCGCGGGAGTCGATGGAGCTGGACGCCGGCATGAGCTCGATGATGCACGAGCGCTTCAACGTCTCGGGGGCGCTGCTGTCGAAGCTGTACGGCCACCCGGACGACGACCTGGACACGTTCGCCAGGAAGACCGCCCGCGTACGCGACGTCTCCATCCTGCGCGTCGTGTACGGGCGGATCTTCGGCATCGTCGTCACCGTGCTCACGGCGCTCACCACGGCCGTCGTCTACGGCCTGGGCGGGGTGCTGACCATCGGCGGCTCGCTCGAACTCGGCTCCCTGGTGGCCATGGTGGCCCTGCTGATGCGGCTCTACGGCCCGATCAACCTGCTGGCCTCGATGCAGGCGACGGCTCTGACGGCATTGGTGAGCTTCGACCGGGTACTCGAGGTGCTCGACCTGGAGCCGCACATCACCGAGAGTCCCGGCGCGCGGCCCCTGGACGGGCCGGAGGAGTCGGGCCCCGTGGCACCGGACATCCTCTTCGACCGGGTCGGCTTCCGCTACCCGGGCGCGGACGAGGTGTCGCTCGCCTCGCTGGAGGCCGCCGCGGCGCGCGTACCGGATCGGGCGAGCGAGGCGTGGACGCTGCGCGAGGTCAGTTTCCGGGCCCCGGCCGGGAAGCTGACGGCGCTGGTCGGACCGTCGGGCGCGGGGAAGACGACGATCACCCAGCTCGTCCCCCGCCTCTACGACGCCACCGAGGGCAGCGTGCGCATCGGCGGCCAGGACGTCCGCGACCTGGCGCTGCAGTCGCTGCGCGACGCGGTCGGCGTGGTCACCCAGGACGCGCACCTGTTCCACGACACCCTGCGGGCCAACCTGGAGCACGCCAGGCGCGGCGCGAGCGAACGGGAGCTGATCGAGGCGTGCGAGGCGGCGCTGATCTGGGACACGATCCGGGCGCTGCCGGACGGCCTGGACACCGTGGTCGGCGAGCGCGGCCACCGCCTGTCCGGCGGCGAGAAGCAGCGGGTGGCTCTGGCCAGGCTGCTGCTCAAGGCGCCGCCGATCGTCGTGCTGGACGAGGCGACCGCGCACCTGGACTCGGAGTCGGAGGCGGCGATCCAGCGGGCGCTGGAGACCGCGCTGGCCGGGCGGACCTCGCTGGTGATCGCTCATCGGCTGTCCACGATCCGCGGCGCGGACCATATCCTCGTGGTGGACGCGGGCCGCGTCCGCGAACGCGGCACTCACGAGGAGTTGCTGCTGAACGGCGGCCTGTACGCCGATCTCTACCGCACGCAGTTCGCTCAGCAGGCGGCCGGCAGCCGATGACGGACTCGCCCTGAGGGCGGAGGCGGATCTATCTTCGGCATCGAGGTGTCCGGGCAAGGGGCCCGGAGTCGTTTGGGGGTTGTAGTGGTTTCTGGTCGAGTGGTGAAGTTCGACGGGGCGAGAGGCTATGGGTTCATCGCACCCGATGATGGTGGAGAGGACGTGTTCCTGCACGTCAATGACATGCTGTTGCCGGAGTCCCAGGTGCGGGCGGGGCTGACGGTCGTGTTCGAGGTAGAAGAGGGCGACAGAGGGCCGAAGGCGTCGCGGGTGCGGCTGCCCGAGGGCGTCACCGCGGCGGCCGTGGCCGTCGCTCCCACGACCGTGGGCCTGGCCTCGGCGGCGGACGAAGATTCCATGTGCGATGTGCTCGACGCGGACGAGTACCTCAGAGAGGTCACAGAGATCCTGCTCGCGGAGGCTCCGTCGCTCACCGGCGACCAGATCCTGCAGGTTCGTGCCGGGCTGCTCCAGTCCGCCAAGAACCACGGCTGGGCTGAAGGCTGACACACGCGTGAAGAGGGCGGACGCCGGCGTCCGCCCTCTTCACGTTCACCCGGCCGGGCGGGCGAAGTCGTGCACGACGACGGCCACCGCGCCGACGCTGGGATGGCGCTGGAAGACGGCCTCGATCTCGCCCAGCTCCATCCGCACACCCGCGATCTTGACCTGCCGGTCGACCCGGCCGAGGTATTGCAACGCGCCCTGCGGCAGGGCCCGCACCGCGTCACCGGTCCGGTAGAGGCGGCCGGTGGGCCCGGCCTCGAAGGGATCGCCGAAGAAGGCCTCGCGGGTGCGATCGTGGTCGCCGGCGTAGCCGCGGCCCACGCAGACGCCGCCGACGAACAGCTCGCCGGTCTCGCCCGGCTCGCAGGCGTGCCAGCCGTCGTCCTGGTGGCGCAGGACGTACAGCCGGGCGTTGATGATCGGGGTGCCGATCGGCAGGCGCAGCAGGCCGAGGTCGGCCGCCGTGACCGTGTGGTGGGTGACGTCGTCGGAGCATTCGGTCGGCCCATAGGCGTTGACCAGCCCGGCGTGCGGCATCTCGCGCAACCAGCGGCGCGCCACCTCCGTGGGCAGCTCCTCGCCGGTGGCGAGCATCCACCGCAGGCCGTCCAGCGGGCCCGTCTCGGGGGCGGCGGCCAGGTCGTCGAGCAGCAGGCGCACCATCGTGGGGACCAGCTCGACGATCGTGACGCCCTGACTGCGGACGAGCCGCGCGAACGCCACCGAGTCGTACGCCGTCGCGTCACTGACGACGCTGACCTGGCCGCCGACGATGAGCGGGCAGAGCAGCTGCCAGATGGAGATGTCGAACCCGAGCGGCGCGGTCTGCGCCACCACGTCGCGCTCGGTCAGGCCCAGATCGACGACCTTGGCGTGGAGATGGTTGAGCATGCCCTGGTGCTCGACCACCGCGCCCTTCGGCCGGCCGGTGGAGCCGGAGGTGAACAGCAGGTACCGCGGCTGGTCAGGACCGTCGAGCCGGACCGCACCCCGCCACGGCTCGTGCCGGCCGGCCTCGGCCGCGCGCACGAGGCGCACGCCGGCGGACCGCGCGCCCTCGGCGAGTGCGGGCGTCGCCGTCTCGCGGGCGGTGTCCAGCAGCAGCACGGCGCCGGCCCGCGCGAGGACCTCCGCCACCCGCGCGGCCGGCCAGGTGCCGTCCGCCGGCACGTAGATCGCGCCGATGAGCTCGATCGCCAGGAACGCCGCCACGACCGCGACGTTCCGTTCGCCGCCCACCGCGACGACCGTGCCGGGCCCCGCGCCCTCGTGTTCCAGCAGAGTGGCGAGGCGACGCGCCTCCACGGCGAGCTCGGCGTAGGTGAGGCGACGCAGCTCGTCCGCGACCGCGGGCCGGTCGCCGGCGACGGCCGTGCGTTCCACCAGCGTGATCACGGCGTCGGAGAGGTCCACCTCGTGGGGGCGGCTCATCGCCAGCTCGCGGGCCCGTTCGATCTCCGGCGGCGAGATGGGAAGCCGAGGCAACTCGGCGAGGCCGAGCAGTCCGTCCGCGAATGTCATTTACACGCTCCGATTAATGCGCGGAATAGCCGCGCCTTGCCGGTCCCGGATGCCCTCAAGTATGGTAATCCGAGCTACCGCGATCAAGGTTGTGCAGAGCCGGGGACAGAAGACGGTGGCTCATTTCGGACCCCTTACACGTTTCTGTCGCGTCCATTCCCGTCCAACTGGGGGATTCGGCGAAGTGCCAGTTATCAAAACTCCGCAAGAGTTCAATGTCGAAGACCTTTTCCTAGATCTGCGGACGGTGACGGGGGCGCCGCTCTATTTGAAATGCGAGGGGTTCAACTTCGCGGGTTCCGTCAAGTTGAAGGCGGCCACGGAAATGGTCGCCGCCGCCGAGCGGGACGGCCTGCTCCGGCCGGACTCGGTGCTGGTGGAGTCATCGTCGGGCAATCTGGGCATCGCGCTGGCGATGGTCGCGGCCGACAAGGGGCTGCGATTCCTGTGCGTGACCGATCCACGCTGCAACACCACCTCGCTGCGGCTGATGCGCGCGCTGGGCGCCGAGGTCACGGTGATCGAGGCGCAGGACCCCAACGGCGGCTATCTCGAGAACCGCATCCGGTTCGTTCGCGACCTGTGCGCTTCCGACAGCCGTCACGTGTGGCTCAACCAGTACGCCAACCCGGGCAACTGGCGGGCCCACTACCGGCACACCGCCCCCGCCATCGCCCGCGGCTTCCCCGGCCTGGAGGTGCTGTTCGTCGGCGCGGGCACCACGGGCACGCTGATGGGCTGCGCCCGCTACTTCAAGGAACGCGGCGCGCCGGTGACCGTCGTGGCCGTCGACGCCGTCGGGTCGGTGACGTTCGGCGGCCTTCCGGAGCGCCGCATGGTGCCGGGGCTGGGCACGAGCGTACGGCCCGAGCTGGTCGACGAGTCCTGGGTGGACGACGTCGTCCATGTGCCGGAGACGGACACGATCCGCGCCTGCCACGACCTGGCCGCCCGGGGTTTCCTGTTCGGCGGCTCGACGGGCACCGTCGTGAGCGGCGCCACGCGCTGGCTGGAGGAGAAGTACCCGGGCGAGGAGCCGGTCGCGGTGGCGGTCTCCCCCGACCTCGGCGAGCGCTACCTCGACTCGATCTACGAGGAGGGCTGGCTGCGTGAGCACTTCGGCCCTCCGGACCCGCCCGACCGACTCCACTGGAGCGCACACCCATGACTCAGGTCCCGTCGTTCGCCGTCGTCTCAGGAGAGCAGGTCGCCGGCGTCCTGCACGGCAAGGAGAAGCAGGTCACGGGCGTGGTCGAGGCGGCCTACCGGCTGCACGGCGAAGGCCGCACGATCAACCCGGACTCCTATTTCCTGCGTTTCCCCGACCGGCCGTCCGCGCGCATCATCGCGCTGCCCGCGTCGATCGGGCAGCCGGTCGACGTCCACGGCATCAAGTGGATCTCGTCGTTCCCCGAGAACGTGGCGGCCGGCCTCCCGCGGGCCTCGGCCGTGCTGATTCTCAACGACACCACGAACGGATACCCGCTGGCCTGCCTGGAGAGCTCCATCATCAGCGCGGCCCGCACCGCCGCCTCCGCCGCGCTCGCGGCCACGACGCTCGCCGCCGCCCGCGGCGTCACCCCGCGCCGCGCCGGTTTCGTGGGCACCGGCCTGATCGCCCGTTACATCCACACCTACCTGGCGGCCAACGGCCTGTCTTTCGACGACGTCGGCGTGTTCGACCTGGACCGGGGGCATGCCGAGGGCTTCGGCGGCTATCTGGCGCTCGCCGGGGAGGACCGGGTCACGATCCACGACGACGCCGAGTCGCTGATCGCCGCGTCGGATCTGGTCGTGCTGGCCACGATCGCGGGCGAGCCGCATCTCCATGCCCCCGAGCTGCTGGCGCACAATCCGCTGGTGCTGCACGTCTCGCTGCGCGACCTCTCGCCGGAGATCATCCTGTCGTCCTGCAACATCCTCGACGACGTCGAGCACTGCTTGAAGGCCGGCACGTCGCCGCACCTGGCCGAGCAGCTCAGCGGCGGCCGGTCATTCGTCGACGGCACCCTCTGCGACGTGCTCGATGGCAGGGTCACTCCCCCGGCCGGCCGGCCCGTCGTGTTCTCACCGTTCGGCCTGGGGGTGCTCGACCTCGCCGTGGCGAGCTACGTCTACGACGAGGTGAACGCGTCGGGCGATCTCAGGACGGTGCCCGGCTTCTTCCACGAGCTGAAGCGCCACGGCTGACCGGCCCGCCTCCTTCTCACGCTGAGCCCGCCCCTCCGGGGGCGGGCTCCTTCCTATGTCAGGCGTCCAGCTGCAGCCAGCCGGTCACCGCGGACCACACCTCGGCCAGGGTGTCGGGCTTGGCTATCTCGTAGTGGGTGCAGGCGATGCTCGCGAGCGCGATCTCGCCCGTCACGTACGGCCGCCAGAGCTCGGGGTCGGGCACCTCCCCCGCCCTGCCGTCCTCGGCGACGATCAGCAGGACGTCGCCGTCGAACCGCCCGTGCACGAAGCCGCGGCGCAGCCGGCGATGGTTCTGCAGGAGGCGGGCGAACGTGCGGACCTCCTCCTCCGTGGCCGCGCCGAAGCCGTTGCCCGCCTGCCAGCGCACGATGTCCATCTGGCGGTCCAGCACGGCGTCGGGATCGTCGGCGTGCTCGCCGGCGCCGTCCTCGTCGGGCTGCCACGGGTACTGGTCGAGCAGGACCAGGGCGGCGACGTCCGCGCCCGCGGCGCGGAGCTGGACGGCGATCTCGTGCGCGACGCCTCCTCCGTACGACCAGCCGAGCAGGTGGTACGGGCCCTGCGGCTGCACGGAGCGGATCTGCTCGATGTAGTCGGCCGCCATCTCCCTGATGGACCCGGCGAACTCCGTGGTGCCGTCCAGTCCGCGGGCCTGCAGCCCGTACAGCGGGATACCGGGCTGGACGTGGCGGGCCAGCGGCATGTAGCACCAGCTCAGGCCGCCGGCGGCGTGGACGCAGAAGAAGGGTGCGCGGTCGCCCTCGATGCGGATCGGCAGCAGCACGTCGAGCGCGTCGCTCACGGAGGACAGCGTCATCCGCTTCATCAGCTCGGCCACCGTCGGGGCGACGAACAGGTCGCGGACCGCGATCGTCACGCCGCGCCGCCGCAGCCGCTCCACGAGCCGGACGGCGAGCAGCGAGTGGCCGCCGAGGGCGAAGAAGTCGTCGTCCACGCCGACGCTGCCGAGGCCGAGGACCTCGGCGAACGCCTCGCACATGCCGGCGGCGATCGAGGAGACGTCCCAGTGGGTGGTGCGTTCTTCCACCGTGACGTCGGGGGCCGGGAGCGCCTTGCGGTCGAGCTTGCCGTTCGGCATCAGCGGCAGCCTGCCGAGCACCACGACGGCCGCGGGCACCATGTAGCCGGGCAGGCGTTCCTGGGCGGCGGCGCGTACGGCCTGGGCGAGCCCGTCGCCGGCGCCGGCGCCCGGGACCACGTAGGCCACCAGCCGCGGGTCGCCGGGGACGTCCTCCCGCACCAGCGTGACGGCCTGCGCCACGTGCGGGAGCGCCGCCAGGACCGTCTCGATCTCGCCCAGCTCCACCCGGAAGCCGCGGATCTTGACCTGGTCGTCGGAGCGGCCGACATATTGGAGCTCACCGCCGGCGGTCCAGCGCACCACGTCGCCGGTGCGGTACATGCGCGTGCCGTCCGCGGCGAACGGGCAGGCCACGAAGCGTCCCGCCGTCAGGCCGGGGCGGCCGAGGTAGCCGCGGGCCATGCCGTCGCCCGCGATGTACAGCTCGCCCGCCACCCCGGGCGCGACCGGCTGCAGGGCGTCGTCCAGCACGTACACCTGCGTGTTGGCGACGGGGACGCCGATCGAGGACACGTCGGCCCCGGCTCCCGCGAGGTCCTTGGCGGTCGACCAGACCGTGGTCTCGGTCGGGCCGTACAGGTTCGTCAGAGCCGGCGTCCTGCCGAGCAGCGTGCGCGCCAGGTCGGCGGGGAGCGCCTCGGCGCCGATCATCGCGCGGATGCGCGTCCAGTCCACCTCGTCGCCGGCGTCGGCGAGCAGGCCGCGCCAGAGGCTCGGCGTCGCGTGGACCATCGTGGCGCCGCTGGACCGGATCAACGCCCGCAGGGCCCACGGGTCGAGCACCTGCTCCTGCGCGGCCAGGACGACGCGGGCGCCGTTCACCAGCGGCACGTAGAACTCGAAACCCGCCATGTCACAGCCGTGGGTGCTGACCGCCAGGAGGCGGTCGTCCGCGGCCGGCGCGAACAGGCCGCGCATCGCCCCGAGGAAGTTGACGATGGCACGGTGCTCGACGAGCACGCCCTTGGGGCGGCCGGTGGAGCCGGAGGTGTAGATCACCCACATCGGGTGCTCGGGCCGCAGGGCCACCCCGGGTCTCGTGCCCGGCTCCGCCCGCACCGCCGGGTCGTCGACCAGGACGACGGGCACGCCGTCGCCGATCTCGAACGCGGGCAGCCGTTCGCGCATGTCCTGGCCCGTCAGCAGGCACACCGCGCCGGAGTCGGCGATCACGTACGCGATGCGGGCCGCCGGGTAGGCCGGGTCGATCGGCAGGTAGGCGGCCCCGGCCTTGATCACACCGAGGAGCGCCACCACCAGGTCGGCCCCGCGTTCGAAGACGACGGCCACGACCGACTCGGGCCCGACGCCCCTGCCGATCAGGTGCCTGGCCACCTGGTTGGCGCGGGCGTCCAGCTCGGCGTAGGTGAGCTCCACCTCGCCGGAGGTCAGGGCCGTCGCGCCGGGCGTGCGGGTGACCTGCGCCTCGAACAGCTCCACGACCGTCGTGTCCGGCATGGGGACGGCGGTGTCGTTCCAGCCGGTGAGCACGCGCCGCCGTTCACCGGGTTCGAGTACGTCCACCGCGCTGAGCCGCAGGTCCGGGTCGGCGGCCAGGGCGGCGAGCACGCGCGCCAGGCGTTCGGCGAGGCGCTCGACCGATGCGCGGTCGAACAGGTCCGCCGCGCCGATGACCGCGCCGCGCAGGCCGGCCGGAGCGCCGTCGGCGTCGAACGTCTCGCCCACGCTCACGTCCAGGTCGAACTTGACCACCGACGTGTCCTCCGCCGCCGGCTCCCCCGACGCGGCCCGCCGCCCGGCGCCGAGCCCGGGCAGGTCGAGGGTTGCGCCCGCGGTGTTCTGCAGCAGCAGCATCACCTGGAACAGCGGGTGCCTGGCCAGTGATCTGGCCGGGGACAGCTCCTCGACCAGGCGCTCGAACGGCACGTCCGGGTGTGCGAACGCACCGAGCCCGGCCTCCCTGACCCTGGCCAGCACCTCGCGGAACGTGGGGTCGCCGGACAGGTCGGTCCGCAGCACGAAGGTGTTGACGAAGTAGCCCACCAGATCGTCGAGCGCCTCGTCGGTACGTCCGGCCAGCGCCGAGCCGACGGGGATGTCGGTGCCGCCGCCGAGCCGCGACAGGAGCACGGCCAGAGCGCCGTGCACCATCATGAACATGGTCACGCCCTCGGCGCGGGCGACCTCCCGGATCCGCGCGTGCACGTCGGCCGGGATCTCCAGCGGCACCCGTCGTCCCAGGTGCCCGGCCACCTCGGGCCGCGAGCGGTCGAACGGCAGCTCCAGCTCCTCGGGCAGGCCGGCCAGCGTCTCGCGCCAGTAGGCGACCTGGCTGGAGATCAGGCTGCCGGGGTCCTCGCTGTCGCCCAGCACGTCGCGCTGCCAGAGCGCGTAGTCGGCGTACTGGACGGGCAGCGGCTCCCACCGTGGCGCGCCGCCTTCGCGGCGGGCGGTGTAGGCGTCGGAGACGTCGCGGGCCAGCGGTGCCCACGACCAGCCGTCGCCGGCGATGTGGTGGACCACCACGACGAGCACGTGCTCCTCGGGGCCGGTGGTGAACAGCCAGGCCCGGATGGGCGCCTCGGCGGACAGGTCGAAGGTGTGCGCCCGGGCCTCGTCCATCGCCGCCGCCAGGTCCGCGGGGGCCAGCTCTCTCGTGGTGAGCTTCCAGCCGAGGTCGTCGATGGGGACGATCCGCTGGTACGGCTCTCCGTCGGCGGTGGCGGGGAACACCGTACGCAGGACCTCGTGCCGGTCGAGGACGTCGCGGAAGGCCGCGGCCATGGCCCGGGCGTCCACGCGGCCGGACAGGCGTACCGCGACGGGGATGTTGTAGGTGGCGCTCGGGCCTTCGAGCTGCGCGATGATCCACATGCGCCGCTGGCCGTAGGACAAGGGGATGTGGCCGGGGCGGACGCCTGCGGTCAGGGGTTCGCGGGCCCTGGCGGCGCCGTTCAACCCCGCCGCCAGCCCGGCCACCGTGGGGGTGTCGAACAGGGCGCGGATCTCGATCTCGACGCCGAGCAGGGCGCGGATGCGGCTGACCAGGCGGACGGCGAGCAGGGAGTGGCCGCCCAACGCGAAGAAGTCGTCGTCCACGCCGACGCTGCCGAGGCCGAGGACCTCGGCGAAGGCCAGGCACAGGATCTCCTCCTGCGCCGTGGCCGGCTGCCGGCTGCCCGCCGCCTGGGCGGAGGCGTAGTCGGGGGCGGGGAGGGCGTGGCGGTCGAGTTTGCCGTTGCCGGTCAGCGGCAGCGCGTCCAGCACCACCCAGGCGGAGGGGACCAGGTGGTCGGGGAGGCGGTCGGCGGCGAACCGGCGAGCCTGCGCGGGGAGTTCGCGGGCGTCGTCGGGGTCGTCGGCCACCAGGTAGGCGACGAGGCGTACGTCGCCGGGGGTGTCCTCGCGGGCCACCACAACGGCCTGGCCGACGCCTGGGCAGCCGGCCAGCGCGGCGGTGACCTCACCCGGTTCCACCCGGAACCCACGGATCTTCACCTGATCGTCCACCCGGCCCGCGAACACCACCTGGCCGTCACCCGTCCAGCGGGCGCGGTCGCCGGTGCGATACATCCGCCCGTCCTCGAACGGACACGCCACGAACCGTTCGGCGGTGAGAGCCGCACGGCCGAGGTAACCACGGGCCAGTTGCGCCCCGGCAACGTAGAGCTCTCCGGTGACACCCGGCGGCACGGGGGTGAGGTGGTCGTCGAGGATGTAGAGGCTGGTGTTGGCGACCGGTGTGCCGACCGGGACCTGTCCTCCGTGCAGGCGGGTGGTGGCCACGCCGATCGTCGTCTCCGTCGGGCCGTAGTGGTTGAACACCGCACAGCCGCGTTGCTCGGCCACCGCCAGCAGCTCATCCACCCAGCCCGGCGCGGCAGCCTCCCCACCCAGCACCAACGACCGGCCAGGCAGCAACTCAGCCGACGCACCCAAAGCCGCCAGATGCGAAGGAACCATCTTCACGAAGTCGATGCGCCGATCTCTCAACAACCCGGCGAGCGCGACGGGATCGGTGGCCGCCTCCTCACCCACCACGTACAACTGCCCACCCGTGGTCAGGCTGGCGAACACCACCGTGTTCCCCAGATCGGTCGCCTGCCCCTGCACCAGCGCATACCGGCCACCATCCATACCAAGCCGACCAGGCACCGAAGCCACATAATTGGCCAGCGCCGCCTGCGTCACCACCACACCCTTCGGCCGACCCGTCGAACCAGAGGTGTAGATGACATACGCCGCCTGACCGCCATGCACCACCCGCTCCGGCCGGATCGCGGGGGCGGCCGACAGGCGCAGCTTGGTGAACGTGTCATCCAGCACCAGCATCCGCGCCCGCCCCGACGGCAACTCCTCCGCGATCTCCTCACTCGTAACCGTCAGCACCGCACGACTGTCAGCCAGCAGG
>NZ_BAABDQ010000031.1:0-148997 GCF_039539705.1 Nonomuraea rosea | reverse complement strand
GCGTGCGGGGGTGTGTCTGGCGGTGTTTCGTGCGGGGGTGGGTCGGGTGGTCTGTTGTGTCGGGTCGCCCTTTGAGTCTCAACCCCTGTGGGGTGCGTTGCGCGGGGTGGGGTGGTTGGTGGGTTCGGGAGGGGGCGCGGCGGTGTTTCGTGCGGGGGTGGGTCGGGCGGTCCGTTGTACTGGGCCGCCCGGTGCGCCGCAAGTTCGGGGGAAGCAGGTCTCCCGGGGATTGCCTGCCGGTTAGGAGTGCAGGCGTAGGGCTGTTGAGAGGGCTGCTAGGCGGTCCGGGGAGGCGAGGCCGGCGTGGTACAGGTGGAATTCTGTGGCGCCTGCCTTGGCGTAGGTTGCGAGCTGGTCGGCCAGGAGGGCGGCGTCGGCTGGCCGGGGTGGGAGGGCCAGGACGTAGGCGCCCACTCGCTGGCCTGGGCCGGCCAGTTCTCTGAGGCGGGCGAGGCGGGCGGCGTCTGTGGAGGGGTCGCCCCAGCAGTTGGCCACCAGTACATCCGCTCCCGGCTCGCCCGAGGGGAGGGGGGCGAAGGCGCCGGTTGCCCAGGGGTCTGGGTTGGCGTGCAAGGTGATGGGGACGCCGGGTGCTGTGCTTCTGGCTATGGCGATCAGGCGTTGGCGCAAGGAGGTCGTCAGCTCTACGCGTCGGGCGCGCACCTCGTCGGCAAGAGAGCCGAGGGCTTCCTGGATGGTGGTGGCCGCGCTGTGGCTGTGCGCTGTGGCATTTGCGGTGGTCGTGCTCGTGGATGTGGTGTTCGTACTGGTGGTGGTTGTTGTTGTAGTTCTGGCGGTTTCGGTGTGGGTGGTTGTTGTGTGGGAGGTGTTGTGCGTTCCGAGCGGGAGAGTGCGGTCGATGGCGGCCCGGACTCGGGCTCTCGTGCCGGAGGGGTAGTGGTCGGCGCAGGCGGTGCAGAAGCACAGGGACAGGAGGTCGGCGTCGGTGGGCGACCAGTCGGCGCCGGAGGTCTTCTCGTGGACGCTTTGGTGGCCGAATCCCATGGGGCCGCACGCCTCGAGGATCAGGCCGTCCGGTTCGCCGACGGTGAGGATCTCCTGGACGAGACGTTCACAGTATTCGATGACGTCCGCCTGGGCCGGGCAGAGGGCATAGGGGTAGGGGTCGCCGAAGGCGTTGCGCACGACCAGATCCGGGTTCGCGGCACCCAGGTGGGAATTGTGGGTCAGGACAGTCCAGGCGTGCACCTGCAGGCCGACGGCCTTGAGGGCGTCCCGCGCCTGGAGGTACGCGTCCGCGGCGGTCCACGTCGGCGCGGCGGGCACCAGGCGGGCCCAGGCGGATTCGCGGATCGGGAGGTAGAAGGCCGGATATGGGACGTCCAGAACGCGATGGTCCGGGTGGTACGGCGTGGCCGCCCTGGTCGAGTGGTAGCTGGCTGCCAGCGCCACAGCCTCCACGCCCAGCGCTGCCAGGCGCTCGGGGGCCGACGGGTCGCCGACGATGTCCCAGGGATAGACGTAGGCGACGTTCACCAGCGGGGTCTCCTTGCGGAAAAGTCAGGTTGGAAGCGTTGCATATAGCTCGTATCGTCGCGGGCCGCGATCCCGCACTTCTCGTACTGCTCATGCATGACGGCCAGCGCGTCGCGGTCCAGCTCGACACCGAGGCCGGGGCCGGCGGGGACGGGTACGGCGCCTTCGGAGAAGCGCAGGGCGCCCGGTTTGACCACGTCCTGGCCATCCTGCCATGGCGTGTGCGTGTCGCAGGCGAAGGTGAGGTTCGGGGTGGCGGCGGCCAGATGAGTCATCGCGGCCAGGCTGATCCCGAGGTGGGAGTTGGAGTGCATGGACAGGGACAGGCCGAACGCCTCGCACATGGCGGCGATGTGCGAGGAACGTACGAGGCCGCCCCAGTAATGGTGATCCAGGAGGAGTACGCCGATTGCCCGAGATGCCATGGCGGGCGGGAAGTGTTCGGGGGTGACGACGCACATGTTCGTGGCGAGGGGCATGGGGACGGCGGCGGCCACTTCCGCCATGCCGGAAATGTCGGCGGTCGGGTCCTCCAGGTATTGGAGGCTCCCCTCCAGCTCGCGCCCCACGCGGATCGAGGTCTCGACCGTCCACGCGGCGTTCGGGTCGAGGCGCAGGGGGATCGACGGGAACGCCTCGTGCAGGGCGCGGATCGCGGCCATCTCCTGGTCCGGAGGGAACACGCCGCCCTTGAGCTTGATCGAGCGGAAGCCGTACTCCTTGATCAGGAGGGCGGCCTGCTCGACGATGCCCGCTTCGTCCAGCGCCGCGCCGAATCTGTCCGGCTCCCGTTCCGGATGGCCGGGCCACTTGTAGAAGAGGTACGCGCTGTACGGGACCGCGTCCCTGACCGGGCCGCCCAAAAGATCTACCACTCGCACTCCGGCCGCTTTGCCGCGAATGTCGAGACAGGCCACCTCAAAGGGGGAGAAGACGCGGTCTACGCTCTTCTCCTTCGTGCCGACGCCGGTAAGTCCGTGCAGGTCGCTCACCACGCCGCCGACGATCGCGCCGATCCGCGCGTACATCGTGTTCGTCTCGTGGACGCCGAGGCCGATCAGCGCCTGCGCGCACTCCCGCACCTTGCCGAGATGGACGAGGTCCCCGTACGTCTCACCGAGCCCGGTCAGTCCCTCGTCGGTGACGACCTCGACAATGGTACGGAGGGCCCACGGCTCGTGGACTCCTGCGGCGTTGAGGAGGGGCGGATCCCGGAAAGCGATGGGGGTGACGTGGATCTGCCTGATGATCATTTAACGCCGTCCATATATATGAACAATAGCCAGATTTGTGGACAAGTTGCCGCAACTGTAAGAATTAGGTTCAAGCAGTGTCAAGACTCCGAAGGGCCATTCGATGATCTACGGACACGACCCCAGGACCGGCGAGACCGTGGGCGCCGCTCTGCCCGAGACCGACAGTGCCGGGGTCGACATGCTCGTTTCTGCCGCGGCCGCCGCCGGCACGGCCTGGCGTGCGACCTCTGCGGCTGAGCGGGCGCTCGCGCTCGAAGCCGTCGCCGATGCGCTCCTCGCGAACGTGGACGAGCTGTGGCAGATCGCCGACCAGGAGACCGCGCTCGGCGAGGGACGCCTGCGCGGCGAGGTGGCGCGCGCCGCGGGTCAGTTCAAGCTCTTCGCCGAGGTCATCAGGGACGGCGGCTACCTCGAGGCCATCATCGACCACGCCGACGCCTCGCTCGCGCCGCCCAGGCCCGACGTACGGCGGATGAAGAACGCGCTGCAGGGTGTCGTCGCCGTCTTCTCGGCCAGCAACTTCCCGTTCGCGTTCTCGGTGGCGGGGGGCGACACCGCCTCGGCGCTGGCCGCCGGCTGCCCGGTGGTCGTCAAGGCGCATCCCGGACACCCGAACACGTCCGAGCGAGTGGCGAAGATCGTACGTGGCGCGCTGCCGTACCCGGACCTGCTGGGCCTGGTGCAGGGCATGCAGGCGGGGATCGATCTGGTGCAGCACCCCGCGGTGGTCGCGGCCGGGTTCACCGGGTCGGTGGCCGGGGGCAAGGCGATCCAGAAGCTGATCGACGAGCGCGAGGTGCCGATCCCGTTCTTCGGCGAGCTGGGCAGCGTCAACCCCGTGGTGGTGCTCCCGTCGGCGCCGGTCAAGGAGGTGGCCGCGGGGTTCGCCGGGTCGCTGACGCTGGGGGTCGGTCAGTTCTGTACGAATCCCGGGCTGCTGTTCGTGCCCGAGGGCGACGAGCTGCGCGGGGCCATTGTGGAGGCGGTCGAGGGGACCAGCGGCGGGCCCATGCTGGCCGAGCGGATCCGGGAGGGCTACCTGGGTGGCCTCGAACGGCTCGGCGAGCTTGAGCTGCTGGCCGAGGGCAAGCCGGGAGAGGGCAGTCTGGCGGTCACGCCGAAGGTGTTCACCGCGGATGTCGACACGTTCGCGAAGAAGCTGCCGCACATCGGTGAGGAGTGCTTCGGGCCGGCGTCGATCGTGGTGACGTATCGGGAAATTTCCGAGCTGCGGCCGGTGCTTGAGCGGCTGGAGGGCTCGCTGACGGCTACCGTGCACGGCACGGATCCCGATGAGGCCGGGGACGTCGTCGAGGTGCTGGGCCGGAAGGCTGGCCGGCTCATCTGGAACGGCTGGCCCACTGGTGTGGCCGTGTGCTGGGCGATGCACCACGGTGGTCCGTGGCCTGCTGCCACTGCGCCGTACACGTCGGTCGGGGCGACGGCCATCGGGCGGTGGCTGGCGCCGACGGCGTACCAGGACTGGCCTGACTCGCTGCTGCCGGACGAGCTCAAGGAAGCCAACCCGCTGTCCATCCCGCGCCGGGTGGATGGTCGTGCACAGCTCTGAGATGGGAGTCCTCTCTGAGACGGGAGTCCTCCGGGTCTGATGGGTGGTGGACGATCGAGTCCGGCGGTCTCGGCGTGCGTGGTGGTGTGCGGTGTCGCGCGGTGTGCGGTGTCGCGCGGTGTGCGGTGTGCGGTGTCGCGCGGTGTCGCGCGGTGTGCGGTGTCGCGCGGTGTCGCGCGGTGTGCGGTGTCGCGCGGTGTCGCGTGGCGTGAGGTGGAGAGTGGCCTGACGCGGAGTGGCCTGCGAGCGTGCCCGCCCCTGATGGAGGGAGCGGGCGCGCCACTAGCGGGTGGGAGCGGGGCCTGTCGGTGGTGGGTGGAGTGGGTCTGCTGGTGGTGGAACGTGCCAGCGGAAGTGCTGCCGGGCGGGTGCGGGGTGGGCGCTTGCGGCTGAGGGGGGTTCTCGGGGGTGCGGCGGTCCGGGGGCGGGCTTGCACTTGGGTGGATTCTCGGGGTTGAGGATGCGGCTTGCGGCCGGATGGGTCCCCGGGGGTGTGGCGGGGCTTGCGGCTGCGCGGGGCTTCGGGGTGTGGCGGGTCCCGGGAGGGGCTTGAAGGGGGATGGGGCGTCGGTGCGGCGGGTGCTCGGCGGAGATGGCGGTCGTGAGCAGAGCGGGTGCCAGGTCAGGGCAGAGCGGGTGGTTGGGTCAGGCGCCGGCGATTTCCAGGCCCGTGGCGATGATCCGTTCCAGCGACTCCAGATGCTCAGGCGCCGGATCCACCAGCGGCGCCCGTACGCCCCCCACGTCCAGCCCCCGGCTCCGTACCCCCGCCTTCACCAGCGACACGGCGTACCCGGGCACCAGGTCCCGCAGCTCCACCAGCGGCAGGTAGAACCCGGTCAGCAACCGTTGCACCAGCACCTCGTCCCCACCGGTCACCGCCTTGTAGAAGGCCAGCGCGATCTCCGGAGCGAAGGCGAACACCGCGCTCGAATACAGGCTCACCCCCAGCCCCCGGTAGGCGGGCACGGTGAGCTCGGCCGTCGGCAGCCCGTTGAAGAACATGAAGTCCCCGGAGAACGACCGCCGCACGGTCAGGATGATCCGCTGCAGCAGGTCGAAGTCCCCGACCCCGTCCTTGAAGCCGACCACCTCGGGCAGCTCGGCGAGCTCGGCGACGGCCTCGGGGGTGAAGCGCGCGGTGCCCCGCTGGTAGATGATGACCGGCAGCCCGCCGGCCGCGGCGACCTCGCGGACATACCGGGTCAGCCCGGCAGGGGGCCCGCTGACCAGGTAGGGCGGCATCAGCAGCAATCCGTCGGCCCCCTGGGCGGCCGCCGCCCGCGCGAACGCCTTGGCGGCGGGCAGCGGGCCGCCCGCACCGGCCAGTACAGGCACGCGCCCCCCAGCGGCAGACAAGGCAGCGGCCACGGAGGTGGCCACCACCCTGGTGTACTCGCCGAGGTCGAGGGCACTGAACTCGCCGGTGCCGCACGCGGTGAACACTCCGCCCGCCCCGGCCGCGACCCCGTCGGCGACGTGCCGGGCCAGAACGGGTTCTGCGAGGTCGCCATCGTCGCCGAAGGGGGTCACCGGAAAGAAGAGAACACCATCGAGCCGCATCAACGGTCCTTTCTAGCGGATGCCCTCCCTGCGGAGGGTGGCAGCGAGCTTGCGGGTGTGTTTGATCATCGCTTCGGTGATCTGCTCGACCGCGGTGGCCTCGATCCCGGCCGGCATCGAGCAGCTGATCGCGTCGGTGGCCGGGATGCGGTAGTCGACCGCGACGGCCGCGCAGCAGACGCCGTGGGTGCCCTGCTCGCGTTCGTAGGACCAGCCTCTGGTGCGGACCTGGTCGAGCTCGCCGGTCAGCTTGGCCAGGTCGGTGATCGTGTGCTCGGTCAGCCCGGTCAGCGGAGCGGGCAGCAGCGCGACGACCTCGTCGTCGGTGAGCTGGGCGAGCAGCACCTGGCCGAGCGCCGTGACGTGGGCGGGCAGCCGCCGGCCCACCCGGGGGATCACGTGGTCGGCCTCGCGTGACTCACGGGTCGCCAGGTAGAGCACGTGCGCGCCGTCCCTGCGGGCGAAGTGCACGGTCTGTCCGATCTCGTCCCGCAGGTCCTCCAGGGTCTCCTGGGCGAACGGCAGCGCGGCATCCTTGTCCAGGTACGCGGTGCCGGTCAGCAACGCGTGCGGGCCGATCCCGAAGGACGACCTGGCCGAGTTCGTCTCAACCCAGTTGAGCTCGACCAGGGTGCGCATGAGAGCGTGCAGGCTGCTCCGGGGGAACCCGGTGCGCTGCTGGAGCTCCGACAGGGTCAGGCTGTCGTGAGATTCGGCCAGGGCTTCCAGAATGCGTACGGTCCGCTCCGCGGACTTGACCAGCTGGGGCTCCATACTCGTCCCATCTCGACGACAGCGGCTGTGGAGTGTCAGGATATTGGATCACGTCCATATATGTGGACACTTAACCCTTCACCGCACCGCTGGTCAGACCGCGCATGAACTGCCGCTGGAACGCCAGGAACGCGATGATCGACGGCAGCAGCGCCAGCAGCGAGGCCGCCAGCAGCACGCCGATCCCGGTCTCCTCGTCCGACCTGAGCGAGCGCAGCGCGACGGGCAGCGTCCACATGCTGGGCTCCGGCGCCACGATCAGCGGGAGCAGGTACTGGTCCCAGATCATGGTGAAGCCGAAGACCCCGATCACGCCGAGCGCCGGACGGCACAGCGGCACGATGATCGTGGCGAAGATGCGCAGCTCGCCGGCGCCGTCGATGCGCGCGGCCTCCTCCAGCTCGACCGGCACCTCCTTCATGAACTCGGTCATGACCAGGATGGAGAACCCCCAGGCGCCCACCGGCAGGATCATCCCGGCGTACGTGCCGATCAGGTTGGCGTGGAAGATCGGCATGTCGGACAGAACCAGCGAGAGCGGGATCGCGATGATCTCCTCGGGCAGCATCATCGTGGCCAGCATCAGCAGCATGACCACCGTCATGCCACGGAACTTCTTGCGTGCCAGCGAGTACGCCGCGAAGACGCTGACCAGCACCTGCAGCAGCAGCCCGAACCCGACGACCACGAACGAGTTCAGCAGGTACATGTAGACGTTCTTGCGCTCGGCGTCGATGAAGTTGTCGAGCGTGAAGTCGTCGGGCCAGAGCGAGAAGGACGTCGGGTCGAGCGTCTTGCTGAAAGAGCTGACCAGCAGCCCGACGAGCGGCCCGGTGAAAACCAGCACAATAGCGCCATAAATCAGGACTTTTCCGGCAACGACGAGAGGCCCCTTACGTGCCTCCAGACCCAGCGCGCTGTCGAACCTCATGTCGCCTGCCTCCTGCGCAGCATCTGGACGACCACGGTGAGCGCCAGCGTCGCCAGGAACAACAGGATCCCGCCCGCCGAGGCGATGCCCAGCTCGTTCCGCTGGAACCCGAGCTTGTAGATCAACGTCATCAGCACTTCGGACGAGCCGTTCGGGCCGCCGTTCGTCAGCACGTACACCTCGACGAACACCCGCAGCCCGCGGATGGCGGCCAGCGTGAACAGGATCCAGAAGACCGGCCGCAACGCCGGCAGCGTGATGTGCACCAGCCGCCGCCACGTGGAGGCCCCGTCCACGGCCGCCGCCTCGTAGAGCGTGCGGTCCACCCCGACCAGCCCGGCCAGGAAGATCATCATGTCGTACGGTGTCCCGCGCCAGATGCTCATGAGCATGATCGACCACAGCGACGAGTGCTCACTGCCCAGCCACGGCTGCGGATCGACGCCGACCCAGCCGATGATGGTGTTGAGCATCCCGGTGCCGCCGGGGTGGAACATGATCCGCCACACCTCGGCCACGGCGGCCATCGTGGTGACGACGGGCAGGAACGCCGCGGTCCTGACGAACCACAGATACCGGGCGGGCCCCTCGATGAGCAGCGCCAGAAACAGGCCCAGGACCAGCGAGCCGGCCGTGGTGCCCAGAGCCAGGAGCGCGCTGTGCCCGACGGCCGCGGCGAACTCGTCGTCCGCGATGATCGTCTGGTAGTTCGACAGGCCGACCCACTCATCGCCGAGGAACGTCTGGACCTTGAAGAAGCTCTTCCACAGGCCCACGAACATCGGGATGAACTTGAAGTACAGGAACAGCAGCAGTGCGGGCGCCAGGAACAGCCAGGCGATCAGTGTCCCGCGCCACCGCACCTGCATCTTGGCGTGGTGGCGCGGGGCCGCCGACCGGCTCCGCGCCCGGGTCAGCGTGGGAGTCATGATGCTTTCTGGGTCTGCAGTTCCTGGGTGAGCTTGGTGTTCAGGCCGTCCATCGCCGTCTTGACGTCGGCCGAGCAGTCGGCCCACACCGTGTTGATGGCGTCGGCGGAGGTCTGGCGGATCGGCGTCCAGCTGGGCACCGGGGGCGCGTAGACGGCGTTGGCGTAGGCGTCCTGGAAGACCTTCCAGCGCGGGTCCTGCCGCTCGGCGGCCATGTCGACGCCGGTGTTGACCGGCAGGCGGACGATGGCGCCGTTGGCGTCCTTGTTCATGCCGATCTTCTGGCCCTCGGGGGAGATCGCGAACTCGGTGAACTTCTTCTGGGCGGCCTCGTCCTGCGAGCCGGCCATCATGTAGACGTTCTCGCCCTCGCCGAGCGTGCCGGGGCCGCCGGAGGGACCCTTGGGCACCGGGATGACCTCGATCTTGTCGGTGCCGATGTTCTTGACGAACCTGGCCAGCACGTACGGCCCGACGAGGTAGATGCCGCCCTGGCCCTTCTCGAACACCTCGTGCGTCACGGTCGTGTCGTTGCTGACCGCGCCAGGGTTGACCGTCTTCGCCTTGCAGAACTGATCTTGGAGGTATTGGACGGCCTCGACGGTCTTGGGGTCGCTCACCGTCGACGTGAACTTGCCGCCGCCGCTGGACGCGAGGAAGTCGCCGCCGTTGGCGTAGATGAGCGAGGAGGCGTACCAGGAGGCGTAGCCGCGCTTGGTGCCGCCGGGGATGACGAATCCGGCGGTGTCGGCCTGGCCGTTGCCGTCGGGGTCCTTGTCGGTGAACGCCTTGGCCAGCTTCGCCAGGTCGTCCCAGGTCTGCGGGGCTTCCATGCCGACCTTCTCGCGCCAGTCCTTGCGGACGATCAGCGCGAAGGCCTGGGCGGAGAACGGCGCGGCGTAGTACTTGCCGTCGCCCCCCGTGGCCGCCTTCCATGACAGCTCGGACAGCTTGTCGCTGCCGGCCAGCGCGGCCTTGTCGACCGGTTTCAGCCAGCCCTGCGACTGCATGGTGCCGAGCTGGGCGGTGTCGTTGATGACGATGTCGGGCAGTTTCTTCTGCGCGGCCTGCTGGTTCAGCTTGATCTCGAAGTCGTCGAAAACGGCGACGACCTTCGTCTGGATCCCGCTGGCCTTGGTGAATGCGTCGGCCAATTTCTTGGCCGTCTTGGCGGAGTCCGAATCGGGCAGCTGCCTGATCCAGATCTCCAGGGCGTTGTCCGTGCTCGATCCCCCGGAACCGCAGCCCGCCATCCCAACAGTCAGGGACGCCATGATCGCGACCCCGAGCAGACGACGTGACATCAGACCGCCTCCCGTTCACATACGTGGACATGTGACGTAGACATGAACTCGGTGTTGAGAACGTAACGAGCGCATGGTTAACGGTCAATATTCAAGGATGTGAATCAGGTCAGAATCGTGTACATCATGGAGTCATGCGCATTCTCATGACCGGCGCCGCAGGAAAAGTCGGCACCCTGCTCCGCCCGCGACTCGCCCGCGAGGGCCGCACGCTGCGGCTTTCCGACCTCCACCCGGTGGAGACCGGGCCAGGGGAGGAGTGGGTGACGGCCGACCTGGCCGACCCGGCAGCCGTGGCCGAGGCGATGAAGGGTGTGGACGCGGTCCTCCACCTGGGCGGCCAGAGCAGGGAGCACCCCTGGGCCGACATCGTCCAGGCCAACATCAACGGCACCCAGGTGCTGTTGGAGGCCGCGCGCCAGGAGGGCGTCGAGCACCTCGTGCTCATGGGCAGCCACCACGCGGCCGGCTTCCACACCAGGCCGGCCGGCGGCGCGGACCTGCCCGACTACGCCTTCCCCCGCCCCGACACCTTCTACGGCGTCAGCAAGGTCGTCATGGAGGCGCTCGCCAGCCTCTACCACGACCGCTTCGGCATGAACGTCACCGTGGTCCGGCTCGGCACCTGCAACGAAGGCTCGCTCGACACCCGCGGGCTGGCCACCTGGATCTCGCCGGACGACCTGACCGGCCTCGTCGAGGCCGCGCTCGTCGCGCCGGGCTACCACGTCGTCTGGGGCGTCTCCGACAACACCCGCCGCTGGTGGTCGCTGGAGGAGGCAAAATCCATCGGGTACGTCTCCCGCGACGACTCCGAGACCCACGCCGCCCCGATCATCGCCGAGCACGGCGAGCCCGACCTGACGCAGCCGCTGCACGACCGCGCCGGCGGCGTGTTCACCCTGAACGAGCTCGGCGGCGCCTGGTGACCGAGCACCGGCCCGCGTAACGATCAGCGCGCCTCCCTTGGCAACCGGTTGCAAGAACCTTGACTGCCGCAGGCATGAAGGTCAAGCTTCAGTCTGGCAACCGTTTGCAAGGGAGGGCGGGCGATGGCGGCGACGATCAAGGATGTGGCGCGAGCCTGCGGCGTGCACGTGTCCACGGTGTCGCGTACCTTCTCCGCGCCGCACCTGGTCAATCCTGCCACCAGAAGCCGGGTGCTCGCCGCCGCCGACGACCTGGGCTACCGGCCCAACCGGGCGGCCAGGGCGCTCACGACGGGCCGCACGTTCAACATGGGCCTGATCGTGGCCGACATCGCCAACCCGTTCTTCCCGCCGCTCATCAAGGCCGCGCAGGCGCAGGCCAGAGGCCGCGACTACCACGTGTTCGTGGCCGACACCGACGAGGACCCCCGCGTCGAGGAAGAGCTGATCAGAACGCTCACCAAGCAGGTGGACGGCGTCCTGTTGTGCAGCCCGCGCCTGTCCAACCGGATGATCGAGCGGCTGGCGGAGGACGTCCCGTTCGTGGTGATCAACCGGCGCATAAGAGGCCTGCCCTCCGTGCTCATGAACGTCGCGCAGGGCGCCAAGCTCGCCCTTGAGCACCTGACCGGCCTCGGCCACCACCGGATCGCGCTCGTGTCCGGCCCCATCGGCTCGTGGACCAGCAACGAGATGCAGGGCGTCGCCGCCGAGGCGCAGGGCCTCGACCTCGTCTTCTTCGGCCCCAACCAGCCCACGGAGGCCGGCGGCCTGGCCGTGGCGCCCGACGTGGCCGCCTGCGGCGCGACCGCCGTGCTCGCCTACAACGACTTGGTCGCTCTCGGACTCATTGAGGGGCTCTCGGCGATGGAGATAGGGGTACCAGACCAGATAAGTGTGGTCGGGTTCGACGACATCCTGCCAGGACGGCTCAACCGGCCGAAGCTGACCACCGTGGCCATGCCGGCCGTGGCCGCCGGGAGGATGGCCGTCGACCTGCTGCTGCAGTCGGGGGGCGAGGGCGCGACAGTGACCCTCGACACCGCCCTCATCGTTCGCGAGTCCACGGGAAGGGCCCAGAAAAAATGAGCGCCGCAAAGATCTTCGGAACGTTGCCGTCAGGGGAGAGCGTCGAGCGCGTGGAGCTGTCCTCCGGACGGTTGCGCGCCGAGGTGCTCACCTACGGCGCCATCCTGCGCTCGCTGGAGGTGTCGGGAGTCAACGTCGTGCTCGGGCTGGACACGATCGAGGACTATCTCACGCGCAGCCGCTATTTCGGCGCCGTGGTCGGCCGGTACGGCAACCGCATCGCCAAGGGCCGCTTCACCCTCGACGGAGCCGAATACCAGCTGCCGATCAACAACGGGACCAACAGCCTGCACGGCGGCACCCACGGCTTCGACAGCAAGGTGTGGAGCATCCAGGACCTGACGGACTCGTCGGTGACGCTCACGCTGGTCAGCCCCGACGGCGACCAGGGCTACCCCGGCACGCTGACCGCCTCGGTCACCTACACGCTCGAGAACGACGCGATCCGCCTCGACTACGCCAGTGAGACCGACGCGCCGACCGTGGTCAACCTGACCAACCACAGCTACTTCAACCTGGCCGGCGGCGGCGACGTGCTGGACCACGTGGTGCAGATGGACGCCGAGCACTACCTGCCGGTGGACGACACCAAGATCCCCACGGGCGAGCCCGCGCCGGTCAAGGGCACGCCGTTCGACTTCACCACGCCGCACGCCGTGGGGGAGAGGTACGACGGCGCCTACGACCACTGCTTCGTGCTCACCGGCGGCGTCAGGGTGACGGCCGGCGACCTCACCATGGAGTGCACGACCACCGAGCCCGGCGTGCAGTTCTACACCGGCAGCATGCTCGACGGGGTCGCGACGCCGTACGGGCCCTACGCCGGGCTGTGCCTGGAGACGCAGCACTTCCCCGACTCGCCCAACCAGCCGCAGTTCCCCTCCACCGTCCTCCGGCCGGGCGAGCGCCGCACCTCGACCACGACCTACCGGTTCATCTGACCGCCCGCAGCGCGGCGGTGGCCTTGATCACCAGCAGGGCCACGTCGTCGTGCGACGGCTCGGTGGCGAACGACTCGACCGCGTGCCGCACCCGTTCGGCCACCGCGTGGGCGCTGAGCCCGGCGCAGCCGGACAGCACCGCGGACAGCCCGTCGCCGTCGTCGAGCAGCCGGCCGCCGTTGCGGCGCTCGGTCACGCCGTCGGTGACGCACAGCAGCACCTCCTCCGGCGCCAGCTCGAACGTCTCCACGTAGAACCTGGCGCCGGCCTCGACGCCCAGCAGGAGCTGCGGGGTCGCCATCGCCTCGACCCGGCCGTCCGCCCGCAGCAGCAGCGGCGGCGGATGGCCGGCCGAGGCGATCGTGCACAGCGCGCCGCCCTGCGGCAGCGGGGTCAGCTCCCCGCACAGCAGGCTGAGGAAGCGCCCGTCGTCGTCCTCCTCCAGCAGCGCGTGGTTGAGCCGGTCGAAGATGTCGGCCACCGTGTAGTGCTCCTTGGCCAGCAGGCGTACGGCATGGCGGGCCAGGCCGGTGACCGCGGCCGCCTCCGGCCCGCTGCCGCACACGTCGCCCAGCGCGAAGCACCAGTGGTCGGCCACCGTGAACAGGTCGTAGAAGTCGCCCCCGACGTCCGCGCCCTCCTCCGCGGGCTCGTAGACGACCGCCGACTCCAGACCCGGCATGGGCGCCGTGCGCATGGGCAGCAGGCTGCGCTGCAGCACCCGCGACGTGGTCGCCTGCCTGGCGTACAGCATGGCCGTGTGCAGGTTGAGCGCCACCAGCCGGCACAGGTCCGACAGCAGGTCGGCCAGCTCCAGCGGCAGGGTCGGCTCGGTGCGGCCGATCACCAGCGCGCCGTGCGACCTGCCCTGGGTGAGCAGCGGGAACGACAGCACGTTCTCGGGCCCGACGGGCCAGCTCACCTCCTCGATGGCGGTGCGCGGGATGGCGGGCAGCGACTTGCGCAGGTCCGCGTTGTGCCGCTCCTCGCTGTGCCAGACGTGGGCGAGCCTGGTCATGCCGGCGAGGTCGGTCAGATAGACGGCCGCCCAGGTGGCGATCTTCGGCACGACGAGCTGCGCGGTCAGCGCCGCGATCAGCTCCTCATCGTGTACGCCCGCGAGCAGCTCGCCCGCCTCGGCCAGGAACGACAGCCGGCCCCGATGCGCACGGTCCCGCTCCGCCAGCCGCTCGCGCTGCACGGGCACGGCGACCTGGTCGGCGATGTGCTGCAGGCTGACCGTGAGCTCCTGGTCGAAGCGGCCGGGCTGCGCGGCCGTCACCACGATGTAGCCGGTCACCTCGCCGGTCACCAGCAGCGGCGCGCACGCGAGCGACCTGGCGCGCAGCTGCTGGGCCAGCTCGACGTCGCCGGAGAGCAGGTCCTCGATCATCGTCGGCGTCTTGCGGTCGGCCCCGAACAGCCCCGTGGCCAGCACCCCGACCAGCCCCGCCGTCGCTCCGGAGCCCGCCGCCACGCCGAACGTGTTGCCGGCCTCCGCGGACAGCAGCACGTACGCGGCGTCGCCGCCGCTGGACACCTGCACGATCTGGGCGATCGTGCCGAGCAGCTCGGCGAACGGCATGTCCTGATCTATCAGGTCCTTGATGCGGGTGCCCGCCTCCCTGCGCAGCGGCGCGGGCGGCGGCGTCAGCACATAGCGGTGATCGCGGGCCACCACCATCCAGATCGACCTGCGGTCCTCCGACCGCCCCCGGGTGCGCAGGTGGGAGACGTAGACCGGGATCAGCCTGCCGTCGATGTGCCGCATCCGCGCCTCGCCCCGCCACCGGCCCAGGCCGAGCGTGTCGGGCAGGGACAGCGCGTACGGGCCGTGCCCCCGCCAGGCCACCAGGTCCGCCAGCCGCAGGCCGACGGCCTGGTCGGAGCGCCAGCCGAGCAAGTGCTGCGCCTCGTGGTTCCACGACTGCACGAGCCCGTCGCGGTCGCACACCACGACCCCCACGTGCAGCGTGTCGATGGGAGCGGAGAGGGCGGCGGGGGCCGGCCCGGGAGTGCCGGCCAGCAGCTCCAGGCCCTCGCAGCCGTCGGTGAGCTCCATGCGCACCCAGACGCGTTTCGCGGTCCTGGTGTAGGTGACACCCCAGGCGTCGGCCAGCATGCCGGCGAGCGCGAGCCCGCGGCCCGACGTACGCATCCCGCCGGGACCGCCGCCGGCGGGCATGGGGTCGGCCGCCAGGATCGTGCGCGTGGGGTGGTGGTCATCAACCTCGATCTCGAGTTTCGCCGGGTTCGCGTCCACGTCCAGGCGGCAGGTCAGCTCGATGCCGGTGCCCGCGTGCACGACGGCGTTCGTGACGAGTTCGCTGGTCAACAGCACGGCGTCCTCCGCCAGATGGCTCAGGCGCCATTCGCCGAGCACCTGGCGGACGAACTTCCGCGCGTGCGCTGGGGCATGGGGCGTGCCGTCGAAGGCCGTGCTCGACACCCTGGTCGTGTCCACTCTGCGTCCTAGAACATCACTCGATGTGGCAGTTCGGTCACTCTCAGAGTGGCAGACTGGTGCCGCTGATACTTCCAGTTGTGAAGAAGGCCGCCATGGTCGCGCAGTTGGACCCTCCGTACGCGCCTGGATCGCTCCACCAGGCGGACCTCCGACCCCTGCTCGTGGCCCTGCAGGGGCTGCGGGACGGGAACTTCCGCGCGCGGCTCGACGTGCCGGCCGACCCGTTCCTGGCCGAGCTCGCGACCGTCTTCAACCAGGTGGTCGATCGCAACGAGCACCTCGCGGGCGAGGTGACCAGGGTCCGCAGCGAGGTGGTCAGGAGAGGCCGGCTCGACGAGCGGCTGAGCCCGAGCCCCGGCACCGGGGGCTGGGCGGTCAACGTCACGGCGGTCAACACCCTGGTCGACGCGCTCGTCATCCCCGCGGCCAAGGCCACCCGGGTGCTCAACGCGGTCGCCGACGGCGACCTGTCGCAGCGGGTCGATCTGCAGGAGGACAGCCGGCCGCTGCGCGGCGGCCTGCGGCTGATGGGCCAGGCGGTCAACCGCATGGTCGACCAGCTCGCGCTGTTCTCCGGCGAGGTGACCAGGGTGGCCCGCGAGGTCGGCACCGAAGGGCGGCTGGGCGGCCGGGCCAAGGTTCAGGGCATGTCGGGGAGCTGGCGCGACGTGACGGAGGCGGTCAACGCCATGGCCGGGCGGCTGACGGCGCAGGTGCGCGACATCGCCGTCGTGACCACGGCCGTGGCCAGGGGCGACCTGACCAGGCAGGTGACCGTCGAGGCCACGGGGGAGCTGCTGGAGCTCAAGCTGACCGTCAACACCATGGTCGACCAGCTCTCGTCGTTCGCCAGCGAGGTGACCAGGGTCGCGCGCGAGGTGGGCACCGAAGGGCAGCTCGGCGGCCGGGCCGAGGTGAAGGGCGTGCTCGGCACCTGGAAGGACCTGACCGACAACGTCAACTTCATGGCCTCCAACCTCACCACCCAGGTGCGCTCGATCGCCCAGGTGACGACCGCGGTGGCCGACGGCGACCTGTCGAAGAAGATCACGGTGGACGCCCGGGGCGAGATCCTCCAGCTCAAGGACACCATCAACACGATGGTGGACCAGCTGTCGGCGTTCGCCGACGAGGTGACGCGGGTGGCGCGTGAGGTGGGTACGGAGGGGCGGCTGGGCGGTCAGGCGCAGGTGCGGGGGGTGAGCGGGGTGTGGAAGGACCTGACGGACAACGTCAACTTCATGGCCTCCAACCTCACCGAGCAGGTGCGCGACATCGCCCAGGTCGCCACCGCGGTCGCCCAGGGCGATCTCAGCCGCAAGATCAGCGTGGACGTGAAAGGTGAGATCCTCCAGCTCAAGGACACCGTCAACACGATGGTGGGCCAGCTGTCGGCGTTCGCCGACGAGGTGACGCGGGTGGCGCGTGAGGTGGGTACGGAGGGGCGGCTGGGCGGTCAGGCGCAGGTGCGGGGGGTGAGCGGGGTGTGGAAGGACCTGACGGACAACGTGAACTTCATGGCCTCCAACCTCACCAGCCAGGTGCGCAGCATCGCCATGGTCACCACCGCCATCGCCAACGGCGACCTGTCGAAGAAGATCACCGTGGACGCCCGGGGCGAGATCCTCCAGCTCAAGGACACCATCAACGCCACCGTCGACAAGCTGTCGGCGTTCGCCGACGAGGTGACGCGGGTGGCGCGTGAGGTGGGTACGGAGGGGCGGCTGGGCGGTCAGGCGCAGGTGCGGGGGGTGAGCGGGGTGTGGAAGGACCTGACGGACAACGTGAACTTCATGGCCTCCAACCTCACCAGCCAGGTGCGCAACATCGCCCAGGTCGCCACCGCGGTCGCCAACGGAGACCTGTACAAGAAGATCGACGTGGACGCCCGCGGCGAGATCCTGGAGCTGAAGACCACGATCAACACGATGGTCGACACGCTGTCGTCGTTCTCCTCCGAGGTGACGCGGGTGGCGCGCGAGGTGGGCTCGGAAGGCAGGCTGGGCGGCCAGGCCGAGGTCGAGGGCGTCTACGGCACCTGGGAGCGCCTCACGAAGAACGTCAACCAGCTCGCCGGCAACCTCACCACCCAGGTGCGCGCCATCGCCGAGGTGGCCAGCGCCGTCGCCCAGGGCGACCTGAGCCGCTCGATCAGCGTCGAGGCCAAGGGCGAGGTCGCCGAGCTGAAGAACAACGTCAACCTCATGGTCGCCAACCTGCGCGAGACCACCCGCGCCAAAGACTGGCTGGAGAGCAACCTCGCCCGCATCGCCGGGCTCATGCAGGGCCACCGCGACCTCGTCGAGGTGGCCGAGCTGATCCTGCGGGAGCTGACGCCGCTGGTCAGCGCCCAGTACGGCGCCTTCTTCCTGGCCGAGCCCGACTCGCTGGACGGCGGGCTCGCCTTCATCGCCGGCTACGGCGCCGCCCACGACCTGCTGCCCGACCCTGGCACCCCGGGGCCGGGGCTGATCAGGCAGGCCGCCCTGGAGCGCAAGCGGATCCTGCTGGAGGACGTGCCGCCCGGCTACATCAAGGTCCACTCGGGGCTGGGCGAGGCCGCGCCGGCGAGCGTGGTGATGCTGCCGATCGTGTTCGAGGACAAGGTGCTCGGGGTGATCGAGCTGGCCTCGTTCAGCCGGTTCAGCGACGTCCACCTGGCCTTCTTCGACCAGTTCGGGGTCACGATCGGCGTCGCCATCAACACGATCATCGCCAACGCCCGCACCGAGTCGCTGCTGTCGGAGTCGCAGCGGCTGGCCCAGCAGCTCCAGGGCCGCTCGGACGAGTTGCAGCGCCAGCAGGCCGAGCTGCGCAAGTCCAACGCCGCGCTGGAGGAGAAGGCCCATCTGCTGGCCACCTCCTCCCGCTACAAGTCCGAGTTCCTGGCGAACATGTCCCATGAGCTGCGCACCCCGCTCAACAGCCTGCTCATCCTGGCCAGGCTGCTGGCCGACAACCCGGAGGGGAACCTGTCGGCGCAGGAGGTCGAGTTCGCCAGCACGATCCACAACGCCGGCAGCGACCTGCTCCAGCTCATCAACGACATCCTCGACCTGTCCAAGATCGAGGCGGGGCGGATGGACGTACGGCCGGAGAAGCTGCCGCTGAGCAAGCTGCTCGACTACGTGGACGCCACCTTCAGGCCGCTTACGGTCGATCGCGGGCTGACGTTCGAGATCGAGGTCTGTCCCGGGACGCCGCACCTGCTCCACAACGACGAGCGCCGCCTCCAGCAGATCCTGCGCAACCTGGTGTCCAACGCGGTGAAGTTCACCGCGGCCGGCGAGGTGCGGCTGTCGGTCTCGGTCGACCGCGGCACGCTGGACGCGGGCCCCGACGTGGACGTGCTCGCGTTCGCGGTCCGCGACACCGGCATCGGCATCGCGGCCGACAAGCTGCCCGCCATCTTCGGCGCGTTCCAGCAGGCCGACGGCACCACCAGCCGCAGATACGGCGGCACGGGGCTCGGGTTGTCGATCAGCAGCGAGATCGCGCGCCTGCTCGGCGGGGAGATCCACGCCAGCAGCAAGCCGGGGGCGGGCAGCACGTTCACCCTCTACGTGCCCGCCAGCTGCCCTGTCCCGGCCGCGGCGGGCGAGCCCGAGTGGGAGCCCGATTCCTCGCCCAAGACGGTCGAGACGCGCGCCGCGCCCCCGCAGGCCGAGTGGCCGGCCGGGGAGAGCGAGGACCTGTGGCCCTGCTCCTCCCGGCTCACCGAGCTCAAGGAAGGCCCGCTCGGCGCGGTGTTCGAGGGCCGGCGGGTGCTCATCGTGGACGACGACATCCGCAACGTGTACGCCCTGACCCACGTGCTCGGCCGCCTCGGCATGGAGATCGTCTACGCCGAGAACGGCAGGGAGGGCATCGAGGCGCTGGAGCGCGAGGAGGAGATCGCGCTCGTCCTGATGGACGTGATGATGCCGGAGATGGACGGCTACGAGACCCTCGTCGCCGTACGCGAGATGCCGCGCTTCGCGGGCCTGCCGATCATCGCGCTCACCGCCAAGGCGATGCCGGGGGACCGGGAGAAGACGATCTCCTGCGGGGCCTCCGACTACGTGCCGAAACCCGTGGACCTCGATCATCTGCTGGAGGTGATGCGCGGGTGGCTCGCGGGCGAGAGAGAGGGGAGCGGATGAACCGTCAGGTCAAGATCCTGCTGGTGGACGACAACGACGAGAGCCTGATCGCCCTGGAGGCCGTGCTGCGGCCGCTCCAGCAGCTGCTGTTCAAGGCCAAGTCGGGGCAGGAGGCGATGAAGCTGATGCTGCGCAACGACTTCGCGGTCGTTCTGCTCGACGTGCTGATGCCCGGTATGGACGGATTCGAGACCGCTACCCACATCAAGCGGCTCGACCAGACCCGCGACGTGCCCATCATCTTCCTGACCGGCACCGAGCCGACCGCGGGCGCGGCCTTCCGCGGCTATGCGGTCGGCGCGGTCGACTACCTCACCAAGCCGTTCGACCCGTGGGTGCTCAGGTCGAAGGTCGCGGTCTTCCTGGAGCTGTTCAGGAAGAACGCCGTGCTGGTCGAGCAGACCGCGCTGCTCACCCAGCTCGTCCAGGACAACGAGGCGCTGTCCGACTTCGCGCGGCGGCTCGGCCAGGTCGAGACCCGCCTCGCGGACCTGGCCGGGACGACGTCGGACGACGAGGGGCTGACGGACGCGATCAAGGACCTGGCCGACCGGGTGACGGCGATGCAGCAGGCCTTCGAGGCGGTGTCGTCCGCGTCCGGCTAGCGCTCCGGCGGGCTCAGGGGATGGGGGGTGCGATTGAGCGGACCTGTCGCTTCCCCGGCGAGCCTCCGCGCGTTACGCGGTGTCTCCGACGTACCTTTGGCATCATGGCCACCCGTACGCCGAAAAGCGCATCGAAGGGGCCGGCGAAGCGGTCGGCCTCGGCCCGCTCGACCCCCGCGAAGCGGACCGGCTCGTCGGCGGGGCGTCCCAGGACGAAGGGGCCGTCCGCCGGCCGCAAGCCTTCTGTGACCCACCCCGACCCGATCAGCTGGGTCTTCACGATGATCGGCAAGCTGATCGTCGGCCTCTGGATGCTGCTCGCCAACGGCATCGGGAGCACGGCTCGCGCACTGGGCAAGAACGCCCGCGAGCTGGATCCCGCGCACCGTCGCGACGGCGTGGGGCTGACGGTGCTCGCCGGCGCGATCGTGGTCGCGGCCATGACCTGGCGCAACTCCGACGGCGCGGTCTCCGGCGTGGTGAACGCGACCGTGCGCGGCGTGTTCGGCTCGCTGGCCTGGGCGCTGCCGTTGCTGCTCGGGCTGCTGGCCTGGCGCTACCTGCGCCACCCCGACCAGAACGCCGACACCGGCCGCATGGTGATCGGCTGGGCCGCGCTGCTGGTCGGCGTGCTGGGCGTGATCCACGTGACCAACGACACCCCCTACCCGGCCGGTGAGGGCCAGGGCATGGACAAGGTGTCGCAGGCCGGCGGCATGATCGGGTTCATCGTGTCCGCGCCGCCGATGAGCATCCTGCCGCCGTGGATCACGATCCCGCTGCTGCTGCTCCTGTCGGGGTTCGGCGTGCTGGTGATCACCGCCACGCCCGTGCACCGGATCCCTGAGCGGCTGTCGGAGCTCAAGCACCTGCTGTTCGAGCGGCACGCCGAGCCCGAGTCGCGTGAGCCGGGCAAGAAGCGGGTCAGGACCAAGAAGACCGACGGCGAGCTCGGCGAAACGATCAAGCCGTACGACACGCCGGTGCTGGCCGAGAAGGACAAGAGGCCCGACCACTCGCCCGAGATCGTGCCCGGGCTGACGGACGAGGACGAGCCGCCGGCTCCCGAGGCCGGCAAGAAGCCGGAGCCGCCGCAGCCGACGCCCGCGCCGCGCAAGGTGGAGCAGCTCGTGCTCTCGCCGCAGGCGGGGCCGTACAGTCTGCCCGACCTGCAGTTCCTCAAGCCGGGCACGCTGCCGAAGCCGCAGACCAAGGCCAACACGACCGTGGTGAACGCGCTGACCACCGTGCTGGAGCAGTTCACCATCGACGCCCAGGTGATCGGGTTCACCCGGGGCCCGACGGTGACCCGATACGAGATCGAGCTGGGCCCGGCCGTGAAGGTGGAGAAGGTCACGGCCCTCACCAAGAACATCGCGTACGCCGTCAAGTCGGCAGATGTCCGGATCCTGTCGCCCATTCCGGGTAAGTCGGCGATCGGGGTCGAGATCCCCAACGCGGACAAGGACCTGGTCTCCCTGGGCGACGTGTTGAAGTCCCAAGTGGCGCAGGGCGACCATCATCCGATGATCGTGGGCCTGGGCAAGGACGTCGAGGGCCGCACCATCGTCGCGAACCTCGCCAAGATGCCCCACCTGCTCATCGCGGGCGCGACCGGCGCCGGTAAGTCGGTCTGCGTCAACGGGCTCATCACCAGCATCCTGATGCGCGCCACGCCCGACGAGGTGCGGATGGTGCTGGTCGACCCCAAGCGGGTCGAGCTCAGCGTGTACGAGGGCATCCCCCACCTGATCACCCCGATCATCACGAACCCGAAGAAGGCCGCCGAGGCCCTCGAATGGGTGGTCGGCGAGATGGACCGGCGCTACGACGACCTGGCCGCGTCGGGGTTCAGGCACGTGGACGAGTTCAACAAGGCCGTGAAGGCGGGCAAGCTGCAGCCGCCTCCCGGGAGCGAACGGGTCTACCAGCCGTACCCGTACCTGCTGGTGATCGTGGACGAGCTGTCCGACCTGATGATGGTGGCCCCGCGCGACGTCGAGGACTCGATCGTGCGCATCACGCAGCTCGCCCGCGCGGCGGGCATCCACCTGGTGATCGCCACCCAGCGGCCGTCGGTGGACGTCGTGACCGGCCTGATCAAGGCGAACGTGCCGTCCAGGCTGGCGTTCGCGGTGTCCTCGCTCACCGACTCCCGGGTCATCCTCGACCAGCCCGGCGCCGACAAGCTGGTCGGCCAGGGTGACGCGCTGTTCCTGCCGATGGGCGCGAGCAAGCCCATCCGGATCCAGAACGCGTTCGTCTCCGAGAAGGAGATCGCCGAGATCGTCACGCACTGCAAGACGCAGATGCAGGCCGAATACCGCGATGACGTGGCGGCGGTGCAGGTCAAGCGGGAGATCGACGAGGACATCGGCGACGACCTCGACCTGCTCATCCAGGCCGCGGAGCTGATCGTGACCACCCAGTTCGGCTCGACCTCGATGCTCCAGCGCAAGCTGCGGGTCGGCTTCGCCAAGGCCGGGCGGCTGATGGACCTGCTCGAAAGCCGCAACGTGGTGGGCCCGAGCGAGGGCTCGAAGGCGCGCGAGGTGATCGTGAAGCCCGACGAGCTCGCGGGTTTGCTGGCCGACCTGCGTGGCGAATGACCCCAATGCATGCTCGCTCGGCGGTTACTGGTTGAATATGAACCACTACGCAACGTCGTGGTGGGGCAGTTCAGGCGCCGTGGGGAGGCGTTCACAGTGCAGGAGCAGAGCATCGGGGCCATGCTGGCGGCGGCCAGGCAGTCGGCCGGGCTGACGGTCGCGCAGGTCAGCGCGGCCACCAACATTCGTGAGGCGATGATCCATTGCATCGAGCAGGATGACTACGGCCAATGTGGCGGCCAGTTCTATGCCAGAGGCCACGTCAAGGCCCTGGCCAAGGCCGTGGGGATGGACCCTGAGGCCACGGTCCACCTGTACGACCAGCAGCACGGCGGGGCACCTCAGCCGGTGCGCGCCGCGGCGGTGTTCCAGGCCGACCGGAAGATCAACCTGCCGGAGCGGCGCGGGCCGAACTGGACGATGGCGCTCGGGGTGGCGCTGGCGATCGTCGTGGTCTTCGGCATGATGCGGGTGCTCGGCGGCGCGAGCGACCAGGTGCGCACCGGCGACGTGCGGGTGGCCTCCGCACGGCCCAGCGTGCCGCCCAACAGGCCCATCACCGAGGCGCCGAAGCCCACGCCGTCCAAGACGAGCAAGGGCATGGTGACGGTCAGCATGAGGGCCAAGCGGTCGTCGTACGTGAACGTACGCGACGCCGAAGGGCGCAAGCTGTTCTCGGGGACGCTGAAGGCGGGAAAGACCTCCGTCTGGCGCGCCGCCGATCAGGTGCATGTGCTGCTGGCCGACGCCGGAGCCGTGTCACTGCAGGTCAACGGCAAGAAAGTGAAGAAGCTCGGCGGCCGGGGAGAGACGGTTCGGCGCTCGTTCGGGCCGCCGAAACCGCAGTCACGGTAGTCACCTGGGGATCCGGTGCATCGGGTGGTGGCCAACTCCCGATACCGTAGTGTTCACCATGTCATCCCGCCGAACCGCATCGCTGATCACCCTGGGCTGCGCGCGCAACGAGGTCGACTCCGAGGAGCTGGCCGCGCGACTTGAGGCTGCCGGTTGGCAGCTGGGCGACGACGACCCCGATGTCGTCGTCGTCAACACGTGTGGCTTCATTGACTCGGCCAAGAAAGACTCCATCGACACGCTACTGGCCGCCGCGGACTCCGGCGCGAAGGTGGTGGCCGCGGGCTGCATGGCCGAGCGCTACGGCAATGAGCTGGCCGAGGCGTTGCCAGAAGCCAGCGCGGTCATCTCCTTCGACGACTACGCCGAGATCGGCGGCCGGCTCGACGACGTGCTGGAGGGCCGGCCACTCAAGCCGCACTCGCCGCGCGACCGCCGCACCTTGCTACCCATCTCGCCGGTGGACCGTGCCAGCGCGCCCAAGACGAGCATCCCCGGCCACGGCGACCTGCCCGAGGGCATGGCGCCCGCCAGCGGCCCGCGCGTGCTGCGCAAACGGCTCGACGAGAGCCCCGTGGCCTCGCTCAAGCTGGCCTCCGGGTGCGACCGGCGCTGCACGTTCTGCGCCATCCCGGCCTTCCGCGGCTCCTACGTCTCCCGCAAGCCCGACGAGCTGCTGGCCGAGGCCGACTGGCTGGCCCATCGCGGGGTCCGCGAGCTCGTCCTGGTCAGCGAAAACTCCACGTCCTACGGCAAGGACCTGGGCGACCTGCGGGCGCTGGAGAAGCTGCTGCCCGAGCTGGCCGCGATCGAGGGCATCGACCGGGTGCGGGTGAGTTATCTCCAGCCGGCCGAGCTGCGCCCAGGGCTGATCGAGGCGATCAGCGGCACCGAGGGCATCGCCCCCTACTTCGACCTGTCCTTCCAGCACGCCAGCGGCACCGTCCTGCGCAGGATGCGCCGCTTCGGCGACCCTGAGCGCTTCCTGGGGCTGCTGCGGAGCGTGCGCGAGCACGCCCCGGAGGCGGGCGTGCGCTCCAACTTCATCGTGGGATTCCCCGGGGAGACCGAGGAGGAGTTCGGCGAGCTGGTCGGCTTCCTGGAGGAGGCGCGGCTCGACGTCATCGGCGTGTTCGGCTACTCCGACGAGGACGGCACGGAGGCGGCCGGGCTGCCGGGCAAGCTCGACCAGGAGGTCATCAACGAGCGCGTGCGCGTGCTCACCGAGCTCGCGGAGGAGCTGACCGCCCAGCGCGCGGAGGAGCGCATCGGGACCGAGGTGGACGTGCTGATCGACGACGACCTGGGCGACGGCGGCTACGAGGGCCGGGCCGCGCACCAGGGCCCCGAGGTCGACGGCTGCGTCACGGTGCAGGGCATCGGGCTGGTCAGGGGGCAGATCGTCCGCGCGATCGTGGTCGACGCCGAGGGCGTCGATCTGATCGCGCGCATCAAGGCCGGTCCATGAAAAGGGACGAGCGCCGCGTGGTAAGCCCGTGGAACATCGCCAACGTCCTCACGGTCCTCCGGTTGGTGCTCGTCCCTTTTTTCGTCGTTTGCCTCTTCCTGCCCGGCATGGGCTGGCGCGTGGCCGCGCTGGCGGTGTTCGCGGTGGCCTCGATCACCGACCACTTCGACGGCGAGCTGGCCAGACGCTACGGCCTCATCACCGACTTCGGGAAGATCGCCGACCCGATCGCCGACAAGGCGCTCACCGGCGCGGCCCTGGTGTGCCTGTCGGTGCTCGGCGAGCTGCCCTGGTGGGTCACGATCCCGATCCTCGGCAGGGAGCTGGGCATCACCATGCTCAGGTTCATGCTGCTGCGGCACGCGGTCATACCGGCCAGCTACGGCGGCAAGGTCAAGACCGTGCTGCAGATCGCCGCGATCGTGCTTTACCTCGTGCCCGGCATCCCGGATCCGCTCCGGTGGGTCGGGATGGGGGCGGCGCTGGTGATCACCGTGGGCACGGGCGTGGACTATGTCGTACGCGCCGTCAAGCTTCGGAATGTGGCCAGGCAGGCACGCGGGGAGTGATCTATGGCGGACGTGGCCGGGGTGTTGTCGATGCTGGTGCGCCAGAGCGCCACGGTGGCGGTGGCCGAGTCGCTCACGGGAGGGCTCATCGGGGCGGCGATCACGTCGGTGTCCGGCTCCTCCAAGGCGTTCAGGGGCGGTGTGATCTCCTACGCCACCGAGCTCAAGCACGAGCTGCTGGGAGTGCCTGAGGAGCTCCTGAGGCGCGAGGGGGCCGTGCATCCCGATGTGGCGGCATCCATGGCGGCAGGGGTGGCACGCCTGTGCGGGGCCACCTACGGTTTGGCGGTGACGGGTGTCGCCGGTCCCGAGCCACAGGACGGCAGGCCCGTCGGCACCGTGTACGCGGCAGTCTGCGGACCCGGTGGGCAGATAAGGGCGCGCGCGTTGAGACTTGAGGGGTCGCGCGAACGTATCAGGGTAGAGACGGTGGACGAGGCAGTCGATCTCCTTGCAGGTGTGCTGAAGGCGAACATAAGGGAACATTCCGGGTGATTACCGTGTTACGTCCCGAGCGAACATGCGATGCACGGTCTGACGCGGTGTCGGTGGATACGGGTACGGTGGAGCTGTGAGTGAGGTCCGTGAGCCAACTGCAAGCACCGAGCGCCCGGCAGGCGGGCCTGTTGAGTCGCGCAATGAGGCACGATCGGCGGTCCAGGGTCGGCGACGCCCAATGATGACGGCGAGGAGCATGTACGAAGCGAAGAAGACCAATGTGCGGCACGATCCGATCGCGCGGGGCGTGGTGAAGACATCCGCGCCGGGGAGGGAGCGACAGATGATTCTGCTGCGTCAGCTGCTCGGCGACGTGCTCAGGCGGTTGCGGGTGCGGCAGGGACGCACGCTACGCGAGGTGTCCACTCTCGCGCGCGTTTCACTCGGCTACTTGTCCGAGGTGGAGCGCGGCCAGAAGGAAGCCTCGTCCGAGCTGCTCGCGTCCATTTGCGGCGCACTCGGAGTGCCGTTGTCCCAGGTGTTGCGTGAGGTTTCCGACCAGTTCGCGCTGGCGGAGCTCCAGGCGGCCCCTGTGCTTGCCGACGCACCGGAGCACGAGCGCCTGCCCATGGCGGAGACGGTCACCGGGTCGATTTCCGATTCTGTGTTCCCCGATGTCAAGGACATGGTGGCCGCCTAGCGCGGCTGGCAGTCGGCACACCACAGGATCAGCCGTTCCTGTGGCTGCGCGCCCATCTCCCCTCGGCTGATGCGGGTGCCGCATCGGCGACAGGGTCTTCCCGCCCTGCCGTAGACCCAGGTCTGGTTCGCCGGGCGGCGATCTCCTGTGGTCACCGTGCCCGCATGTCCCTTGTTCGCCTCCAGCAAGCGCTGGGCCAATGACACGAGCCCCCTGAGATCCTCGATCTCCCCGACCCTCTTCCACGGCCAGATCCCGCGCAGGAACAGGGTCTCGGCGCGATAGATCGTGCCGATCCCCGCCAGGTTGCGCTGATCGAGCAGCGCCTCCCCGATGGTCCTGTCAGGTGCCGCTCGCAGCCTTCGCACGGCCTCGTCCGGGTCCCAGTCCGGGCCGAGCAGGTCCGGGCCCAGGTGGCCGACCAGGCGCGCCTCGTCCGCGGTCCTGACGAGGTCCACCATGCCGAGCCTGACGCCCACCGCCTGCCACTGCTCGTTGGCCAGGACCAGCCTGACCAGGTCGCCCGGCGCGGTGCGCCGCCCCGCGGGCTGGATCTGCCAGCTCCCGTCCATCCGCAGATGGGTGTGCACGGTCAGGTCACCCTCCACGCGGGTGAGCAGATGCTTTCCGCGCGAGAGCGTGGTGACGACCGCCCGCCCCGACAGGTCGGCGGTGGCGTGCTTGGGCACGCGGAAATCCGACCTGGTGAGCACGCGCCCGTCCAGCGCGCCTCTCAGGCGGGCGGCCGCGCGATGGACGGCATCTCCTTCAGGCATCCTTCCAGTCTAAGAACTGCTGCGTTTTGACCGGATCGGTGACCATAATGACCATCGAGAAGTAGACCTGGCGGAGGGCTGATCGGGGTTATGCCGGAGATCACGGGTTTACGTGGAGACGACCCCGCCGAGGTCGCCGGTTACCGGTTGACCGGCCGGCTGAGCTCCACGGTGTACGCCGGGCAGTCGGCGGCCGGCGAGACGGTGGCCGTCAGGCTGCTGCCGGCCGAGATGGATCCCGAGCCGTTTCTGCGCACGATCGAGCCGCTGCAGGCGCTCTCCGCCGTCAGCACCGCGCAGATCCTGGCCACCGGCCTGCTGGGCGAGCAGGCGTACGTCGTCAGCGAGTACGTCGACGGGCCTGCCCTGGAGGCGGCCGGGCGGACGCTGAACGGGGTCGCTCTCTACCGGCTGGCGGTGGGCACGATCACCGCGCTGGTCGCCGTCCACCAGGCGGATCTGGTGCACGGCGACATCCGGCCAGGCAACGTGCTGCTCGGCCCCGACGGCCCCCGGGTGATCGACGTGGGCCTCGAACGGGCGATGGCGGCGTCGGCCATCTCCACCAGAAAGGTCGCCGTCCCCGCCTACACCGCCCCTGAACGGCTGCGCGGGGCCCCGCCGCGACCGCCCGCCGACGTGTTCTCCTGGGCGGCGACCATGGTGTTCGCGGCGAGCGGATCCGCGCCGTTCGAGGGCGGCTCGATGGCCGGGACCGTCGATCGGATCGTCAACGGCGAACCCGACCTGCCCGACCTCGGCGAGCTGCACGGGCTGATCGCGGCGTGCCTGGCGAAGGACCCGGCCACGCGACCCGCCGCCAGCGACGTGCTGCTGCGGCTGGTCGGGCAGACCTCGTACCTGACCGGGCAGGTGGTGACCGGCGAGCCGCCCTCGCGGCCGACGGAGCCGCCGCCGCGCCGCCGCGTGAGCCTGCTGCCGCTGGCGGCCGCGTTCGTCGTGGGGGCGCTCGTGTCGGGCGCGGGCGTCTACGCCGTGACCGGCGGCAACGCGCCCGCCAGGACCGTGACCGCCGCGACGTCCCCGGCCAGCCCGGCGAGCCCGGCGAGCCCGGCGAGCCCGGCGGCCACCCCGACCATCACGTCGGCGCAGACGGAGGCCCCGCTGGAGAAGGTGGAGAAGAAGGCGGCCACGGAGACGAAGCTGCCGACGATCGGCGTCACCCTGCACGAGCACCCCAACGACCCGGTACGCCTGGTGTCCTACGTGGAGTCGACCGGCTCCTTCACGTCCTACGCGCGGGAGAAGAGCGGCACGTTCAAGGCCGTGGGCGTGACCGAGCAGCCGCTCCTGTCGCCCGGCGGTGACTGGGTGGCGCTCAATCCGCTGCTGAAGTTCCAGGGCTCGGAGCTGGATCAGGTCAAGTTCACCAAGTTGTCCACGGGCGAGTCGTTCGTCGTCAGCACGGTCAAGAAGCCGCTGCAGTCCCTGATCCCCGTCTGGTCCAGGGACGGCGGCAAGCTGCTCCTGTCCGTCTACAACCGCGAGAGCAAGCCGGCCCGGCTCGTGGGCTTCGTGGTCATCGATCTGGCCACCAGGAAGGCCGTGCACGTCGAGACCGAATATCTCGACGACGCCACCCTGACCTACACCTTCGCCCCGGACGGCACGATCGCCCGCGGCTACTGGGACGGCAAGCGCGGCGGGATCGAGTATTACGACATGGTGGGCCAGGTCACGAAGACCATGCACTGGGTGGGGCTGCCGCGCGGCGCGTCCTGGTTCTCCCCGTCGGGCAAGAGGTTCGCCACCGTCTGCCCGGACGGCAAGAGCTTCTGCGTCTGGGACACCAAGGGCGGCGCCAGGCAGGCGACGGTGCCCTTCGGCCACAGCAACGGCAGCTTCCTCGGCTGGTTCAACGAGACCCATCTCCTCGTGCAGGATCCGGGCAAGAAGAAGGGCACCCAGGTCGTCAAGATCATCGACCTGGTCGGCGTCACCGAGCGGGTGCTGGCCGACTTCGCGAAGGACGATCCCGCGCTCATCCAGTTCGCCCGTGTGCAGGGCCGATGAGCCCGCTGATCGCGAGCGATCCGGTGCGGATCGGCGGCTATCGCGTCGCCGGGCGGCTCGGTGAGGGCGGCCAGGGCGTCGTCTACCTCGGCGAGTCGCCTGACGGGGGCCGGGTGGCCATCAAGATGCTCGGCGCGGGGCTGGACGACCCCGACGCCCGTACGCGCTTCCGGCAGGAGATCGGGTACGCGCGGCGGGTCAAGGCGTTCTGCACCGCGCAGGTCTTGGAGGCGGGGGAGCTCGGCGGCACGCCGTACGTGGTGAGCGAGTACGTGGACGGCCCCTCGCTGGCCCAGGTGATCCGGGAGCGGGGCGCGCTGGGCGGGGCGGAGCTGCGGCGGCTGGCGATCGGGACGCTGACCGCGCTGTCCGCCATCCACCAGGCGGGGGTCGTGCACCGGGATTTCAAGCCGGGCAACGTGCTGCTCAGCAGGGACGGGCCCAGGGTGATCGACTTCGGCATCTCCACGGCGCTGGAGGAGGCGGAGGTCCGGGACGAGCACCTGGTGGGGACGCCGCCGTACATGGCTCCCGAGCAGTTCGGCGGCCGTCGCGCGGGGCCCCCTGCCGACCTGTTCGCCTGGGCCGCGACCATGGTGGCCGCCGCGACCGGGAGCCCGCCGTTCGGGACGGGCGACCTGCCCGCGCTGATCAACCGGATCCTGCGCGCCGAGCCCGATCTCGGCGACCTCGACGGCGATCTGCGGGAGCTGGCGGCGCGCTGCCTGATCAAGGAGCCGGGCGCGCGGCCCGTCGCGACGCGGGCGCTGCTCGCCCTGCTCGGCCATCGCGTGCCTGAGCAGGCGCTGCGGCACACCGGTGAGCAGGCGTTGCTGGCCGAGGGGCAGCAGTCGGCGGCGCCTCCCGCGCGCCGCAGGAGGTGGCCGGTGATGGCCGGGACGGCGGGGCTCGCGGTGGCGGTCGCCGCCGCGCTGCTCCTCCTGCGTCCCGCGCCGGAGCCGCCCGCGCCCACGCCGACGCCGACACAGGCGCCGCTGCCGGCACCTCGGGAGGGGCCGCTCGCGCTCACCTCCGTGTCGGAGCTGAAGCTGCCAGACACGGACGTCACGCTGCACGAGAACCCCGCCGACCCCGTATGGGTGTCCTCCTACCACGACCAGCGTCCGAGCGGCGGCTACCCGTCGTACACGCGGGACGCGGCCACCGGGGCCTTCTCCTTCTTCGGCAACTTCGACGAGCCGATCGTCTCGCCCGGAGGCGGCTACGTGGCCTCCCTGTCGGCCACGCGCTTCAAGCGGACCGACTTCGAGACCATCCGGCTGCGCGACCGCGCCACCGGCCGGGACCGGGACGTGCGGACCGTGGACAAGCCGGACACGCTGTTCCGGCCCGTCTGGTCCGCCGACGGGCGGCGGGTGGTCGCGACGATCATGCGGGACAACCGGGCGCGCGGCTTCGTGGTGGTGGACGCGGTCGCCGGCTCGGTCAAGGTCATCCGCGTGACGGGCACCGAGGGGGCCACGTACGCGTGGGGCTCCGGCGGCGGCAGCGTGCTGCACCAGGCGCCCGGCGGGGCGATGCGGGCGCTCGACCTGGACGGCAGGGTGCTGCGTACGTATCAGAGCGTGGGGGAGCCGCTTCCCGGCGGTGCGGCGAAGACGACGTTCGGAACGGTCTTCGCCACGAAGTGTGTGGATAATTCGCGAAATATTTGTCTTTGGGATGAGAAGAGCGGTGCCAGGAAGGGCGCTATCCGGCTGGCGAAGGGCGTCTCGTTCCGCGGCTGGCTCGACGAGGGCCACTTCCTGGCGACCAGGGCCGGCGGCAAGAAGGCCGACGTCCTCCTGATGGACGCGACCGGCCGGGTCGCGCGCGTCCTCGCCGACGGGCCCGCCGCCGAGATCGACCGCGTCGCGCTGTGGTTCACGCGGCGGTGACCCACTCGTCCACCAGGGCGCAGAGCTGATCCAGGGCCTCCTCGACGCGGGTCCGGTCACCGGTGGTCAGGAAGTCGATCTGCAGCCCCGTGTACGCCGCGTTGGCCAGCGTCGAGATGCGCAGGGCGGCTGCCTCGGGAACGCCGCGATCACGCAGCAGGCCCGCCACGAACTCCGACCGGTCGGCCAGCAGCCGCGGCACGTGGCCGTGCAGCCGCCCGCCCGCGGCCAGGCCCTCGATCTCGTGGATCAGGCGCGCGACGGGCAGGTTCGGCTCCTCCATCTGCCAGTCCCAGGTGCGGCGGATGATCGTGCCGACGCTGTCGGAGCCCGTCCAGCCGGGCAGTGAGCGCAGCCAGGCGCGGTGCCGCTCGTCCAGGCGCTCCATGGTGGCCGACAGCAGGTCCTCCTTGTCGGCGAAGTGGTGGGTCAGCACGCGGGTGGACTTGCCCAGGTGCTCGGCCAGCGGGCGCATCGAGAGCGTGGACAGGCCGTGGCCCGCCAGATAGTCGACGATCTGGTCGAGCAGCTCCGCACGGCGGGCCGGATCGGCGGTCCTGGCCATTCGGCGCTCCCTTTGACGGCATTGGGGTGACGACTGTTACCGTATCTGGGAAACGACTGTTACCTTTATCGAGGGGGACCCATGATCGAGGGCGTGCGGGAGCGGGCCCGGCTGCCTACCTGGCTGTTCGCGCTGGTGTTCACCACGTTCGCCTTCGCCACCGACGACTACGTGATCGCGGGCGTCCTGCCGGCGATCTCCGGGGACCTCGGGGTCAGTGAGGCGGCGGGCGGGCAGCTCGTCACCGTGTTCTCGCTGGCGTTCGCGCTGGCGGCCCCGGTCGCGTCCGTGGTGAGCGCCACCTGGTCCAGGCGCGGGCTGCTCACCTGGGCCCTGGCGCTGTTCGTGGCGGCGAACTGGGCGGCGGCGGGCACGACCTCGTACGCCGTGCTCATGGGGCTGCGGGCGCTGGCCGCGCTGGCCGCGGCGGCCGTGGTGCCCGCCGCGTACGCCATCGCGACCTCCCTGGCTCCCGAGGGGCGTCAGGGGCGTTATCTGGCGCTGGTGATGGGCGGGCTGACCGGGTCGCTCATGCTCGGCGTGCCCATCGGCACCTGGGTGGGCGGCGCGTTCGGCTGGCAGGCCACGTTCGGGCTGGGCGGGCTGCTCGGGCTCGTGGCGCTGGTGTGGATCCGGGTCACGCTGCCGGTGCTGCCGCGGGCGCAGGCCATGCCGGTCCGCGAGCGGCTGGCGCCGCTCGGCCGGCCTCAGGTGCTGCTCGGCCTGCTGGGGATCGTGGCGATCGTGCTGGGGAGCATGATGCTGATGACGTACCTGGCGCCGTTCCTGCGGGACCTGGCCGGGGCCGGGCCGGCCGAGCTGGGCTGGGTGTTCGCGGCGGCCGGGCTCGCCGGGCTGGCCGGTGGGCAGCTCGGCGGGCGGGCCGCCGACCGCTGGGGCGCTGACCGGGCGCTCATCGCGGGCGTCGCCGGGTTCACCGGGGTGATGGCGGTCTTCACCGTCTGCTGGCTCCTGCGGCCGCTCGCGTTGCTCGCGCTGTTGCCGCTGCTGCTGGTGTGGGCGGGTGTGTCGTGGTGGATCCCGCCGCCCGCGCAGACCCGGCTGCTGGCGCTGGCCGGTCCGGCGGGGCCGCAGGCGCTGGCGCTCAACAGCAGTGCCGTGTACGTCGGGGTGTCGGGCGGGGGTGCGCTGGGCGGGCTCGTGCTGGAGAGCCATGGCAGCGGCTGGCTGCCTGCCGCGGCGGCCCTGGTCGAGCTCGTCGCCCTCGGGCTCTTCTGGACGGCGAGCAGACTACGCGCCTGATCCGCGCGCGGACTGGCTGCGCGGCTGCTTCGTGGGGCCGGTGGACTGCGGGCCTGGTTCGCGCGGCCCGGTCGGTACGGTGGGGTCAGTCCCAGGCGGCGGGGTCGGCGGCGAGGTGGCGGACGCGGTCGGGGAGCGCGCCCGTGGCGACCTGCTCCAGCGTGACCTCCTCCAGGATGGCGCGCTCGGTGGCCCGCAGCGCGATCCACACCTGCTGCAACGACTCGGCGGGACCCCGGTAGCCGACGTGCTCGGGGCGCTCACCGCGCACGTTGGCCAGCGGGCCGTCCACGGCCCTGATCACATCGGCCAGCGAGATGTCGGCGGCGGGCCTGGCCAGCACATAACCGCCCTCTGGCCCCCGCTGCCCGCGCACGAGCCCGGCGCGGCGCATCTGCAGCAGGATGTTCTCCAGGTATTTGGGCGGCATGTCCTGTTCCTTGGCGAGCTCGCCCACGGTAGTCGGACCGGCACCCGCTGCGGCGAGTTCGGCGGCGGCACGGAGAGCGTAGTCGACACGAGCGGAGAGGCGCATGTTCTCGATTATCCCTCCTGGTCAACACTGGTTAGGCGCAAGGTCGTCAGAACGGGCAGGTGATCCGAATACGGCAGGCGCGGGGCCTGTGCGGATAACGCCGTCAACCCCTTGCTGATCAGCACGTGATCGATGCGCTCCACAGGCGCGTCGGCCGGCGAGGTGGGGGGATCTCCCAGCGCGATCAGGGGATCCGTCAGCCCGGCCGCCGTCAGGACGCGCATCGCCGGGTCGCCGGGACGCAGGTTCAGGTCGCCTGCCAGGATCACCGGCCGCTTGGTCTGCCCGGGGGCCGAATTCTGCCACCCGGCGGCGCTCGCGCCTTTCCCGGCGGCGAGGCCGGCCACGATGGCGGCCACCTCCGGCGCCTGGCCCTCAGGGGCCTGCAGGTGGGTGTTGACGATGCCCACCTGCCTGCCGCCCACCTTCAGGACGATGGCCTGCGCCTGCGCCCCCGTCGGGTAGCCGTGCCGGCCGAGCGCGTGCGAGTGGACCTCCTCGACCGGGAGGTTGGTGAGTAACGCGTCGCCCCACACGTTGTCGGCCGCGCGCGCGAAGTAGTAGCGCATGCCCAGGCCGCGGGCGATCGTGGCCAGGTCGTCGTGGCCGCCGTTCAGCAGCCAGCCGCGATCGACCTCGCTGAGCAGGACGACGTTGGGCTTCTGGGCGGCCGCCCACGCGGCGATGTCGGTGAGCGACAGCCGGCCGTCGAGCCCGAACCCCATCCGGATGTTGTACGTGATCAGCCGGAACGTGTCCGACTGCGACACCTGGGTCTGGGGGATCGGCGGCGCGGCGGCGACCACGAGGACGGGCGCGAGCACCATCACCGCCGTCAGCGTCCGCCATGAGAGGCGTGCGGACTCGCGCGGCGGGCCGGGCCGGCGGACGATCATCGTGACGGTGTTGAGCCCGGCTATCAGCCCGGCCACGATGATGATGATCAACCCGTTGGGAAAGCCGAGGTTCAGATCGTAGGCGGCGTAGTAGGTGAAGACGCCGGCGAGGAAGACGAGCGTGCCGCAGAGCAGCCACAGGCCCGGCCGCCGGGCGCCGGGATACTCGGGGCGGGTCGTCCCGGCGAGCTGGGCGCCGAGCCACATGATCATCAACGCGGCCTGGGTGGGGCCGGCCGAGCCGGAGGACTCCGGCAGCATCGCGAGCACCGACGAGATCACCAGCAGGGCGCCGGTGATGAGGTCGAAGATCGGGACGAATGCCGGTCTGAGGGCCTGGAGCGTGCCCGACACCAGGCCGAGGGCCAGCAGGCCCACGCTGGTCGCCGCCTCCCACCAGGTCGTGGGCCCCTCGGGCGCCTTCGCCCAGGCGGTGGCGACCACGCCCACCAGCAGCAGGACCGGACCGAACAGGAACCAGGTGACAGCCGGAGCGCCATCAAAGGGCGCAGGGGCGGGCGGGACGCGATCACTCGGCACGGGGGCGGGCGGGAGGCGGTCGGTGGGGGTGGGCGGGGCCGGGGTCAGGGAGGTGGTCAGCAGGGTCAGGAAGGCCAGGCACAGGGTCGCCGCCGCGACCCAGGCGGCGACGCCGTCCCGCCAGACCACGTCCACCCCGTCCAGCAGCAGGTGGACGAACACCGACAGCGACAGGCCGCCCATGATGCCCACCGGCACGGCCCGCCGGGGCACCGTGTACGCGCAGCCGTACAGGAAGACCAGTCCGGCCGTGACGCCGGCCGAGGCGACGTAGAGCTGGCCGACGCCGGCCTGCAGCAGCACCCGCGCCAGCACGAGCGCCGCCGCGCCGCCGATCAGCGCGTGACGCGGCTTGAGGAGCAGCGCGAGGAACGGCAGGACGAACCAGGCGGCGGCGTACAGACCCATCAGCTCGGGAGGCGTCTCGCCCGCGCGCCCGAAAAGCGTGATCAGCGACGGCAGGAACACGCGCAGAACGTCGAACAGGACTACGATGCCGAGCGCGAGCATGACGGCAGGACCCCGCGGGATGGTCATGAGCCATACTCGTGTTCACCTGCGGCGGGGGGCAAGAGCCGGAGCGCTAAACTTCCAACAACCTTTTCGATAACGGTCATTCGATGCGACGGCGGGATTCAGCGTGGAGCGACGCCCTGGTGTGCCCAGACTGCTCAGGGAGATCAACGACCGGGCCGCGCTGGAGCTGTTGCTGGCCACCGGCCCGATGACGCGCGGCCAGATCGGCGACCTGACCGGCCTGTCCAAGGTCACGGCCTCGCAGACGCTGGCCAGGCTGGAGGAGCGCGGCCTGGTCGAGGTGGTCGGCGAGCAGGCCGGCGGGCGCGGCCCCAACGCCGCCCTCTACTCCGTGATCCCCTCCAGCGCGTACGTGGCCGGTCTCGAGGTCGGGCCCGAGCTGATCTCCACCGCCATCGCCGACATCCACGGCCACACGATCGCCGAGGTCACCGTCGAGCCCGACGACGACGACCCCGTCTCCGTGGTGCACGGCGCGATCGTCAAGGCCTGCCGCAGCGCCAAGGTCAGCATCGCCAAGCTGCGCGGCGTCGTGATCGGCACGCCGGGCGTGGTCGATCCCCGAAGCGGCGACGTGCGCTTCTCCTTCGACCTGCCCGGCTGGCACGAGGGCATCCACGAGGCCCTGGCCGGCGACCTGCGGCGCGAGGTGACGATCGAGAACGACGTCAACCTCGCCGCCATCGCCGAGCGCGCGGACGGGGCCGCTCAGGGCCTCGACGACTTCGTGCTGCTGTGGTCGAGCCGCGGTCTCGGCATGGCCGTCATGCTCGGCGGGAAGCTGCACAGGGGGCGTTCTGGCAGCGCGGGGGAGATCGGCTACCTGCCGGTGCCCGGCGTGCCGCTGCCCGAGGACATCCGCACCCTGCCGGGGCGGCTGCCCTCGCTGGCGGGCGGCCTGCAGTCGCTGGTCAGCGCCGAGGCGGTGGCCGAGCTGGCGAGGAGCTACGGGTTCGCCGCCGAGAGCGCGGGCGAGTGCGTCAGGGTGGCGGTGGCCGCGGGCGCGCAGGGCGAGCCGCTGCTCGACGAGATCGCCAACAGGCTCGCCCTCGGGGTCGCCGCGGTGTGCGTGATCCTCGACCCCGGCCTGGTGGTGCTGGCCGGGGAGGTCGGGCACGCCGGTGGCGCCGCGCTGACGTCCCGGGTGGAGGAGGCGGTGGCCAGGATCTGTCCCGTCCGTCCCCAGATCGTCACCACGACGGTGACCGACAAGAACCCGGTGCTGCGCGGCGCCGTCCTGGCCGCCCTGGAGCGGGCACGCGAAGAACTCCTCGTGCCCTGAGGGCCGTCAGGCGATGAGCAGGACCTGACGGCCGTCAGGCGGCGAGCAGGACCTGACGGCCGTCAGGCGGTGAGCAGCTCCACGGCGGCCTGGGCGTTGGCCCTGGCCGCCCCGTACGTGGCGATGTAGGCGGCGCTGTCGGGCCGCCAGACGGGCAGCCCCATCTCGATCACCGTCGCGTCAGGGCGCGCCGCCACCAGCGCGGAGACCAGTTCCTGGCTCGCACGGTGGCGGTGCGCGTCCTTGACCACGACGACCAGGGACCGGTTCGCGGCCTTGGCCAGCAGGTCAGGGACGTCGGCGGCCGCGGGCTCGACCCGGACGATCTCGGCGTCGGGCAGCCACGGGCCCACACCCCACGGCACGTCGCCCACGGCGATCGTCGGCGGGGTGTCCACCTCGATCACCAGGGGTTCGACCAGGGGCTCCGTCTCGCCGGTCAGCCGCACGGCGCGGCGCGCGGCGTGCAGGCCGACCACGTTCTGCTCGGCGGTGACCTGCTCGGGCGTCCCGAACCAGGTCCGCAGCGCCGCGACGCGCGCGGCGGCCTCCTCCAGCCGTTCGAGCGGCAGGCGGCCTTCGCGCACCGCGGCGACGATCTCGGCGATGATGGCCTGGATGTCGTCGTATGTCGGCAGCGGGCCCAGGCACAGCAGGTCGGAGCCGGCCGCGATGCTCAGCACGGCGCCGCCGGCCAGGCCCACGCTCCTGGTGATCGCGTGCATGTCGAGCGCGTCGGTGATGACCACGCCGTCGTAACCGAGCTCGCCCCTGAGGAGCCCGGTCAGCGCGGCGCTGGACAGGGTGGCGGGCGTGTCGCCCGTCACGGCCGGCACCGCGACGTGCGCGGTCATCACCGACTTGGCCCCAGCGCCGATGGCGGCGCTGAACGGGACCAGCTCACGTGCCCGCAGCACGTCCAGGCCGACGTCCACCACGGGGACCGCGAGGTGCGAGTCCACCCGGGTGGCGCCGTGTCCGGGGAAGTGCTTGACGCAGGCGGCCACGCGCACCGCCTGCAACCCCTGGACGGCCGCCACCGTGTGCCTGGCGACCAGCGCCGGATCGCTGCCGAACGACCTGGTGCCGATCACCGGGTTGTCGGCCTCGGTGTTGACGTCTGCGCTGGGGGCCATGTCCAGATTGATGCCGCAGGCGGCCAGCTCCGAGCCGATCGCGCGGTAGACCCGGCGGGTCAGCTCGACGTCGTCCACCGCCCCCAGAGCCGCGTTGCCCGGGTACGGGCTGCCGACGTGATAGGCCAGCCGCGTGACGTCCCCGCCCTCCTCGTCGAGCGAGATGACGGGCTCCCCGGCGCCCCGCAGCGCGGTGGTCAGGTTCCGCACCTGGCCGGGATCGGCCACGTTGAAGCCGAAGAGCGTGACTCCGCCCAGGCCCTGCTCCAGCTCGCGCAGCACCCATCCGGGCGCGGTGGTTCCCTGGAAGGCGACGAGCAGCGTGCCGGCCGCGAGACGGCGCAGCCCCCGATCACTCTGACTCATGGCTCCTCATCAGTTTTCCGGCGGTTTTCCGGGCAGTTTTCGGGCAGTTTTCGGGCATGGCCGCGTACGGCATTCGCGTGCCGTACGCGGACCTCGTGGTTTGTCAGCCCTTCACGGCGCCGGCGACCAGGCCGGAGACCATGCGGCGTTGAACGAGCAGGAAGAAGATGACGACCGGGATGGTCATCATCGTGGAGCTGGCCATGATGGCGCCCCAGTCGGTGCCCTTCTGCCCGAAGAAGTACTGCAGGGCGACGGGCATCGTGTACTTGGTCGGATCACCGATCAGGTACAGCGCCATGATCAGCTCGTTCCACGCGGTGATGAACGAGAAGATGCTGGTCGCGACCAGGCCCGGGGCCACCAGGGGGAAGAGCACCTTCCAGAAGGTGGTGAGCCGGGAGGCCCCGTCGATCCAGGCCGCCTCCTCCAGCGACTTGGGCACGGCGGCGACGAACGTGCGCAGCATCCAGATGCCGAACGGCAGCGTCAGGGCCACCTGAGCGACGATCAGGCCCAGGAGCTGGTCGTACAGGCCGAGGCGCTTGACGCTGAGGAACAGCGGGATGAGCAGCGCCTCGGCGGGGATCATCTGTGCGACGAGCAGCAGGGCGAGGAACCCCGTGCGGCCCTTGAACCGGAACCGGGCCACCGCCGTGGCGGAGAGCAGCGCGAAGACCGCGCCGATCAGCACCGTGCCGAGCGCGACGATGGCGCTGTTGCGCATGTACAGCCAGATCGAGTGCCCGGCCACCCCGTCGGTGAGGACCCGTTCGATGTGCTCGAAGGTGAACTCGGTGGGGAACGGGATGAAGTCGGTCGTGAAGATCTGGTCGTTCGTCTTGAAGGCGGTGGAGACCATCCAGTAGACCGGGAACGTCGCCACCAGGAAGACCAGCACACCTGCCGTGTTGAGCGCGATCCTGCCCAGGCGCTTGCGGGCCAGCGGGGTCATCACAACTCCTCCTGCTTGAACATCTGCCGGATGTAGGCCGCGGTGACGATGAGCAGGATCACCGTCAGCACCACCGCGATCGCCGCTCCCGAGCCCATCTTGGGCGGCGCCTTGAACGCCTCGGTCACCGCGTACATCGACAGGTTGTACGCCTCCCGGTTGGTCGTGCCGGCCAGCACGTACAGCTGGGCGAAGACCTTGAAGTCCCAGATGATCGACAGCACGGTCAGCACCGCGAACACCGGCTTCAGCAGCGGGAAGGTGATCTTCCTGAACGTCCGCCACGGGGTCGAGCCGTCGACCCTGGCGGCCTCGTACAGCTCGGCGGGGATGCCCTTGAGCCCGGCGAGCACCGAGACGGCGACGAACGGGAAGCCCGCCCACACGACGCAGACGATCAGCACCATGTAGATGGACCAGGCGTCGTTGAGCCACGGGACGCCGCTCCAGTCGGCCCGGCCGAACAGGGCGGAGGACAGCCAGTCGGGCAGCAGGTTGAGCGCCCAGTTGATGATGCCCGCCTCGGCGTCGAAGAGCCGGCGCCAGATCACACCCTGGGCCACCGGCGGGACCGCCCAGGCGAACATGATGCCGATGACGACGAACAGCGACATCTTCTTGCCGAGCCGGTTCAGCAGGACGCCGACGGCGGTGCCCAGCATGAGCGTGAGCGGCACCGCGATCACCGCGAAGACCACGGTGTTGCGGAGGGAGGACCAGAAGATGTCGTTCTCGAGGATGTTGGTGAAGTTCTCCAGCCCCACCCAGGTGGCGGGCTTCTTGCCGGAGATCTGGACCAGGCCCACCTTCTGGAAGGCGATGGTCACCATCTGGACCAGCGGGTACAGCAGCAGCGCCCCGATGACCAGCAGACCGGGAATCAGCAGAATGTAGGGGATGGACCAGGCGGGGAGCCCACTCGATCGCTGCGGTGGGCGTGCGCGGCGCCGCCCCGGGGTGGAGGAACGGCCTCCACCCCGGGGGAGCGTTGACGTGTTCGTCATAGGACTCAGGACGCGTTGAGGATGTCTTCGAGTTCCTTGTTCGCCGCGGCCAGCGCCTCATCCGCGGACGCCTTGCCCTCGATGACCTTGCGGGCCGCGTTCTGCAGCACCGCCTTGGTCTCGTTGGCCTCGGTCCACTGCGGGTCGGCCGGGAAGGCCTTGGCCTTGGCGAAGGCGGCCGCGAACGGCGCCTGTGCCGGGTCGCTGGACAGCGCGGCGAGGGCCTCCGGGTAGACCGGGAGCAGGCCGCCGTCGGTGGCGTACTTGACGCCCCACTGCTTGCCGGAGGCGAGCTTCACGAACTCCTTGGCGGCGTCCTTCTCCTTGGCGGTGCCCCAGACGGCGATGTCGTTGCCGCCGAGGAACGACTGCGCCTCGCCGCCGTCCTTGGAGGGAAGCGGGAAGAAGGCGAGCTTGTCACCCTTGATCTTGCCCTTGCTCTCCTCCTCGATGGTCGCGAGGTCCCACGAGGCGGTGAGGTACATGCCGACCTTGTTGTTGGAGAAGCGCGTACGGATCTCCGTGGTGTTCTGGTTCAGCCGCGCCTTGCTGGACAGGCCGTCGGTGACCAGGGCGGTGTACTGGGCGAAGCCGGCCTTGAACGCCGGGTCCGTCAGCTTGCCGACCCACTTCTCGCCCTCCTTGACGGCGTAGTCGCCGCCGGCGGTCCAGGCGAGGGCGCCGAGCAGGTGGTTGGCGTCGGAGCCGCCGTTGAAGGCGAACCCGTCGACGTCCTTGCCCTTCTCGGCCTGGATCTTCTTGGCCGCGGCCATGAGCTCGTCCCAGGTCTTGGGCACCTCGATCTTGAGCTCCTTGAACCAGTCGGTCCGGTAGAGGACCGCCCGGCTGCCGCCGCCCCACGGAACGGCGTAGGTCTCGCCGTCGATGGTCTCCAGACCCATCAGGTTCTTGGGGATCTGCGCCTGGTCACCGGCTGCGACGATGTCGGTGATCGGCTCCAGGGCCTCCTGGCTCTGCCAGAGCGGCACCTGGTCGTTGCCGATCTCGGTCACGTCGGGGCCGGAGCCGCCCGCCGCGGCGGCCGTGAACTTGTCGTTGACCTGCGGCCACGGAATCCACTCGACGGTCACCTTGGCGCCGGTCTGCTTCTCGAACTCGGCGACCAGCTCGTCGGTGTACTTCTTGGCGTCAGGGTTGCTGTCGCCCAGACGCCAGAAGGTCAGCGTCTTGCCCGCGTACTTGGGGCCGCTCGCGCTGGCGGCGGCGCTGGGTGAGGACGTGGGGGGCGTTTCACTTGACCCGCAGGCGGCCAGGCCCAGGGCCAGCGCGGCCGTGGTGACCGTAGTGGCCGTGATCTTCGCGATCCTCACAGGGTTCTCCCTTCCCGGGTGCTGGCCTACTGTCCGCACCAGGCTGATCGTCAATGCCGAACGATGCTGCTAAACTAACAAGAAACTTTCTTAAAAGAAACGCTCGTTAGCCGATCGTGACGAGAGGGGGCACGTCGATGAGCCGAGACCCGGGAACACCCCGGTTGCTCCGCCGGTTGAACGACCGTGCGGCGCTCGAACTGCTCCTCGGGGACGGTCCCCTCACCCGTGCCGAGCTTGGCGAGCGGACCGGGCTCTCCAAGGTAACCGCAGGTCAGCTCCTGGCTCGCCTGGAGGAGCGAGGGCTCGTGGAGGTCGCGGGAGAGCGCGCGGGGGGCAGGGGCCCGCACGCCGCCCTGTACGCAGTGGTTCCGTCGAGCGCGTACGTCGCCGGACTCGAAGTCCTGCCCGACAGCCTCAAAGTGGGTGTGGCGGACATCACAGGGCGGATCGTGGTCGAGATCACCCTCAACCCCTCAGACAGCCGTGATCCGGTCAAGGCGGTACACGCGGCACTGCGGCGCGCCTGCGACACGGCGAACATCAGCCTGGCGCGGCTGCGCGCGTTCGTCATCGGGACCAGGGGCGTGGTCGACCCGGTCAGCGGGGACGTGCGCTGGTCGTACGACCTGCCGGACTGGCACATCGGCGTGCTGGCCAGCCTGCGCGCGACGCTCGGCACCTCGGTGACGATAGAGAACGACGTCAACCTGGTCGCGCTCGCCGAGCACAGGTACGGCGCGGCCGTCGGCTACGAGGACTTCGTGGTGATCTGGGCGGGCGTCGGTCAGGGCCTGGGCGTCATGCTGGGCGGCAAGCTGCACCGGGGCATCACCGGGGGAGCGGGCGAGATCGGCTGGCTGCCGGTGCCGGGCGAGCCGCTGCCCGCCGACGTCTCGCAGCCGCAGTCGGGCTCCTTCCAGCGCCTGGTGGGCCACGCCGCGCTGCGCGGCCTGGCCGAGGCGCACGGCGTGCTCGGCAACACCGTTCCTGACCTCGTGCGCGGGGGCGACGAGGGCTATCTGGACGAGGTGGCGGGCCGGCTGGCCGTGGGCGCGGCGGCCGTGACCGTCGTGCTCGACCCCGGGCTGATCGTGCTCAGCGGCGAGATCGGCAGGGCCGGGGGCGCGCGGCTGGCGGCCAAGGTCCAGGAGGCGGTGGCCCGCGTGTGCCCGAGCCGGCCCGCGGTGGTCACCACCAAGGTGGCGGGCAACCCGGTGCTGCGCGGCGCGCTCGTCGCGGCGCTCGACCAGGCCCGGGAACAGGTTTTCTCCGACACTGTGTGAGAATTTCTGCCCATGTGGCAGTCCCCGAATGATGTCGTGCTCATCTCGGACCCCCTGGTAACCGGGATCCCGGTGATGGAGAGCGGTGAGCCGCTGGCCGACGTGCGCGGGCGGCTGCGCGTGGACACGCGGCTGGCCGACGACGCGGGCGCGTACGCCCACCTGCGCTCCGGCCTGCTCGACCGGCTGGAGCGCGCGGAGCGCCGGCTGCCCGGCGGCTATCACCTGCTGATCGTCGAGGGCTATCGCCCCATCGCGACGCAGCGCCGGATCTTCGACGCGTACCGGGCGGAGCTCCACACCACATTCCCTGAAATGTCGCCCGAAGAGTCGTATGTCGCGGCCAGCCGGTACGTCTCCCCGGTCGAGGTCGCCCCGCACACCGCCGGCGCGGCCGTCGACCTCACCCTGTGCGACCCCGACGGCGTGGAATACGACATGGGCACCCAGGTCAACGACAACCCGGAGCAGAGCGACGGCGCCTGCTACACGGCCGCCCCCGGCATCTCCTCCGACGCCCGCGCGCACCGCAAGCTCCTCGCCGCCGCCCTGGAGCCCGCAGGCCTGGTCAACTACCCCACCGAGTGGTGGCACTGGTCGTACGGCGACCGCTACTGGGCCATGGTCACGCGATCGGCCGCCGCCCGGTACGGACCTGTCGCCTTCCCCGCCTGACAACCGCTTGTCGGAGGGGTTTTCCACCGGGTGTGGTACGGGCACAACCTCGTTTGGAGACTTTTGGACTCCCCAGCGAGGTGTGTGCATGGTTCCGTTGATCGGGATCGAAGAGGAATACCTCGTCGTCGATCCCCGCACCCGTCATGTGGCTCCCCGAGCGGCCGAAGTCCTGGCCGCGGCAACGGACGTGCTGGACGTGGTGCATGAAATCACCCGATTCCAGGTGGAGGCCCGCACGCCGCCCTCCGCCGACCTCAGCGAGCTGGGCTCGCAACTGCGGGCCGCGCGAAAGGAGGTGGCGGCCGCCGCCCGGTCGTGCGGACTGGCCGTCGTCGCCAGCGGCATCCCCGTGCTGGGGAACGTCGTGCCGCCGCCGCTCACCGAGGACGACCGCTACCAGCAGGGCAACCAGCTCTACCGCGCGTTGCAGGACGAGATCAGCATCTGCGCCCTGCACGTGCACGTGGACGTGCCCGACGAGGAGCACGCCGTCTATGTCGGCAACCATCTGCGCCCCTGGCTGCCGACGCTGATCGCGCTGGCCGCCAACTCGCCGTTCTTCGTGGGGCGCGACACCGGTTACGCGTCCTGGCGGGTGATCAGCTGGGGACGCTGGCCGGTGTCGGGCGCGCCCCCCTACTTCTCGTCGTTCGGCGACTACGAGCTGGCCCTGCGCACGCTGACGGAGTCGGGGGTGCTGATGGACCCGAAGACCGTGTTCTGGGACGCCCGCCCGTCGCCCCGGCTGCCCACCGTGGAGATCAGGGTGGCCGACGTGCCGCTCGACGTGAGCGACAGTCTCACCCTGATCGGGCTCATCCGCGGGCTGGTGGTGACCGCGCTGGCCGCCGTGAAGAGCGGCGACCGGGGGCTGCCCGTACCGTCGGAGGTGCTGCGGGCCGCCTACTGGCGGGCGGCCCGCGACGGGCTGCAGGGCGACAGCCTGGACGTGCGGCACGGCGCGCTCGTGCCCGCCGCGGTGATGGCCGGCCGTCTCCTGGAGCACGTACGCCCGGCGCTGGCCGAGGCCGGCGACCTGTCGTTCACCCAGGAGGGGCTGGACCGGCTGCTGCGCACGGGCTCGGGAGCCACGCGCCAGCGCCGGGTGCACGCGCGGGAGAACGACCTGGCCGAGGTGGTGGACGACCTCATCGAGGCCACCGTCGCCTGACGCGCTCGCCCTGGTACACCTAGTGCAGGGCGAGCGCCACCGCGACGCCGAGGCCGAACGCGACGACCACGCCGCGCAGGACCTTGGCCGACATCAGCCGGGCCAGCCGGGTGCCGAGGAAGCCACCCGCCAGGCTGGCCGGCGCGATCACCGCCACCGCCTGCCACTGCACGGCCCCGAACAGCGAGAACGCCACCACGGACACCGTGCTGATGACCAGCGACAACATGGCGCGCACGGCGTTGACCCGATGCAGGCTGTCGTGCAGGAACATGCCGAGCACGGTCAGCAGCACCACGCCCATGCCGCCGTTGAAGTAGGCGCCGTAACAGCCGCCGAGGAAGACCCCGGCGTACACGAGCCGGCTCGGCGCCTCGCCCTCCTCACCCCCGAACAGCTTGCGCAGCCAGGGCTGGGCCAGCAGCGCCAGGCTGGCGAAGGCCACCAGCCACGGCACCAGCGACTCGAAGAACCGGCTCGGCGTCAGCAGCAGCAACGCGCTGCCCGCGCAGGCGCCCAGCACCGCCGTGACCGACAGCGTCGTCGCCCGGCGCCGCTGGCCGCGCAGCTCGGCCCGGTAGCCGAGCACGCCGCCGAGATAGCCGGGCCACAGCGCCACCGCGTTCGTCACGGAGGCGGTCAGGCTCGGATAGCCCAATGCCAGCAGGGCCGGGAAGGAGATGAGCGTGCCGCCGCCGGCCAGGGCGTTCACCACCCCGGCCAGCAGACCGGCCCCGACCAGGAAGAGCAGGTCGGCGGGGCTCATCGGCCGGCGGCGTAGCCCTGAGCGCCACGCGGGTTGGCGGCGGCCTTGAGGAAGTCGCCGTCACGGGCCACCGCGCTCAGCCTGCCGAGCGACCAGGGTCCCTGCTCCTCGACCTCATGCCCGCGCCGCCGCAGCTCGGCCAGCACGCCCGCCTCCACGCGGTTCTCGGCGTGCAGGACGCCGGGCCGGGAGCCGCGCGGGAAGAACGAGCTGGGGAAGTGCTCGGAGTGGAACATGGGGGCGTCCACGGCCTCCTGGAGGTTCAGCTTGCCGTGGACGACGGAGAGGAAGAAGTTCAGGCTCCACTGGTCCTGCTGGTCGCCGCCCGGGGTGCCGAACGCCAGCCACGGCCGGCCCTCCCTGAGCGCGAACGACGGCGACAGCGTGGTGCGCGGGCGCGTCCCCGGCCGCAGGGAGGCGGGCAGCCCGTCCTGCAGCCAGAACATCTGCGCCCGGGTGCCGAGGCAGAAGCCCAGCTCGGGGATGGTGGGCGAGCTCTGCAGCCAGCCACCGCTGGGGGTGGCCGAGACCATGTTGCCGAAGCGGTCCACGACGTCCACATGGCAGGTGTCGCCCTTCACCGCGCCGTTGCGGGCCACGGTGGGCTCGCCGACGCCCTGCGGCGAGCGGGCTCCCGAGACGCCGGGGGCGTTGCTCGCCGTGCCGGGCTTCGGGAAGTCGGGCAGCCTGGGCGCCCGGCCGCCGGGGGCTCCGGGGCGCAGCTCCAGGCTGGCCCCGGCGCCGATCAGCCGGCGCCGCTCCGCGTTGTACGCCTCGCTGAGCAGGTCGGACATGGGCACATCGGTGTCGCCGTACCAGGCCTCCCGGTCGGCGAAGGCCAGCTTGGCGGCCTCCGCCACCGTGTGCACGTAGTCGGCGCTCAGGTAACCCATCGCGTCCAGGTCGAACCCGGACAGCAGGGCGAGCTGCTGCAGGAACACCGGTCCCTGGCCCCACGCGCCCGTCTTGCACACGGTGTGCCCGTGGTAGTCGTAGGTCAGCGGCTCCTCGACCGTGGCCGACCAGCCGGCCAGGTCGTCGCCGGTCAGCAGGCCGCCGTGCACCTCGCCCGAGCTGTCGCGCCAGGCCGTCTTGGCGCTGAAGTCCGCCACCGCCTCCGCGACGAAGCCCTCGTACCAGGCCTTGCGGGCGGCGTTGAGCTGGCCTTCACGCGTGCTCGACGCCGCGGTGGCCTCCGCGACCAGCCGCCGGTAGGTGGCGGCCAGCACCGGGTTGGCCAGCTTCGACCCGGGCGCGGGAACGTTCCCGCCGGGCAGCCACGTCGCCGCCGACGTGGGCCAGTCATCGTTGAACAATCCTTCGACCGACTCGATCGTGGCCGCGATCCGGTCCAGCACCGGCACGCCGTGCTCGGCGTAGTGGATCGCCGGCGCCAGCACGTCGGCCAGCGACCAGGTGCCCCAGCGCTCCAGCATGAGCATCCACCCGCCGAACGCCCCCGGCACGGTCGCCGCCAGCAGCCCGGTGCCGGGCACGACGTCCAGGCCGAGCTCGGTGTAGCGCTCGATGGTGGCCGCCGCGGGGGCCACGCCCTGACCGCACACCACCGACACCTTCTGGTCGGCCTCGCTCCACAACAGGATCGGCACCTCGCCGCCGGGGCCGTTCAGGTGCGGCTCGGCGATCTGCAGCACGAACCCGGCGGCCACCGCCGCGTCGAAAGCGTTGCCGCCGCGTTCGAGTACGCCCATGCCGGTGGCCGAGGCCAGCCAGTGCGTGCTGGCGACCATGCCGAAGTCGCCGGTCAGCTCGGGCCTGGTGGTGAACAAACTGTCTCCTTCGATCAATGTGCGGCCGCGTCGGGGACGCGGTCCGCCGTTACCAGGTGGCAGGCCGCCGGATGGGCGCCGCCACGCGGATCGTGCAAGAGGGGCTCGTCGGTACGGCAGGCGTCGTACGCCAGCGGGCACCGCGTGTGGAACCGGCACCCGGCGGGCGGATCGACCGGGCTCGGCACGTCGCCGCCGAGCACGATCCTGCGCCGCTCGCGCTGCCTGACCGGATCGGCCACCGGCGCCGCCGACAGCAGGGCCTGCGTGTACGGATGCCGCGGCGCGGCGAAGATCTCGGCCGTCGGGCCCGACTCCACGATCCGCCCGAGGTACATGACCGCGATCCGGTCGGCCAGGAACTCCACGACCGACAGGTCATGCGTGATGAACAGGCACGAGAACCCCATGTCGCGCTGCAGATCGGTGATCAGGTTGAGCACCGACGCCTGCACGGACACGTCGAGCGCCGACACCGGCTCGTCGGCCACGACCAGCTTGGGCTCCAGGATCAGCGCCCTGGCCAGCCCCACCCGCTGCCGCTGCCCGCCGGACAGCTCGTGCGGGTAGCGCTTGCCCATCTCCTGGCGCAGCCCGACCTTCTCCAGCATGCCCGCCACGCGCAGGGCCGTCTCGCGCCGGTCGTTCACCTTGTGCCGCAGGAGCGGCTCGCCGACGATCTGCGCGATCGTGAAGCGCGGGTTGAGCGAGGAGTAGGGATCCTGGAAGACCATGTGGACGTCCCTGCGCAGCGGGCGCATGGCCCGCCGCGACAGGTGGGTGATGTCGCGGCCGCCGAGCTCGATGGCCCCGGCCGTGGGCTCGGTCAGGCGCAGCACGCACTTGCCGACGGTGGACTTGCCGCTGCCCGACTCGCCGACCAGGCCGAGCACCTCGCCCTGGCCGATCTCCAGCGACAGGCCGTCCACGGCGCGTACCGGGCCGTAGTGCTTGACCAGGTTGTCGATCCGCAGGATCACTGGGTGCCTCCCGGGTGGTAGCAGGCGGCCAGATGGCCGGGCGCCTGCCGTTCGAGCTGGGGCCGCCGGCTGCGGCAGTCGTCCTGGGCGTACGGGCAGCGGGCCTGGAAGGCGCACTCGTCCGGGTCCGACATCGGTGAGGGCACCATGCCGGGGATCTCGGCCAGGCGGCCGTTCACGGCCGCGGAGGGCAGGGCCTTCATCAGGCCCAGCGTGTACGGATGGCGCGGCGCGGCGAACAGCTCGCTCACCGTGGCCTGCTCGACGGCGCGGCCGGCGTACATGACCACGGCCCGGTCGGCGATGTCGGCCACCACGCCCAGGTCGTGCGTGATCAGGATGACCGCGGTGCCGAGCCGGTCGCGCAGGTCACGGAACACGTCCAGCACGCCCGCCTGGATCGTCACGTCGAGCGCCGTGGTGGGCTCGTCGGCGATCAGCACCCGGGGCGAGCAGGCCACCGCGATCGCGATCATCACGCGCTGGCGCATGCCGCCGGAGAGCTGGTGCGGGTACTCCTTCATCCTGCGTTGCGGCGCCGGGATGCCGACCAGCTCCAGCAGCTCCACGGCCCGCCGGCCGGCCGCCTGGCGGGAGAGGCGCTCGTGCCTGCGCAGCACCTCGGCGATCTGGTATCCGACGGTGAACGACGGGTTCAGTGACGTCATCGGCTCCTGGAAGACGACGGAGACGTCCTTGCCGCGTACGCGCCGCATGTCGGATTCGGGCAGCGTGGTCAGCTCGCGGCCGTCCAGCGTGATCGAGCCGGTCAGCCGGGTCGTCTCGGCCGGCAGCAGCCGCGGCACCGACATCGCGGTGACCGACTTGCCGCAGCCCGATTCGCCGCACAGCGCCAGGATCTCGCCCTCGTCCAGCGTGAGCGAGATGTCCCTGACCGCCTGCACGAGGCCGTCCTCGGTGTCGAAGCCGACGGTCAGGTCGGTGATCTCCAGCAGGCTCATCGGCTGCTCCTCGGGTCGAGAACGTCGCGCAGGCCGTCACCGAGCAGGTTGAAGCCGAGCGTGGCCAGCGCGATCATCAGTCCCGGCCAGATGGCCAGCCAGGGCGCGTCGCTCAGGTACTGCTGCGCGGTCGTCAGCATCACGCCCCACGACGGGGTCGGCGGCTGCACGCCCAGGCCCAGGAACGACAGCGTGGACTCGCCGATGATGGCCGCCGGGATCGCGACCGTGGCCTGCACGATGAGCGGGCTGAGGCAGTTCGGCAGCACGTACCGGAAGATGATGTGACCGTCGCCCGCGCCGTCGGCGATGGCCGCGGCCACGTAGTCCATCTCCCTGACCGCCAGGACCTCGCCCCGGGTGATCCGGATGATGGCGGGGAGCTGCGAGAAGCCCAGCGCCAGCACCACGCCCTTCAGCGAGGGCCCGATGATCGCCGCCAGGCCGACCGCGAACACCAGGAACGGGAAGGCCAGCGTCACGTCCACCAGGCGCATCACGATCGGGTCCAGCCAGCGCCGGTAGAACCCGGCGACCAGCCCGATCGGGATGCCGATGACCATCGCCAGCAGCGTGGACAGCACGCCCGCCTGGAGCGAGACCTGCGCGCCGTGCGCGATCCTGGCGAGGGCGTCCCTGCCCAGGTCGTCGGTGCCCATCGGATGCGCGCCCGACGGGGGCGCGAGCGTGGCCATGTAGTCCTGCGCAGCCGGATCGCCCGTCACGAGCGGCCCGACCAGCGCCAGCAGCACGAACGCGACCACCAGCACCAGCCCGGCCATCGGCATCGGCCGCCGCTTGAAGCGCCGCCACAGTCTGGTGCGCCGCATCACCTCAGTCATGGCCGCCTCCAGAAAGCCGGATCCGCGGGTTCAGGAAGGCGTAGGCGATGTCGACCAGCAGGTTGACCAGCACGTATCCGAGGACCGTGACGAGCACGACCGCCTGGATGACGGGGTAGTTCCTGGTCAGGACCGCGTCCACGGTGAGCTTGCCGAAGCCGGGGATGACGAAGATCTGCTCGGTCACCACGGCGCCGCTGATGAGGGCGCCGAGCTGGAGGCCGAGCACCGTGACCACCGTCGTCAGGCTGTTGCGCAGCGCGTGCGCGCCCACGACCTTGATCTCGGACAGGCCCTTGGACCTGGCGGTCCTGACGTAGTCGGCGGACAGCGCGCCCAGCATGGCCGAGCGGGTCTGCCGCATCAGGATCGCCGCGAAGCCCGTGCCGAGCACGAGGGCCGGCAGGATCATCCGCTGGAGGTTCTGGGCGGGATCCTCGGTGAAGGGGACGTACCCGGAGGCGGGCAGCACCTGCCAGGTGACCGCGAACAGCAGGATGCCCAGCAGGCCCAGCCAGAAGTGCGGCACCGACAGCCCGGCCAGGCCGAAGCCGGTGGCCACGTAGTCGGCGAGCTTTCCGCGCCGGACGGCCGCCACGATGCCCGCGCCCACGCCGACGACGATCGCGACCAGCATGGCCAGCGCCGACAGCTCCAGCGTCACCGGGAGCCGTTCGGCGAGGATCTGGGCCACGGGGATCTGGTCCTGCGTCGAGCGGCCGAAGTTCCCGGTGAGGGTCTGGCCGACGTAGTCCACGTACTGCGCGGGCAGCGGCTTGTCGAGACCGAACTCCTTCCTGATCGCCTCGATCGCGGCGGGCGACGCCTCCTGGCCCGCCATGACCGTGGCCGGGTCACCCGGCAGCGCCCTGATGCCCAGGAAGATCAGGACGCTGGACAGGAACAGCACCAGGACGGCTGACCCGCAGCGCCGGAGGATGAACCACAGCATTACGCGGCGAACCCGGCGGTGATGAAGCGCGGCAGGCCGTCCTGGAAGTACTGGACACCGGCGACGGTCTTGTGCGCGCCCAGGTAGTACTTGTTGTGGTACAGGTACACGACGCCCCGGAGCTCGGCGGCCTTCTTCATGGCGCTCCCGTACAGCTCGGCGCGCTTGGCCGGGTCCGTCTCGGCGGCGGCCTGCTTGATCGGGTCGTCGATGCCGGGGTCGGACATGCCCGCGTAGTTGTTGCTGCCCTGGGTGGTGACCAGGTTCGTCAGGTTGCCGTCCGGGTCCACCCGGCCCGACCAGCCGCTCAGCAGCACGTCGAACTTGCCGGCCTTGCCCTGCTCCAGGACGCTGACGAACTCGGCCGTCTGCACGGTCACGTTGAAGCCGGCCTCCTTGGTCATCGACTGGATGACCTGCGCCAGGCGCTGGTTGACGGCGTCGTTCGGGGTGGCCATCGTGACCGCGATCGGCGTCTGCACGCCGGAGGCCTGGACGAGCTGCTTGGCCTTGGCGAGGTCACGCTTGGCGCACGTCAGGTCCTTCGGCCGGTACGGGCTGTCCAGCGCGACCGGGAAGCAGTCGACCTCGTGCAGGCCGTTGTACACGGTCTTGTTGATCGCGTCACGGTCGAGCGCCAGCTCGAACGCCTCACGGAGCTCCGGGCTCTTGCCCAGCGCCGTGTCCACGGCGCCCGGCTTCTCGGTGGAGCCGCTGGCGTTGCCGATGTTGATCTGGAACCCGTAGTAGCCGAGACCGCCACCGGCCACGACGGTGAGGTTCGGGTCGGACTGCACGCCCTTGACCGTGTTGGTGGCGAGCTGGTCGGCCACCTGCACGTCGCCGGACTTCAGGTTGGCGGCCCGCACGTTGGGGTCGACGATGATTTTGTATACAAGCTTGTCGAGCTTGACCTTGGCCGCGTCGTAGTAGTCGGCCGCCTTCTCCAGCGTGATCTGGCTGCCGGACGTACGGCTGCCGAACTTGAACGGCCCGACGCACACCGGGCTCGCGCCGAAGTTGTCGCCCTCGGAGTCGAGGGCCTTCGGCGACATGATCATTCCGGCCCGGTCGGCGAGCTGCGCGGTCAGCGGCGTGAACGGCTGCGTCAGCGTCAGCTTCACCGTCGTCGGGTCGGCCACCGTGACCTTGGACACCACCGCCAGGTCGGCCTGACGTGCGGACTTCTCCCAGGTGCGGTGCCGGTCCAGCGACTTCTTGACCGCCTCGGCGTCGAACGCCGTGCCGTCGTTGAACTTGACGCCCTCGCGGAGCTTGATCGTCACTTCCTTGCCGTCGCCGGACAGCTCGGGAAGGGCCGTCGCGAGCTGCGGGACCAGGGTGGAGGAGTCATCGATGTCGTAGAGCTTCTCGCACATGTTCGCGAACACCTCGCGGCCCACGAGCGTGGTCGAGATGCTCGGGTCCAGCGCGTCGGGGTCGGCGTTGAGCGCGATGTTGAGCGTGCCACCGGCCTTGACCGGCCGGTTGTCGGCCGAGGCGCTGGCTATGGAACTAGGTGCCGCGGGCGTGTTGCTCGTACCGCCACCACCGCAAGCCGCCAGGGCGAGGGGGAGAGTGACGAGCGCCGCGACGAACCTGGGGGACGGTCGCATGAGGCCTCCGTTTAAATGTTTAGGAGACTGTATACAAGATAAGACATTTCAGTGGTGTTTCGTAACTGTATGTCGTTACCTGAGTGTTTCCTAATCGTTTGGGTGCTTTGTCCTACGGGTCGCCGTCAGGAACGACCGGCGGGCCGCCGCCACGTGCGCGACGGCTCTGGCCTGGGCTTCGTCCTCGTCGCCCGCCGCGATGGCCTCGCACAGGCTCAGGTGCTCCTGCCAGGAGTGCGGCCCGCGTACGGCCGCCGTCTGGCTGAAGATCCACTGCGCCCGCTGGAGCATCGGCTTCATCATCAGCGCGAGGTAGGAGTTGCCCGCGGCCTCGCCCACGGCCAGGTGGAAGGCCGTGTTGAGGTCGGCCACCTCCTCCAGCCGCCCGGCGTCCACGGCCTCCTTGGCCTGGTCGAGCAGCCGGCGCAGCCGCTCGGCCGCGTCGGGGGAGCGCTTGCGCGCGGCCAGCCGGGCCGCCAGCCCTTCGATGGCCATGCGCACGTCGAAGAGCTCTTCGCCCTCCTCGGCGGACAGGAGGGCCACGGTCGCGCCGAGGCGGGGGACCACCTGGATGAACCCCTCGGCGGCGAGCACCCTGATGGACTCGCGGACGGGGTTGCGCGAGACGCCGAGCGAGGCGGCCAGCCGGTCCTCGACCAGCCGCTCGCCCTGGGCCAGCTCGCCGGAGAGTATGCGGCGGCGCAGCTCTTTGGTGACCTCGTCGCGCAAGGTCCGGTGGGCCGCGCCCAGCGTCAGATCAGTCATATGGGGACTTATCGTATACAGGATGCCCGGAACTCAGGATTCCGGAGCTTGTGACGGCCACGGGCAGCGGTGTCCGCACGCTGCCCGCGGCCGGGTTCTTGATCTCCTCGGTGTCAGTCCTCGTAGGCGCAGATCGCGTAGACCACGAGGTTCCAGTACCTGGTGTCGGACACCACTTCCGCCGCCTTGGCCTGGACCTCTTCGCCGGTCGGGACCAGATAGTCGAGGGTGATGTCGGTGATCGGGATGGACCCGAGGTTGTCCTCGACGGCGAACCCGGTCCCCAGGACCACCTGCCTGTCACCGAGCGCGCCGCAGGACACGTCGAGCTCCCTGCTGGGCGCGGTGGGCGCCGGGCTGTGCACGGTGGAGTCGCTGTAGATCCACAGCCCCGGTGGCGCGTCTTCCGCGCAGATCGCGAACATCTCGAGCGTCCAGGACGGCGCCGCCGCCGAGGAGATCCACGACGCGTGGCCGGAAACCGAGTTGAGCTGCGGCTTGATGTAGTCGACGACGGCGTTGCCGCCCGCCCCGTCCATGCGGTAGCCGTTGCCGAGCAGGAACTCGCCGTCGTCACAGGTGACGGTCAGCGGGAGCAGGCCGTTGCGCGGCGCGGTCCTGCTGACGATCCTGGTCGACTCGTCCGGGTCGCCGCAGACGGCCCACACTTTGATCATCCAGAGGGACGAGGTGCCCGCTCCGATCTCGATCCCGAACGCGCTGACCTCGTACGTCGTCGGCACCACCTCGTCGATGACGACGTCACCGCTCGGGCCGATGATCTCAGCCCCCGTGCCGAGCACGCGCGTGCCCGTGGGGCAGGTCACGTCCACGCCCTTGTTGCCGGAGGTGTTGCCGCTCGTGTCGAAGACGACGTCGTAGTCGGGGATGTTGGCGGATGAGGCACTGGCCGGCACCGTCACGATGACGGCGGACAGTGCGAGAACCAGCGAGATGACGGTGACCCAGGTGCGTCTTTTCGCGATAGGCAAGTGAGCCTTCTCTGAGTAGCGGGCGCGTGGGGGCCTCCCCGATCCGCGGGGAGCACGGTTCCCTGTGCTTGCAGAGTGGACTCGCCGCCTCGCATGATCCGCGCACAATTGCCGGCCGGCCCGGTGCCCTTCGGCATTGCGCGGTCATGGTGGACTATGCAGCCTGGTGCTGGGCGGCGCGCTCCTTAGCCCGTTGTCTGGCTCGGTAGGGGATCCACAGACCGACGCCCGAGCAGGACCATCAGCGCGACCACCGGCCGGCGCAGCCCGGGCGGCGATCGTCCGCTGCGCCTTGGGCATGTCGGGCAGCTTGAACGCCGTGCCGCCGCCTTCTGGCCGCCGTCCCGTACGCATCATGTGCAGCAGCTCGGGCCCCCGGGTGGTCAGGCGCGCAGCCGCAGGCCGCGTGGCGTCGGATGGAACCCGGCCGCCTCCAGCGCCGCCGCCAGCGGGGAGTCGACGATGGACGCCCCGTCGGCCCGCTCCACGGTCAGCTTCCCGAGCGCGCCGTCCCGCACCGCAAGGGCGAGCGCGTCCACGGCCGGCTGCAGCCGTTCGTCGTCGGTGAACGACAGCAGCGTCTTGCCTCCGCGCTCGACGTACAGGACCAGATGACCCTCGACGAGCACGACCAGCGACCCCGCCTTCCGTCCAGGCTTATGCCCGACGTCGCCGGGGTGCTGCGGCCAGGAGAGCGCGGCGCCGTACGGGCTGGCCGGATCGGCGGCGGCCAGCACCACGGCCCGCCGTTCGGGCCGGCTCGCCCGCCCGAAGGTCCCCGCACCCGCCCTGTACCCGCCGGGGCCACTCGAAAGGACCTCGGGGGGCGCGGCCGGAGCGATGCCCGGCGACATGGCGCGCATCCGATCCACCGCGCCGGGCAGCGCGAACTGCGCCCCGCCGAGCCCTTCGACGAAGTAGCCCCGGCGACACCGCCCGCTCTCCTCGTACGCCCGCAAGACCTGATAAATGGGAGTAAATCCACCGGGCAACCGCTCAGCGGTCACCGAGCCCCTGGTCACCACGCCGTGCCGTTCGAGCAGGACCTCGGACTGGGCATGCGCCCGCTGGGTCGCGTCGTCGCCGGGCGAGGGCAGCAACCACCACCGGCCAGCCACGGTGGGCGGCCCGCTCCGGCTGGGCAGCACCGCCCGGCGCCGCCGCGTGGTGGCGGGCCGATGCGCGGGACGCCCCGTGCCGAGCGTCGCCCGCAGCGGCGCGAGCGTGTCGCCCGACACCCGCCCCGCCCACACCAGGTCCCACAGCGCGGAGACCAGCGTCGCGTCGTCCAGCGAATTGAGCTGGTCGGAGATCCCGCGGAAGAACAGCGCGCCGCCCCCGCCCAGCAGCTCCAGCACGCGTTCGTGCACGGGCGTCATCGTGATCTCGGCGGGCTCGGGCAGCAGCAGCGGCGCGGTGTCGGCGAAGTAGAGGGACACCCAGCCGTCGCCACCCGGCAGGGAGCCCTGCCCGGCCCACATCACCTCGCCCGACGAGGTCAGCTCGTCGAGCAGCGCGGGATGGTAGCCGGGCACCCGCGAAGGCAGCACCAGGGTCTCGAGTGCGGAGGCGGGCACGGCGGCGCCCTGGAGCTGTTCGAGGGAGCGGACGAGTGCGTCCATCGCCCGCGCCGCCCCCACCCCCCGAGCACCCAGTCCGTCCGCCGAACCCCGACCACCCGGGCCATCTCCTGCCCCGCGACCGCCTGGGCCGTCTCCCGCTGCCGCCGCCGAGCCAGTCCCGGTGATGCCGTGCCACGCGGGCAGGAACAACGCCAGCGTCTCCGGCGCGACCGGCTCGACCTCCTTCCGCAGCCGGGCCAGCGACCTGCGGCGCAGCATCCGCAGCACCCCGGCGTCGCACCACTCCGCACCCCGCCCGCCCGGCCGGAACTCCCCGCTGACCACCCGGCCGCTCCCCGCCAGCCGGCGCAGCGCATCGGTCACCACGGCCACGCCGAGCCCGAACCTGATGGCCGCCGTGCTCGCATGGAACGGCCCCCGCGTGCGGGCATGCCGCGCCACGAGGTCGGCCAGGGGATCGGCCACCGGTTCGAGGAACGCGTGCGGCACCCCGACCGGCGGCGGCACGCCCAGCGCGTCACGCATCCTGGCCGCGTCCTCGATCGCCGCCCACTGCTCCTCGCCCGCGATGCGGACCTTGATCGCCCGCCGAGCGCGTTCGAGCTCCTCCAGCCAGGCCGGGTCGCCGCCCCGCACGCTCACGTCGGGCGCCAGCAGCGGGCCGTGCGAGCGCAGCAGGTCGGCGAGGTCCTCCAGATCACGCAGCGGCCGGTCGAGCCTGGCCAGCTCGCGCTCGGCGTCGGAGATGACGTCGGGGTCGAGCAGCTCGCGCAGGTCGGCCTGGCCCAGCAGCTCGGCCAGCAGCGAGGTGTCCAGCGCCAGGGCCTGCGCCCGGCGTTCGGCCAGCGGCGCGTCGCCTTCGTACATGAACGCGCCCACATAGTGGAACAGCAGCGACGCCGCGAACGGCGAGGCCTGCGACGTCTCCACCTCCACCACCCGCACCCTGCGCGCGGCGATGTCGCGCATGAGCTGCACGAGCCCCGGCACGTCGAAGACGTCCTGCAGGCACTCGCGCATCGTCTCCAGCACGATCGGGAACGAGGCGTACTGCGAGGCCACCCCCAGCAGGTGGGCGGCCCGCTGCCGCTGCTGCCACAGCGGGGTGCGCCGGCCGGGCACGCGGCGTGGCAGCAGCAGCGCCCGCCCCGCGCACTCCCTGAACCGGGAGGCGAACATGGCGGAGCCGCCCAGCTCCTCGGTGACGATCTGCTCGATCTCCTCGGCGTCGAACGCCGCCACGTCGGTCGGCGGCTCGGCCAGGGTGTCCGGGATCCGCAGCACGATGCCGTCGTCGGAATGCACAGCCTGTACGTCGATGCCGTAGCGCTCGCGCAACCGCCGGTTGATCGCCAGCGCCCACGGAGCGTGCACCCGCGCGCCGTAGGGGGAGTGGATGACCACCCGCCAGTCGCCCAGCTCGTCGTGGAAGCGCTCGACCAGCAGCGTACGGTCGTCGGGGACGTAGCCGGTGGCCTCGCGCTGCTCGTCGAGGTAGGCCAGCAGGTTGGCCGCGGCGTATTCGTCCAGCCCCGCCGCCCGCATCCGCTCCGTCGAGCCCTGCTTGGCCTGCTCGCGCAGGAACTCCCCGATCGCCCTGCCCAGCTCGGCCGGGCGGCCCGCCGCGTCGCCGTGCCAGAACGGCAGCTTGCCCGGCTGGCCGGGAGCGGGGGAGACCAGGACCCGATCGGTCGTGATGTCCTCGATCCGCCAGGATGTCGCGCCCAGCACGAAGACGTCGCCCACCCGCGACTCGTAGACCATCTCCTCGTCCAGCTCGCCCACCCTGGAGGCGCGCTCGCCCACCAGGAACACGCCGAACAGACCGCGATCCGGGATGGTGCCGCCGTTGGTGACCGCCAGCCGCTGCGCGCCCGGACGCCCCTGGAGCGTGCCGGTGACCCGGTCCCACACGATGCGCGGCCGCAGCTCGGCGAACTCCTCGCTCGGATAGCGCCCGGCCAGCATGTCGAGCGTCGCCTCCAGCGCGGTCCTCGGCAGCGTGGCGTAGGGGGCGGCCCGCTTGACCACGGACTCCAGCTCGTCGACCGTCCACTCCTCCAGCGCGGTCATCGCCACGATCTGCTGGGCCAGCACGTCGAGCGGATTACGCGGATAGCGCAGCTCCTCGATCTGGCCGCTCTTCATCCGCTCGGCCACCACAGCCGTCTGCACCAGATCGCCCCGGTATTTGGGGAAGATCACGCCCCTGGACACCGCGCCGACCTGGTGACCGGCGCGGCCGATGCGCTGCAGCCCGCTGGCCACGCTCGGCGGCGCCTCCACGCACGCGACCAGATCGACCGCGCCCATGTCGATGCCCAGCTCCAGGCTGGAGGTGGCGACCACGGCGGGCAGCCGGCCGGACTTGAGCGCCTCCTCGATCTGCGCCCGCTCCTCCTTGGAGACCGAGCCGTGGTGGGCGCGCACGATCTCGGTGACCACGCCCTTGCTCGCCCCGGCCTGCGCCATCATGTCAGCAGGCATCCGCCGAACCGGCACCCGCTGAGACGGCCCCTGTCCGGACGGCCCCTGTCCAGACAGCTCCTGCTCGGACTGCCCTCGCCCGGACGGCTCCTGCCCGGACGACCCCGGCCCGGACGGCTCTTCGCCGGACATGGGCTGGGTCGGCTCCGTCTCCCAGATCGAGAGATCGACCGCCTCCACCCCCTGCGACCGGTCGTAGGCGAGCTCGTTGAGCCGGGTGCAGAGCCGCTCGGCCAGCCTCCTGGAGTTGGCGAAGACGATTGTGGAGCTGTGGGCCTCGATCAGATCGAACAGCCGCTCCTCGACATGCGGCCAGATCGACCTGTTGCCCGGCTCGGGGGCGAACTCCTCGCCCTCCCCCTGAGACGGCGACCGCCCCTCCATCTCCGTCATGTCCTCCACGGGCACGACGACCTCGACCTCGATCTGCTTCTCCGACGGCGGCTGCACCACGGTCGCTGGCCGGGTGCCCCCCAGGAACGCCGCCACCTCGCTCACCGGCCGCACGGTCGCCGACAGCCCGATCCGCTGCGCCGGCTTGTCGAGCAGCGCGTCGAGCCGCTCCAGGCTGAGCGCCAGATGGGCGCCGCGCTTGGTGGCCGCGACCGCGTGCACCTCGTCCACGATCACCGTCTCGACGTCGCGCAACGCCTCCCTGGCCTGGCTGGTGAGCAGCAGGAACAGCGACTCGGGCGTAGTGATCAGGATGTCGGACGGCTTGGCCGCGAACCGCCTGCGGTCCTCGGCGGGGGTGTCGCCGGAGCGGATCGCCACCGAGATCTCCGGCACTGCCAGCCCGAGCCGCCGCGCCGTCTGCTTGAGCCCGGCCAGCGGCGCGCGCAGGTTGCGCTCGACGTCGACGGCCAGCGCCTTGAGCGGCGACACGTAGAGAACCCTGGTCCCCTTACGCTCGCCCTGCTCAGCCTTCGAGACCCCCTTGGACGAGCCCGGCCCAGCCTTCGAGGCCCCCTTGCGCGAGCCCGCCCCAGCCGCTGAAGCCATCTTGCGCGAGCCCGGCCCGGCCACTGAAGCCCCCTTGGGCGAGCCGGCCCCGCCCTCGGCCGCCTGCGGCGTACCTCCGGCAGGCACGGGTCGGCCCACACCGGGTACGGGCCGGCTCTCGGACGTGCGTCCGCCCGGCTCCGCCGCCAGCCTGTCGAGCGACCACAGGAACGCCGCCAGCGTCTTGCCGGACCCGGTAGGCGCGACGACCAGGGTGTTGTCGCCACGCGCAATCGACTCCCACGCCCCCTCCTGGGCGGCGGTGGGAGATTGGAAGGCTCCGGTGAACCATTGCCTGGTCACCTGGCTGAAGTGGTCTAGCGAGCTCACCAGCACATACTGCCTCGCGCCACCGACAGAAAACGCATTGGCGCTGCGCTGCGTGATTGAGCCCGGGCTCAGGCGGACATACAGCGACCGTGACCATTGACCATGCGGCCATAGAAGCCCGCCGTGCGGAGATCAGGCAGCGTTACGTGTTACCGCACCGTCCATCCAGCAGCGCGCGCGGCCTGCATCACATGGCCCTGCTCTCGTCGGATGTGGAGCGGACCATCGCGTTCTACCAGGAGCTCCTGGAGTTCCCGTTGACGGAGATCATCGAAAACCGCGACTACAAGGGCTCGAACCACTTCTTCTTCGACATCGGCAACGGCAACCTGCTCGCGTTCTTCGACTTTCCCGGGCTGGACCTGGAGCCGTACCAGGAAGTGCTGGGCGGGCTCCACCACGTCGCGATCTCCGTTGATCCCGCGACCTGGGAACGGCTGCGTGGAAAGCTGGAGATGGCCGGCGTGCCGCACCAGATAGAGAGCGGCGCCTCCATTTACTTCAAGGACCCCGACGGCGCCAGGCTGGAGCTGCTCGCCGACCATCTAGGTGAGATGTACGGCTCGCACGTGCTGTGACCGCACGTCGCGATCACATCAGTACGTCCTGCGTCTATGCGATTGCGCGGTCCGGCCGGGTGGCGCGGCCGCGCGTCGCGATCGCGTGCTGTGCCCGTACGCCGCGAGCGCGTTCGTACCTGGGTGGTCGCAGCCTCAGCGCCGCGACGCCCTCCGCGTACGCGGCTTGCCCGCACGCGGCTCCTGCCTGATGCCGACATGCCGTTCGGATCTATCCGCCTTCTCCTTCTGTACGGTGATGCGCATCGCGAGCACTAACCGGCGGCGCTTGGCTCTGTTGGCCTTGCTTTTGGCGGTCTTCGGCGGTGAAGACTTGGGGGTCTTTGGCATGGGGATGTCTTACCCACGCCCAAGGCGATTCCATACTTGAGTTCATGCGTCTGACCGAGTTCTGGAGAAGGATGAAGGCTCATTTCGGCGAGACCTACGCCGAGTCATGGGCCCGCGACTACGTGCTCGCCCCGCTCGGCGGGCGTACGGTCGTGCAGGCGCTGGCCGAAGGAGAGAGCGCCAAGAGCGTCTGGCGCGCGGTCTGCCAGGTCGAGAACGTCTCGTCGAAGCTGCGCTGACCCCGGGTTCCGCTATCTGCTGACTAGCCTCCGCGCTGCGGCTCCTGCGCCTGGTCCAGCGTCTCGCGCAGCGCGGAGGCCGTATGCTCCAGGTCGTTCACGCTGCCCTGCCCGCCGGGGGACCACAGGAACAGCCACCCACGGTTCGACGGGGTCGCGAAGATGATCGTCTGGCGGCCGGTACGCGGGTGCCACACCCACAACACCGGATCGTCCCCGCCGAGCATGCGGCTCACCAGGCCCTGATTGGGCAAGAGCTCTGCGAGCGCCTCCAGATGGGTGCGCCGTTCCCCGGTGTAGCCGCTCGACACGTCGCCGCCTCCAACCCTCGCCCCTGCCAGTGAGTCTCCCCAGCTCACCCCGCATGACAACACGACGCCGCCAACCCTCCTGACGTTTACTCGGAGCGACGCCGTGATCGCGATTCCGTACGCCTCCCGCCCCGCTTTTCCCGCCGCTCCAGCCCCCGGTCCCCAGCCCTCCCACCTCCGGCTCCTTGAGGCTCGCGAGCCCTCTGACCTCGGGTTTCCTGAAATCCTGCCTCCCCGAGAACCCCTGAGCCCTGACCGCCCGAGGACCTTCCGCCCGGTTGGAGGCGAGGTTCTTGGCGAACCCGAAAGCACGACCTCCGAGGAACCTGGGCGAGAGGCCCTCCTGGCACCTGCCTCCAAGACCCTCAAGGACCCAAGCCCTCAGGCCCAAGGCGCCGGTCGAAAAGCCAGAGACACCCCTCGGGTCGCCCGTCACCCGGCCCGCCGGTCCCTGGGGCCGCTCCCTCCGGGGGCGACCGTCCGCAGCACCGGCCGTCCCGTGACACCAGCCCTCCCATGGCACCGGCCGACCCTGAAGTTGGACATCCCTTGAAAACTCCAGATCCTGCCTCCGGTTTCCTGAGCCGGCTGCCTCCGGTCGGCGATCCCCGGTGACCGATGTCAGGTTCAAGAGGCCGTACCCTGCTCGGATGCGGCGCATCCTTGTGGCCGGCATCACCGGGGCCGGCAAGTCGACGATGGCGCGGGCCTTGAGCACGCGCCTCGCAGTGCCGTACCACGAGATGGACGCCCTCCACTACACCGGTCCAGGCTGGACAGTGAACGGCGAGTTCGCCGCCCGGATCGCGGAGATCGCCTCCTCGCCGGCCTGGATCTTCGACTCGTACGGCTACCCCGAGGTACGCGACCTCCTGTGGGAACGCGCCGACACCGTGATCTGGCTCGACTACGGCAGGCGGGTCATCATGCCCCGAGTGCTACGGAGATCGCTGCGCAGAACCCTCACCCGCGAACGCATCTTCGGCGGCAACAGAGAGACCCTGGCGAACTGGTTCCGCCGGGACCACCCCGTGTGGTGGGCATGGTCACAGCACGGGACGCGCAGAGCGGACATCCACCAGCGCGCCCACGACCCGCGCTTCGCCCCACTACACGTGATCCGCTTCGCCGCCCCGCAAGAGGCCGAGAACTGGCTACGTACAGTCGACTCGAAGACGATCACGGACGTATGAGTCTTGCGCAGGAGTTGCGTCGCCAACGGCTGAGCCCGTAAAAGCCGGGCTGGCCGCAGGCGAGCGCGGCAAGAGTCGGATGCCGTCGGACGAGTCCGCAGAGCCGGATCACCGACAACCTCAGCCCAGAGTTGCCATCTTCCCGCAAACCCCCAGCCTCAGCCCACATCCCAGCCTCCACCCCGGCTCTCCACTCCAACTTGCGTTCCAGCCCTCCGCCTCAGCCCTCCGCCTCAGCCCTCCGCCTCGGCCGGGGGATCGCCCCTCGTCCCCGTCCCAGCCCATCCGTCGACGGTGACAGAGGACGGGACGAAGAACCGGACGGGACCGAGGGACGGGACCGAGGGACGGACTCGGGGACAGAGGACAGGGGCGTGGGGACGATTTTCGAAGGGGGCACCTGTAGCCGCGTGTTCCTGCTGTGATCGAACAGCCGTTCGGCTACGATGGACTTCGCCGGGCCACGACTTCCCCGACTCTCGCAGAAAATGTCGGTGGCAGGCCGTAGCTTTCACTCGACTGATCGGACCACAACCCTCCAGGGGGAGCTCCCATGGCTATCAACGACCGCGAGAAGGCCCTTGAGACCGCCCTCGCTCAGATCGAGCGGCAGTTCGGCAAGGGCTCTGTCATGCGACTGGGCGATGAAGCCCGGGCTCCCATCGAGGTGGTCCCCACGGGGTCGATCTCACTCGACATCGCGCTCGGCATCGGCGGCCTGCCGCGTGGCCGCATCGTCGAGATCTACGGCCCTGAGTCCTCGGGCAAGACCACGGTCGCCCTGCACGCGGTGGCCAACGCCCAGCGGGCCGGCGGCATCGCGTCGTTCATCGACGCCGAGCACGCCCTCGACCCCGAATACGCCAAGAAGCTGGGAGTGGACACCGACGCCCTGCTGGTGTCCCAGCCGGACACGGGTGAGCAGGCGCTGGAGATCGCCGACATGCTGATCAGGTCGGGCGCCGTCGACATCATCGTCATCGACTCGGTGGCCGCGCTGGTGCCCAAGGCCGAAATCGAGGGCGAGATGGGCGACAGCCACGTCGGCCTCCAGGCCCGCCTCATGTCCCAGGCGCTGCGCAAGATCGCCGGAGCCCTCAGCAACACCGGCACCACCGCCATCTTCATCAACCAGCTCCGCGAGAAGATCGGCGTCATGTTCGGCAGCCCTGAGACCACGACCGGTGGTAAGGCGCTCAAGTTCTACGCCTCGGTCCGCATGGACATCCGCCGCATCGAGACGCTCAAGGACGGCACCGAGGCGGTCGGCAACCGCACCAGGGTCAAGGTCGTCAAGAACAAGATGGCCCCGCCCTTCCGCGTCGCCGACTTCGACATCCTCTACGGCATCGGCATCTCCCGTGAGGGTGGCCTCATCGACATGGGCGTGGAGCACGGCTTCGTCCGCAAGTCCGGCGCCTGGTACACGTACGAGGGAGACCAACTCGGCCAGGGCAAGGAAAACGCGCGCACCTTCCTGCGCAACCACCCTGACATGTCCAACGAGATCGAAAAGAAGATCAAGGACAAGCTGGGCGTTGGCCCCCGTCTCGACGCCCCTGCCGAGGCCGAAGCCGCCGCCGCACCGGTCGCGGCTGCCGCCCCGTCGGGCCGCGCCTCGAAGTCCACCCCGAAGCCGGGTGACGTCTGATCGGTCGCCACACGAGTGAAACGGTCCGGCCACAGGCGCTCCACTCTCCGTACGGGGGCGCCTGGCCCGCCCGCTCGGCACCGAACAACCCCATCGTGGGTTCGTGACGTCACGCCACCTCACCACAGGACCACGCCGTGACCTCATCCCAGCACCCCGACGCCGCCTCTCCACAAGGCCACGGCATCACCCCGCCACAAGGCCACGACATCACCTCAGCACGAGGCCACGACGCCGCCTCATCGCGAGGTCATGACACTGCCACGTCACGCAGCCGTGACGTCACCTCATCCCGAGGTCGTGACATGGCCCGTTCCGCCGCGGATGGCTGGCCATCGGTCGACGAGTGGCGCGAACAGCGAGACCGCCTCCGCACCTCCCCATCCGCCGAACCAGACAGCCAGTCCGGCGGCGACACCCACTTCCCGTCCCCAAGCCCTGGCCCTGGCCAACCCACCAAGGCCGACCTCCCGCCCTCGGATCCCGCCGGTCCCAGAACAGCCGGCCCTCCGGCGGGCGGCACCGTCGACGGCCAACCCAGCGAGACCGATTCCCCGCCGTCGGGCGCCGCTGCGTCCGAAGCAGCCGGTCTTCCACTGGGGCGCACCACCGACGGTCAACTCAGGGAGACCGGCTTGCACCCCTCGGATCCCGACGGGTCCGAAGCAACTGATCGTCCGGCGAGGGGTGCCGCTGACGGTCAACCCAGGGAGACCGGCTTCCGGTCTTCAGGCCCCGACGGGTCCGAAGCAACTGGTCGTCCGGCGAGGGATGCCGCTGACGGTCAACCCAGCGGGGCCGGTTGGGTGGGCGGTTCCTCCGAGGTGTTCTTCGACTTCCCGTCGAAGGGCACTGCTGGCGGTCAACCTGGTGAGGCTGGCCCTCCGTCCTCGGGGGGTGGGCAACCTCGCGAGAGGGTGGCGCCCGATGCCCAAGGGGCCAACGAGTGGCATTCCGAAGTGTTGGCGGGGAGCAGTTGGTTCTCGCCTGAGCAGGCGGACGGTGGTGAGACCGGAAAGAGCGATAAGAAACGATCGAGTAAGGGTCGCCGATCCGGCAGCCGCTCCAACAGGAGGTCTGGGAAGAGGGCTCAGGGTCAGGGCTGGCCGTCTGACGATCCTGACGCGGAGAGCCAGGTTAGCGCCGGACCGCCGAAGGATCCGGAGTCGGCGGCTCGAGCCATTTGCCTCCGCCTCCTCACCATGGCACCCAAGACGCGTGCCCAGCTCGCCGAAGCTCTTCGCAAGCGAGAAATTCCCGACGAAGCCGCCGAAGCTGTCCTCGGGCGTTTTTCCGAGCTCGGCCTGATCAACGACGAGGCGTTCGCTGCGGCCTGGGTCGATTCCAGGCATCACGGTCGTGGCCTGGCCAAGCGCGCGCTGGCGGCTGAGCTGCGCCATCGCGGTGTGGACACTGAGACGGTCAATGAAGCCGTGGAGCGGTTGGACTCCGACCAGGAGGCTGAGACGGCCCGGCGGCTGGTGGACCGCAAACTCGCCGCTACTCGATCTCTCGACCCGCAGACCCGCACCCGCCGCCTGGCTGGGATGCTCGCCCGTAAGGGATATTCCTCCGGCTTGGCCTTCCGCGTCATCCGGGAGGCCCTTGAAGAGGAAGGCATTGATCTGGAGGAGGATTTTTCCTGACTACCCGCCTCTTACGACATCGTCCGCCCCTCGGCCCGGGTCTCTCAGCCCGGGTCTCTCGGCCCGGTCGGTCTCAGTCGGGTCCCCTCCGTTCGGGTTCCTCGGTCCGGTTCCTCGGTCCGGTTGCTCGGTCCGGTTGCTCGGGCAGGTTGCTCGGTCCAGCGGCTCAGTCCGGGCTGCTCGCTTCGGCTCATCGGTCCGGGCTGCTCCGTTCGGGCCGCTCGGTCGGCTGCTCGGTCCGGGCATCTCTGATCCGGGTTGCCTTCGCCGGGCTCAGTTCATGGCGATGAGCTCCGCCGGCAGTTGGTCGCCTGTGACTTTGGCCCGGATCATGGCCGTGAACAGGGCGGGCTTCTCGCCGTTCCACCCGTGGCCTACACCGGGTGCCAGGCGCGCTTCGGCGTTGGGGAACGCGGCGGCGATGTCGGTCAGCGAACGCTTCGTGAGGTCGTGCTCGTTCTCGCCGGCCACCGCCAGGACCGGGCAGAGGGAATCCTTGGCCTGGGACGGCAGCCGAAAGCTGAGAGCCTCGTCAGTGACCCGGCGGAACGCCTGCCGCGTGGTGGCCCGCGCGGCGCGCTGGTAGCCGTCGATGTCCTCTTCGGGGACGTTGAGCGCACGAGCGTTGGCTCGCAGCACTGGCCCCCACTTCATCACTGGCGCGATCAGTGCGCCCATGAGCCGCATTCGGCCCGGGTTGGGGAACGGTTGTACGTTCACGCCGCTCACGATTGCGCTGAGCACCACGTCCGGAGCGGTCGCGGCCAGGTGCGCTCCCACGTAGCCCCCTAAGGAGAGCCCGACGACGTGAGCTTTGCCGCCCGGTGCGCGTGTGGCGATCACCTCGGCCAGCAGGCGGGCGGTGTCGGCGATCGAGATCCATGGACGCGTGTTGCTCTGCCCGTGACCTGGCAGGTCGGGGATCAGGACGCGCATCTCGTCGGCAAGCGCGGAGACCTGTTTGGTCCACATCCAGCCGCTGGTGCCTGCGGCGTGCAGTAACACCACTACCGGTGAGCCTTCGGGGCCTGCCTCTTCGAGATAGATCGCCATGGGCGTCATGCTGGCACAGCCCCGCTGGATGTGCGGGCCTTGATCGTTCCCTTACGTGTAGTAGAGGGCGGTGTCATTCGCGGCAGGCTGTCGGGGTCGCGTGAGTCTCCGGTCTCCGGTCGACCGAGCTTCTATGCCTTGGAGGCGAGTTCTCCCCTTTTGAGCGGATCGAGCGGATCGAGCGGATCGAGCGGATCGAGCGGATCGAGCGGATCGAGCGGATCGAGCGGATCGAGCGGATCGAGCGGGTTCTACGCCTTAGGGCTCTGCCGGTCCGCTGGTCTGCCGGTCTGCCGGGTCTGCTGGGCTGGGCTCTGCTGGGCTGGGCTCGTCGTGTTTTGTGGCCCACGTTCGTATCGCCATGATCCGTCGGTGCATGAGCGTGGTGGTCCGGCAAGTCTCGTCTGTCGCAGGGCATGCTGGCGTCCCGTCGCCTCAGCACATGGGGGTGCGGGAGTGTCTCGGGGGCCGGGAGCGGGGGTTCGCAGCGGAGCGGGGGCCTAGGCGGTGGAAGAGTGGGGCAATTCGGGCGGTAAGGGTGTATGTGGGGCTGGATGTGGAGATGCCAGCCTGTAAGACACGCTTGATGACGCGTTTGCTTGCTCGTGACTTGTTCCACGCATAACCTCGACGGCAGTGAGGAGTTACTCCGCGCAGCGCGGATTGCCATACCGGTGAACGACGGACGAACGAGCTCGGTTGATCGAGGCGGGCGAGGTGTCGGCTACAGCAGTCGACGCCCGGTCAGTCTTGGCTTGATATCGATACTGGTGATGACGCCGACCGGGCCTTCTGTGGCGCGCTTGTGACCCCTCCAGTTTTGAGTCCGCGTTATGGGGTTTTGCCGACGCGAGGAGGGCGGGGCGCACATGGGGCCGCTTGTCGTGGTGCTGATGGTAGCGGTGCTCGTGCTCGCGTTCGGGATGATCGTCGCCCTGCTCGTCGTCATACGCCGCACCTCGAACAACCTGCCCCGGATGGCCAAGCCGAGCCCTGAGCAGGTGGAGGCCGTACACGAGGAGCTGGAGCTGGCACGGCAGGAGGCGCGCGAGATCCGGACGAAGGCGGAGATCGATGCCGAGGAGATCCTGCGCAGGTCGGAGAGCGCCGCCGAGAGCGCCACGCAGCTGCGGCGCGAGGTCGAGGAGGAGAGCCGGATACTCAAGTCCGAGCTCAAGGAGCTGCGCACCGACCTCGAACGGAGAGAGGCCCGGCTGGCCGAGCGGGAGCAGCGGCTGGACGAAGAGGCCAGGCGGCAGTCCGAGCGGGACAGGAAGCTGGGCGAGACCGAGGTCGAGCTGGCCGATCGCCGCGCGGAGCTGCTGCAGGTCGAGCAGGAGCGCAAGGTCATCCTCGAACGGGTCTCCGGGCTGACCGGTGATCAGGCCAAGGCCGAGCTGGTCAAGGAGATCGAGAACCAGGCCAAGCGCGAGGCCGCGCTGATCATCAGAGAGATCGAGGGCGACGCTCGCAAGGAGGGCGAGAAGCGGGCCACCAAGATCGTGACGCTGGCCGTCCAGCGGCTGGCCGCGGAGCAGACGGCCGAGTCGGTCGTCAGTGTGCTGCACCTGCCGGGCGATGAGATGAAGGGCCGGATCATCGGGCGCGAAGGCCGCAACATCCGGGCGTTCGAGTCCACCACCGGTGTGAACCTGATCATCGATGACACCCCGGAAGCGGTGCTCCTGTCCTGTTTCGATCCGGTACGCCGGGAGACGGCCAGGCTGACGCTGGAAAAGCTCGTGCTCGACGGCCGCATCCACCCGCAGCGCATCGAGGAGGCGCACGACCGCAGCCGCCAGGAGGTGCAGGACCTGTGCGCCCGGGCCGGCGAGGACGCCCTGGTCGAGCTGGGGATCACCGACATGCACCCCGAGCTGACGCTGCTGCTCGGCCAGTTGCGCTACCGCACCTCCTACGGCCAGAACGTGCTCAAGCACCTCATCGAGTCCGCCCACATCGCCGGGATCATGGCCGCCGAGCTGAAGCTGAGCCAGCCGCTGCTCAAGCGCTGCGCCCTCCTCCACGACATCGGCAAGGCGCTCACGCACGAGGTCGAGGGCAGCCACGCGCTGATCGGGGCGGAGATCGCCCGCAGGTACGGCGAGCACGAGGACGTGGTCCACGCCATCGAGGCGCACCACAACGAGGTCGAGGTCCGTACCGTCGAAGCGGTGCTCACGCAGGCCGCCGACGCGGTCAGCGGCAGCCGGCCCGGCGCCCGCCGCGAGTCGCTGGAGGCGTACGTCAAGCGGCTGGAGCGCCTGGAGGAGATCGCGCAGTCGTACGAGGGCGTGGAGAAGGTCTTCGCCATGCAGGCGGGGCGGGAGATCCGCGTCATGGTCAAGCCGGACGCGATCGACGACATCCAGGCGCAGGTGATCGCCCGCGACGTGGCCAAGCAGGTGGAGGAGGAGCTGACCTATCCAGGCCAGATCCGGATCACCGTGGTCAGGGAGTCGCGGGCGACCGAGTTCGCACGCTAGCCCTGTTTTTCCGCACATGCCGTTTCATCGCAGGTCGGCCGGTATGACCGAGCCAGCAGCTCAGTGCGGAAGAACGGGCTAGCTGAAGAGCTGCTGGTAGAAGGCGAGCTCGGCGGCCAGGGCCGCCGCGCGGGTCTCCGTGCGGCGGAAGCCGTGCGATTCGCCCTCGAACGACAGGTACGTGCACGGCACCCCGCGTTCCGACAGCGCGTCCGCGAAGGCCGTCGACTGCTCCGGGGGCACCACGGGATCGTCGAGCCCCTGGAGCAGCAGCATCGGGCAGGTCACGCCGTCGACCAGGGCGAGCGGCTCCCTGGTGGCGTACACCTGCGGATCCTCCGGCCCCACCAGCCACTCCACGTAGCGCGACTCGAAGTCGTGCGTGTGCGCGACGAGCGGCGCGAGCGCGCTGACGCCGTAATAGGACACCCCGCCCGCGAACACCCCGGACCGGCAGCAGGCGGCCATCACCGTCCAGCCGCCCGCGCTGCCCCCGCGCACCGCGATCCTGGCGGGATCGGCCAGCCCTTCGGCGGCCAGCCACTCGGCGGCGGCGACCGTGTCGGCCACGTCCACCAGGCCCCACTGCCCCTTCAGCCGCTCACGGTAGGCCCTGCCGTACCCCGTGGAGCCGCCGTAGTTGACGTCGAGCACGCCGATGCCCCGCGAGGTGAGGAACGCCTTCTCCAGGTCGAGCGCGGTGTCGGCATGCGCCGTGGGGCCGCCGTGCACGAAGATCACGTAAGGGGGCGTGCCCTCGGTCGCCGGGCCGTAGGGCGGGTAGAGGAAGGCGTGGACCTCATCGCGCCCCGGTATGTGCACCGCTTGCGGAAGGGGCAGGTAGGCGGGGTCGGGAAGGTGTTCGATGTCGCGTTTGAGCGACCGGTGCCCGCCGGTGGCCGCGTCCACGATGACGACCGACCGGGGGACGGCGGCCGCGTACGCGATGCCGGACACCGACATGCCCTCGACGGTGAGAGCGCCGTCCCACCCCGCGTAGGGGAGGTCGAGGTCGGTGAGCGTGCCCGACGCGGGGTCGAGGACGCCCAGCCGTAGGTCGCCGCGCCCGTGCAGCACGGCGAGACGTCCGTCGCCGAGCACCGCGTACGGTCGCCCGCCCAGCCGCCACGGCGGCAGCGCGAACTCCTCCTCCGCCGGATGGACCGCCCGCGCGCCGTCACCGCGCAGGCCGACCTCGTAGAGGTTCCACCAGCCCGAGCGGTCGGAGACCAGGTAGAGGTGGGCGTCGTCCTTCCACGCAGGAGCCAGTACGGACTCCGCGGCGCCGCCGCGCACCGTCCACGAGTCGCCGCCGCCCGACAGGGGCGTCACGCGAAGCTCGGTGCCGTCCCAGGGCATGCGCGGGTGGTTCCAGCAGACGTAGGCGAGATGCCGCCCGTCGGGGGAGATCGTGGGAGAAGCGTAGAAGTCGCAGCCGGTGGCCCATACGCGGATCTCGCCGCCTTCGAGCGGGATCGAGACGATGGCCCGGGTGACCTTGCCGTCCTCGGTGTGGCGCTCGCGTACGCACCACACCTGCCCCTCGTGCACCAGCAGGTCCGCGTACCGGCAGCCTTCGGGGGTGAGGGGTTTCGGTTCGCCGTTTTCACCCAGTATGTACAGGCGCTGGTCTTTGAGGTTGGCGAAGATCACCTCGCCTGCGGGGGTCACGGCGTAGGGCCTGCCGCCGTACTCGTGCACCCGGGTGCGCGCGCTCCACGGGGCCGCCAGCAGCTCACGGCGGGTGCCGTCGGCGGCGAGGCGCACGATCGTGGTGCGCCCGCCCTCGTCGGGACGGTCCTCGGTCCACCACACCCGGCCGCTCTGGGCGGTGGGCCAGCCGGGACGCACGCCAGAACCGGCCACGTCTCTGGTCGAAATGGGGGAGGGCCAGAAAGGCATACCCCGCATCCTGCCGGAAGATCACCGGCGGTGCGGGGCGGTCCCCCAAGATCACGCCTAGTTTCCGGCCCGTCCCCGGCAACTCGGGGGTTCACGCGACCGGCTCACACGGGCCAGAGGGGGTCAAGAGCCACCCTCGCTGCCACGCCCCGAGGTCAAGGGCAACCCTCGGGGCGTGGCAGCGACGAGGGCAGCCTGAGCCCCGTCTTCCCGAACCACTTGCGCAGCAGCCGCGTGGCCGTCCCGTCCCGCCACATGTCCGCGACCGCCTCGTTGACGGCCTCGCAGGTGGCCGTGTCGCCCTTCTTGATCCCGACGGCCCAATTCTCGTCGGTGATCGGGTCGTTCAGCAGCTTGAACCGGCCCGGCTCCGCCTCGGCGAACCCGGCCAGCAGCAGGTTCTCGGTGCTCACCGCGTCGAGCTGCCCGGTGCGGAGCTTGCGTACGCAGTCGGAGTAGTTCTGTGCGGGCACCAGCACCGCCGGGATGCCCAGCTTGCCGTCCGGCGGCGGGTCGACGATCCGCCGGTACGAGTTGGAGCCCTCGGCCTGGCAGATCCGCTTGCCCCGCAGGTCGGCCGTCTTGGTGATGCGGAAATCGTCGGCGCGCGTCATCGTGTCCTGCTGGACGATCACGTAAGGGCCGCCGAACGTCACCTTGGGCTTGCGGGCCTCGGTGATGGTGTAGGAGGCGAAGACGAGGTCCACGGTGCCGTTCTGGAGCAACGCCTCGCGGGTGGACGAGGGCGACTCCCGCCAGGTGATCCGCACCGGCTCGCCCTTCGCGAGGTGGTTCACCACGTATTTGGCGACGTCCACGTCGAACCCCTGCGGATCGCCACCGTCCATCTTCAGCCCCAGGCTCGGCTGGTCCCATTTCGTGCCGACGACCACCTTTCCCGCGCCGCGGATTTTGCTCACGACGGTGGTGTAAGAGCCCCCACCATCACACGCGGCCAATCCCATGACCATGGCGCCCGCGAACGTCACGTACGCCCGTCGCATCCGCACCTCCCCGTTTCTCCGCCCTCAGGAGGAGTTTGCTGGCCGGAGGTCCCGTACGCGGTGGTCTGCGGGCGGTTCGCACCGAGAAGTGGCGGCTTCTTGGGGCTTTACGGGGAGCACGTCCACCAAACCGCGCTTTTCACGTGCGAGGTCGCAAAGTACGCGTTCAGCAATGGACAGGTGTTGTTCGCGTGACGGAAATACCACGCTGATATTTATGCGCCCTGTGTTAAGCAGGCATCACCGACAAAGAAACGGCGGTGGTGCGCCGTTCGCGCACCACCGCCGTCCGATATTCGCGGCTTGTCACTCCATCGTGGCGACGGCGCCCCTGCCGGGGCCGCCCGTGCCCGTGCCGATCGCCGAAGGCGGCGTGATCGGCCCGGCGGAGGACTTGCGGCTGCGCCGGCTACGCCGTTCGAGCCAGTTGGCGAGGTAGCCGAGCGCCAGGTTGATCAGCACGTAGAACAGCGCCAGCACGATGGCGCTCGGGATGAGGTTGCCGTAGTTGACGGCGAACTGCTTGAGCCCGGCGTTCAGCAGGTCCTCGTACGCGATGATCCAGCCGAGCGCGGTGTCCTTCAGCAGCACGACCATCTGGCTGACGATCGCCGGCATCATCGCGGTGGTGGCCTGGGGGACCAGCACCAGCCGCATCACCTCGGACTTGCGCAGCCCGATGGAGTAGGCGGCCTCGGACTGACCCCGCGGCACGGCCAGGATGCCCGCTCGGAAGATCTCCGCCAGCACCGACCCGTTGTACAGCGTCAGGCCGATGACCACGGCCCAGAACGCGGGCACGCTGACCGTGTAGCCGCTCAGCGTGGCCGGTCCTGCCTGCACGAAGTAGATGAGGATCAGCAGCGGGATGGCCCGGAAGAACTCCACGACCGCGCCGGAGATCCGGCGGATCCAGCGGTGCTCGGAGAGCCTGCCGAGACCGAACAGCACGCCGAAGATCAGCGCGAGCACCGCGGACACCACGGCGGCCTGCAAGGTGCCGATCAGGCCCGGGATGATGAACCCGGTCCAGGTGTCGCCACGCAGGAACGGCTCCCACTTGGCGGCGTCGAGCTGGTCCTTCTCACCCAGCGTCGAGATCACCAGGTAGGCGATCAGGAGCAGGATGGCGACGGAGACCAGGGTCAGCACGTTGTTGCGCAGCCGCGCCCGTGGCCCGGGGGCGTCGAACAGAACGCTGGTCGCCTTGCTCATCGGGCCACCGCCATTCGCTTGGCCAGCCAGCCGAAGAAGAAGCCGGTCGGGAGGGTCAGCACCATGTAGCCGAAGGCGAATCCGAGGAAGATGGGGATCGTACCGCCGTAGTCGTCGAACATCTGCTTCATCTGGGCCGCCGCGTCGAGATAGCTCGCCACGGTGACGATCGTGGTGTTCTTGGCGAGGGCGATCAGGATGCTGCCCAGCGGGGCGATGACCGACCGGAACGCCTGCGGCAGCACGACCAGCCGCAGCGTCTGGATGAACGTCAGCCCGATGGCCCTGGCCGCCTCCGCCTGGCCGGTGGCGACGGTGTTGATCCCGGAGCGCAGCGCCTCGCAGACGAACGTCGCGGTGTAGGCCGACAGGCCGGCCACCGCCCACCAGAAGTAGTTGGTGGAGGGCTCATCGCTGAACGTGAGCTGCATCGTGTCGCTGAGCCCGAGCGCGCAGAGGATCAGCACCAGCGTCAGAGGCGTGTTGCGGACGACGTTGACGTAGGCGGTCCCGGCCCAGCGCAGCACCGGCGTCGGCGCCACTCGCATGGAGACCAGGACCGTGCCGAGGATCAGCGCGAAGAAGGCGCTGGTCAGCGTCAGCCGGATCGTCGCCCAGAATCCCAGAAGGATCTTGTCGAACTCTTGGATCAGCGGAGAGAAGTCAATAAGAGAAGAGGTGTCCATGACATTCCTCATTGGAAGAACTCGCCGGTGAGCCTGGGCGACTCACCGGCGAGTGATCGGGCCTGGACGGGGGATCAGGCGCAGCCCTCCGCGGCCGGCGCCGCGGTCTCGACCTTCAGGCCCGTGCCGGCGAAGTGCTTCTCCAGCAGCTTGGCCGCGGTGCCGTCGGACCACATCTGAGCAACGATCTTGTTGATCTCGTTGCAGGTCTCGAGGTCGCCCTTCTTGATGCCGATGCCGTACTTCTCGTCCGTGAACGGCGCACCCGCGACCTTCACGCCCGTGCCCTCACGCTTGGCGAACCCGGCGAGGATCGTGTCGTCGGTGGTCACCACGTCGACCGCGCTGGTCTTGAGCTTCTGGATGCACTCGTCGTAGCCACCCGCGGGCACCAGGGTCGCTTCGACCTTCAGGCTCTGCTTGTTGGTGCCCTCAGTGATGTTCTTCCACGAGTTGGAGCCGCTGACCTGGCAGACCTTCTTGCCCTTGAGGGTGTCGAGGCTCGTGATCGTGTTGTCGTCGGCCCGGATGAGGGAGTCCTGGTGCGCCAGGTAGTAGGGGCCGGCGAAGGTGACCTGCGGCTTACGCGCGTCGGTGATCGAGTAGGTCGCGATCACCAGGTCCACCTGGCCCTGCTTCAGGAAGCTCTCCCGGTTGGCGGAACGGGCCTCCTTGAACTCGATCCCGCTCTCCGGCACACCCATCTTGCCGGCGATGTACTTGGCCACGTCCACGTCGAAGCCCTCGACGGTGCCGTCAGGCTTCTTCAGGCCCAGGCCGGGCTGGTCGTATTTAACGCCGACGACGAGCTTCTTGTCGTCCTTGGCCTTCTGCAACACGGTGGTCGCCCCACCGCCGCCACAGGCGGCAAGACCGGTGATCATGGCACCGGCGGCGAAGAGGGCAATGCCCATGCGACGGATCTGCATCGTCCTACCTCGGCTCTCTCAATGCGTCAGAATCTTAGAAAGGAAATCCTTGGCCCTGTCGGTCTGCGGAGATCCGAAGAAGGCGTCCGGGGTGTTCTCCTCCACGATCTGGCCGTCCGCCATGAACACGACTCTGTTCGCGGCTCTGCGGGCGAAGCCCATCTCGTGGGTGACGACCATCATCGTCATTCCGTCACGGGCCAGCCCGATCATGACGTCCAGGACCTCCTGGACCATCTCCGGGTCCAGGGCCGAGGTCGGCTCGTCGAAGAGGATCATCTTGGGGTCCATCGCCAGTGCCCGGGCGATGGCGACCCGCTGCTGCTGACCGCCGGAGAGCTGGGCCGGATATTTGTCGGCCTGCGCGGCGATGCCGACGCGCTCAAGCAGCTCCATGGCTCGCTGGTCGGCGGCCTGGCGAGCCTGCCCGCGGACCTTCATCGGCCCGAGGGTCACATTGTCGCGGATCGTCTTGTGCGCGAACAGATTGAACGACTGGAACACCATGCCGACATCAGCGCGAAGCTTGGCCAAAGCTTTACCTTCTTGCGGCAGAGCCTGACCGTCGAAAATGATTGTCCCGCCGTCGATAGTCTCCAACCGGTTGACGGCCCGGCAGAGCGTGGACTTGCCCCCGCCCGAAGGGCCGATAACGACCAGAACCTCACCACGGGAGACGGTCAGGTTAATGTCCTTCAGGACGTGCAGTGCCCCAAAGTGTTTGTTGACGTTCTCCAACCGTACGAGTGGAGCGCCGTTACCGTTCTCCGTCATGCGTCAAACCGTAGAGGTCTCCAGGGCGCTGGTCACTAACCAAGCGGTACCGATCCGATCACATCGTGCCACCAAGCTGGCCTTTTAGATCGTATGGGCCGCCGCGAGCCGGACAAGGACTACCCTTGAACGTGCCATGACTGTGACCCAGGAGGGCGCCCGCACATACGAAGTGCGCACATATGGGTGCCAAATGAACGTGCACGACTCTGAGCGGCTGTCGGGCCTGCTGGAGGACGCCGGCTACGTGCCCGCCACCGGCGGCGAGACCGCCGACGTGGTCGTGTTCAACACGTGCGCCGTGCGGGAGAACGCCGACAACCGCCTCTACGGCAACCTCGGCCATCTCAGACCCGCCAAGGTGAGCAATCCGCGCATGCAGATCGCCGTGGGCGGCTGCCTGGCGCAGAAGGACCAGGGTGAGATCGTCCGCAAGGCGCCATGGGTCGACGTGGTGTTCGGCACCCACAACATCGGCTCGCTGCCGGTGCTGCTGGAGCGGGCCCGCATCGAGGGCGAGGCGCAGGTCGAGCTGAAGGAGTCGCTCGAGGTCTTCCCCTCGACGCTGCCCACCAAGCGCGAGTCCGCCTATGCCGCCTGGGTGGCGATCTCGGTCGGCTGCAACAACACCTGCACGTTCTGCATCGTGCCGTCGCTGCGCGGCAAGGAGAAGGACCGCCGTCCCGGCGACGTCCTCGCCGAGGTGCAGACGCTGGTGGACCAGGGGGTCCTGGAGGTCACCCTGCTCGGCCAGAACGTCAACACCTACGGCGTGGAGTTCGGCGACCGGCTGGCCTTCGGCAAGCTGCTGCGCTCGTGCGGCACGATCGACGGGCTGGAGCGGGTCCGGTTCACCTCGCCGCACCCGGCCGCGTTCACCGACGACGTGATCGCCGCCATGGCGGAGACGCCCAACGTGATGCACCAGCTCCACATGCCCCTGCAGTCGGGCTCCGACCAGGTGCTGCGCGCGATGCGCCGCTCCTACCGGGCCGAGCGCTACCTCGGGATCATCGAACGCGTGCGCGCCGCCATGCCGGACGCCGCCATCTCGACCGACATCATCGTCGGCTTCCCAGGAGAGACCGAGGAAGACTTCCAGGGCACGCTCGACGTGGTCCGGCAGAGCCGCTTCGCCAACGCCTTCACCTTCCAGTACTCCATCAGGGCCGGCACGCCCGCGGCCACGATGCCCGACCAGATCCCCAAGAAGGTCGTCCAGGAGCGCTACGAGCGGCTGGTCGCCCTGCAGGAGGAGATCTCCTGGGAGGAGAACAAGAAGCAGGTGGGGCGGACGCTCGACGTCCTGGTGGCCGAGGGCGAGGGGCGCAAGGACGACGCCACCCGGCGGTTGTCGGGGCGTGCCGCGGACAACCGGCTCGTCCACTTCGCGGTGGGCGAGGAGACGCCGCGGCCTGGGGACATGGTGACGGTCGAGGTGACGTACGCGGCCCCGCACCACCTGGTGGCGGATGGGGCGGTACGCACGGTCCGGCGTACCAGGGCGGGCGACGCCTGGGAGTCCCGCCAGGGCGCGCCGGCCGCGGTGCCCGGGGTGCTGCTGGGCATGCCGACCATCGGCCGCCCGCCGGTCTCTTCCCCGGCCACGCCATCGGGAGCCTGCTCAGCGTCCTGAGTCCCCGGCCGCGCCCGGCTTGCGGTCTCTCGCCCTTGGTCCCTTTCGACGGTGCACGCCTTCAGCCGGCGTGCGCCGTCGTTCGGTTGCAGGGCCCTTGTCCGTGGCTTCGTCCGGAGGCCGCGCAGGGCGGCGCGGGAGCCGGCGGACGGTCACTTTTTCGTGAGGCGGTCCAGGAAGCTGTAGCAGGGTTCGCGGCGGAAGTCGTGGAACGTCGCGCACGGGTCGGCGCCGCCGCGTGCGGGCGGCGGGACCGTGCGCCGTTCCGGCCTGGGCGCGGGGCGGTCCTTGGGGGGCGTCTGCGGGGGAGCTTGCGGCGCGGGCGATCCGACCGGCTGGGGTACGACGGACCGCTTCTGCGGGGGTGCGGCCGATCGCGCGGGCCTATGCGCGGACGCCAGTTCGGACGGCTGTGCGGACGGCTGGGCGGACGGCTGTGCGGACGGCAGGGCGGACGGCTGGGCGGAGGGTGCGGATGACGGGTGCGGCGCCCCGATCGGCGAGAGGATGGGCGGCAGGGCGAGGTCCGGATCCAGTTGCGGCGGTACGGCCTGGATCCAGGGAAGAGTCAGCGGATCGGCGACGGCAGCGGCGGACCCGGCCGCCGAGAGGTCGCGGACGGTCCCTGAAGGAGCCGGGAACAGCAGCGCCGGGGTGGCCGTCAGGAGCGTCGACGGTGGCGACAGTGAATTCGATCTTGGGGAAAGGGGTGATTCCTGATCGAATTCACCGGAGCTTTGCGGTGGTGGTTCGGGAGTTTGGGTGAATGCCAGGAAAATTCCCACGATCGCGGTGACGAGTACCCCGGCGGCTCCGGCCACGGGTGCCAGGCGGGCGCGGCTACCTGGGCAAATGGATCTAAGGGGGGACAAGTCGTGATTCCTTTGTGATTGGTGTGCGAGCATTCGACTGTTGCGGCTAGTGTGGTCCATCACCCGCGGAAGCCGGTGAGCTTTCCCCGATACGACCGCAGGAGCTGTACCGCTATGCAAGATCCGATGGAGCCGGATCGTCAGGAAGTCCTGTCCGGGCCCGGCGATGTTCGGATGGCCTCGAGGGCGGACTCGAGAGCCAGGGATCGTAAGAGCAAGAAGACCAAGACCCTCGTCATCGCCGCCTCGGCGTTGGTCGCGGTGCTCGCCGCGGGCGGTGCCGGTTACCTGATCGCCATGAACCCCGCCGGGACGTCGCAGCAGAGCAGCGGCGGGCCCGCGGCCACGCAGAGCACCGGTGGGGACGAACTCCAGGGCGACGAAGACGCCACGATGGGCGACGCCACCACCGACGCCCCTGACGACGGCGGCCTGTCCACCGACGCTCCCGACGACGGCAGCATGGGCGACGCCGTCACGGACCCGGGCGAAGGGAGCGGTGATCCGGCCGACACGACCGGCACCGACTCCTCCAGGGACACTCCCTCGTCGGGCAACAGCTCGAAGCCCGCGACGAAGTCCCCCACCAAGCCGGCGACCAAGCCGTCGCAGGCCCCCGCGAACGACACCCCGGCGGACGGCCCGGCGGGCGAGGTCCTCGGCCAGTGCTCCAAGGGCGGCTGCTGAGGCAGGTGACCGGCCGGCGCCGGCAGCGCGGTGGTCGCGTACCGAGGTGGGGGGAAGTGGCTTGTGGTTTGTGGCCGGTATTGGACCTACGGCGGGTGCCACTCGCGTCCGTAAGGTCGGAGCATGACGACTGACAAGGCGTCCGTGCTGCGGGCCCTGCACGTGCCGGGCACCCCCTTGGTCCTGCCCAACGTCTGGGACGCCGCCTCCGCGCGCGCCGTTCAGGAGGCCGGGTTCCCCGTGGTCGCCACCGGCAGCGCCGCCGTGTCGCGCGTGCTGGGGTACGGCGACGGCGAGAAGACGCCGGTCGGCGAGATGATGGCGGCCATCGCCCGGGTGGCCGGGGCCGTGGACGTGCCCGTCACCGCCGACGTCGAACGTGGCTACCGGCTCAAACCGGCCGAACTCGTCGAACGCCTGCTCGCCACCGGCGCCGTGGGCTGCAATCTGGAGGACTCCGTCCCGGGCACCGGCGAGCTGGTCGATCCGGGGGCTCAGGCGGAGTTCCTGGCCGAGGTGCGGGCCGCGGCAGGCGACGGGCTGGTGATCAACGCCAGGATCGACACCTTCCTGCGTGGCCGGAGCTCGCACGAGGAGGCCGTCGAGCGCGGGCGGAGATATCTGGAGGCGGGGGCCGACTCGCTGTATCCGATCGGGCTGGCGGACGAGGACGAGATCCAGGCGCTGACGGCCGAGCTGGACGGGCCGGTGAACATCCTGTTCAGGCCGGGCGCCCCGTCCCTCGGGCGGCTGGCCGAGCTGGGGGTGGCCAGGATCAGCTTCGGCGGCGGGCTGCACCAGGCGGCGCACGCCTACGCCCAAACGTTGTTCGCCAAGGTCAGGGACGGGCACAGCCCCTATTGAGGGGGAGCCGGAGGCCGCCACGTACGCTTGCGCTCGTGCTCGTCGCCGCGGCCGTCTGCCCGCCCACCCCGCTGATCGTGCCCGCGCTGCGCGACCTCCGCTCCGCCTGCCACACCGCGGTCGACGCGCTCCACGAGGCGCGGCCCGACGTCCTGATCGTGGTCGGCGGCGCCGAGACCCCCGGCACGTACGGAGGTGAGTCGGCCGGCACCCTGCGTCCCTGGGGCCTGGACGTCACGGCCGGTCACGGCGAGCCCGTCCTCCCGCTGTCGCTGACGATCGGCCGCTGGCTCCTGGGCGACCGCGCTCCGAACGGGCTGCGTTCCGTGGCCTTCGACGCCCCGAGCGGGGAGTGCCTGGCGATGGGGGCGGAGCTGGGCGAGGCGGGGGAGCGGGTGGCGTTGCTGGTCATGGCCGACGGCTCGGCCTGCCTCAGCCCCGGGGCGCCAGGCCGGTACGACGAGTCGGCCAAGCCCTATAACACCATGATCGCGAACGCCATCGCCGACGCCGACCCCGCCGTGCTCGCCGCGCTCGACCCCGCGGAGGCCGACACGCTGTGGGTGAACGGCCGGGCGGCACTCCAGGTACTGGCCGGCGCAGCAGGGCCAAAGAGCGGGCGGCTGCTCATGGAGGCGGCCCCCTACGGCGTCGGCTACTTCGCCGGGCTGTGGGCCTGACGCCGCGGCACCGGGATCTTCATCAGGTCGCGGGCCAGCACGACCTCACCGTCGAAGCTGCGCCGCACCTCCTCGGTGAACGACGGCTCGTCGGCGAACCCGTACCGCTCGGAGAAGTGCGTGAGCACCAGCCTGCGCACCCCCGCGTCCGCCGCCACCACCCCCGCCTCGAACGCCGTCAGATGCCCGTACTCCTTGGCCAGCCCGCTCTCCTGCGACAGGAACGTGGCCTCGATGACCAGCAGGTCCGCCCCGGAGGCGAGCTCGAAGACGGAGTCGCAGAGCCGGGTGTCCATGACGAACGCCGCGCTCTGCCCGGGCCGCGGCTCGCTGCACTGGTCGAGCGTGATGCCGCGCACGGACCCGGTGCGCTGGAGCTCGCTCACCTCGGGACCTCGGATGCCGTACGCAGCCAGCCTGTCGGGAAGCATGCGGCGGCCGGCCGGCTCCTGGACGCGGTAGCCGTAGGACTCGACGGGGTGGGACAGGCGGCGGGCGATCAGCGGGCCGACGCCGGCCAGGTCGCCCGAGACCGGGTGCTCGGAGATGACGGACGTGTCCGCGAACGCGGCGGCGTGCCGGAGCCTGCGCCAGTAGGCCTCGCCCGACCCGGGGAACACCGCCCGCACCGGATGCCTGACCCGGTCGCGGGCGATGCGCTGGACGATGCCGGGCACCCCCAGGCAGTGGTCGCCGTGGAAGTGCGTGACGCAGAGCCAGTGCACGTCGTGCGCGCTGACCCCCGCGTGCAGCATCTGCCGCTGGGTGCCCTCGCCGGGGTCGAAAAGGAAGCCTTGCCCGTCCCAGCGCAGAAGGTACCCGTTGTGGTTACGGTGTCGGGTAGGTACCGCGCTGGAGGTCCCCAGCACCACGAGCTCACGTGAGGACACGATGGCCACCGCAGATATCGCCGCCGTAGCTGGCACGGTCGCGTACGCCGAGGTGCCGACGCCGGTCGGCCCGTTCGTGCTGGCCGTCACCGAGGCCGGGCTGGTCGCGTCGGGCTGGGGTGCCCCGGGGCGGCTGGCCGATCGGCTCGGGCTGGCTGAAGTCCATGATGCGGATCGTACGGCCTTCGCGGTCGCGGAGCTCAAGGCTTATTTCGCCGGCGAGCTGAAGACCTTCGAGACGCCCGTGGACTGGCGGCTCATGTCCGGCTCGCGGCTGACGGTGCTCAAGACCCTCCACGAGGTCCCGTACGGCACCGCCGTCACCTACGGCGAGCTGGCCGCCCGCAGCGGCTCCAGCGTGCCCGCGCGCGGGATCGGCTCGATCATGGGCTCCAACCCGATCCCGATCATCGTGCCCTGCCATCGGGTGATCGCGGCGGGCAAGGGCCTGGGCGGGTTCAGCGGCGGCGAGGGCGTCGAGACCAAGCGCTGGCTGCTCACCCACGAGGGGTACCTGCAGCCGACGCTCCTCGATCTCTAGCAAACTTGTCGGTGTGCGCCAGCAGCCAGTGATCGCCGTCGTGGGTCCCACGGCGGCCGGAAAATCCGATCTCGCCGTCGATCTCGCCCTCCGCCTGGGGGGTGAATGCGTCAACGCCGACTCCATGCAGCTCTACCGCGGCATGGACATCGGCACGGCCAAACTGACCCCTGCCGAGCAGCGCGGCGTGCCGCACCACCTGCTGGACGTCTGGGACGTCACGGTCACCGCCAGCGTGGCCGAGTACCAGCGGCTGGCCAGGGCCGTCATCGACGCCGTCGAGGTGCCGGTGCTGGTCGGCGGCAGCGGCCTGTACGTGCGGGCGGCCATCGACGAGCTGGAGTTCCCCGGCACCGATCCGGAGATCAGGGCCAGGCTGGAGGCGGAGCTGGCCGAGCGCGGGTCCGCCCCGCTCTACGAGCGCCTGCGCGAGCAGGATCCGGCCGCCGCGGCGGCCATCCTGCCGAGCAACGGCCGCCGCATCGTGCGCGCCCTGGAGGTGATCGAGCACTCGGGCCGCCCGTTCTCGGCCACCATGCCGTCCTACGACGCCGTCTACCCCAGCGTCCAGATCGGCCTCGACGTGCCCAGGCCCGAGCTGGACCGGCGGATCGCGGTCAGGGTCGAGCGCATGTGGGCGGCGGGCCTGGTCGACGAGGTACGCGCGCTGCTCGGGCACGGGCTGGCCGACGGACGCACGGCGAGCAGGGCGCTCGGATACGCCCAGGTCATCCGCTTCCTGGAGGGGGAGTGGAGCGAGGAGCAGGCGATCGAGGAGACCGTACGGACGACCAGGCGCTTCGCCCGCCGCCAGGAGTCGTGGTTCCGCCGCGATCCGCGGGTGTGCTGGCTGCCCTACGACGCTCCGGACCTGCTTGAGACATCCCTCGCGCGAATCACCGGACAGCCTTCCGCATAAACTCCTACAATGCGCTTTCTCAAGGGGCACGGCACCGAGAACGATTTCGTCATCTTGCCTGATCTGGAGGACGAGACGGCGCTATCCGCCGCTCTGGTCGCCAAGATCTGTGACAGGAGAGCGGGGATCGGCGCCGACGGCGTGCTCCGGGTGGCTCGCACCAAGGAAAGCCACGAGGTGGCGCACCTCGCGGCCACGGCCGAATGGTTCATGGACTATCGCAACGCCGACGGCAGCGTGGCCGAGATGTGCGGCAACGGCGTGCGCGTCTTCGCCCGCTACCTGATCGACGCCGGGCTGACGGAGGCCTCGGAGTTCGCGCTGGCCACCAGGGGCGGCCTGCGCACGATCCGGGTGGAGCCGAACGGCGACATCACCGCCGACATGGGCAAGCCCGTCGTGGATGGTGAGAGCGTGGCCACCGTCGGCGGCCAGGAGTACACCGGGATCCGCGTCGACATGGGCAACCCGCACCTGGCCTGCGCGATCGGCGACCCCGTCGTCCAGCTCGACCTCAACCACCAGCCCGGCTTCGACACCGGCATCTTTCCCACCGGCGTGAACATCGAGCTGTTCAACCCGGTCGGCGTCAGCCGCGCGGTCATGCGCGTCTTCGAGCGCGGCTCCGGCGAGACCCGCTCCTGCGGCACCGGCGCGGTGGCCACGGCCGTCGCCGCCGCCCACCTGTCGGGCGACACCACCGGCACCTGGACGATCGAGGTGCCGGGCGGCACGCTGACCGTCATCCTCGACGCCGAGACGAGCTATCTTTCCGGCCCCGCGGCCATCGTGGCCAGCGGCGAGCTGATGCTTGCAGAATGATGTTCTCCTGAGGGATGCTGAGTCCATTCCACGAACCGAGGGGTGGACATGGCTGACCCACGCACCACCGCCGTACAGGTCAAGGCGCCGATCGGTCAGTTCGGCGGAGGCTTCATGATCTCCAGAGAGGCCAAGGCCGTCTGCGCGGAGTACGGCCTCGGCGCCCGTGAGTTCTACTTCAGAGGCCGCTGCGGGGTGCTCGGCGAGTGCGACGCCGACGTGGTCACCTCGGTCGCCGTCTTCTTCCCCGCGCAGCACGTCGAGGAGAGCTGGAACGGCGGCAGGAAGCTGCCCGCCGAGCGGGCCGTCGAGCTGTACGCCGAGGTGTGCCAGGCCTGGGGCAGGCGCAAGCTGGGCGGCTACGACGGCTGCGCCAGGCTCGCCGAGCTGCTCCAGCCGGTCGTCGAACAGGCGTCGCCGGTCGGCGCCCCGCTGTTCGCGGGCTGGCGGGCGGTCCCGCTGGCCGGCGATCCGCCCGCGCGGGCCGCCCAGCTCCTGCACGTCGTACGCGAGCTGCGCGGCGGGCTGCACGCCAACGCCGTGATCGCGGCCGGTCTGCACCCGCTGGAGGCCACGCTCGCGACCAGCCACGACGCGACCCCGTTCGGGACGGCGGACGGAGAGATGATCGCGAAGTTCTTCACCTGGCCCGAGCCCTACACCCAGCCCGAGCCCGGCGTCGTGGCCCGGCGGGCGGCCGTGGAAGAGGCGACGGACGATCTGATGACACCGGCATTTTCGGTCCTCAACGAGCACGAATCGGACGAGCTCATCGAGCTTCTGCGTTTTGGGCACGCTCTTTGACCTGGCAGACTGACTGCCCATGGACGTGGACATCTGGGCCTGGGTCGGCGAAACCCAGCAGCAGCTTTCCGAGGCGGGCAACGTCGGCCTCGCCATGGCGCTGGGAGACCTCCCTGCACAGGCTTACGAGGGCCGATACCCGCAGCTCGACGTCATGGCCCCGGCCATCGCACAGCAGGCCGAGACCCTGGAGCTGCCGTGGATCGAGTTCTACGCCCGCTACTGGCACCTGATCGGCCGCATCGGCGACCGGGCACAGGGCGCGGTCTCGATCGACGACGCCCGGCAGCTGCTGACGTTCGCCGAGCGCGAAGACGTCCGCGAGTGCCCGGCGACGCCGGCCGCCGTCGAGGCGCTGGCCATCGCGTGGGCCAACACCGACGGCCCCGGCTACGCGGGTGACCGCCTGGAGACGCTGGGCGCCCACATCGAGGGCATGAGCCCCGAGCGGCCGGCCTTCACCGGGCTCGTGACCCAATACGTCGCGGCGCTCATCGACGCGGGCAAGCCCGGCGAGGCCGTGACCTACGCCGAGTCCGCGATCGAGCGGCTGCGTACGGCGGGGCGCGAGGCGAGCTGGGAGCTGGGCGCGGAGAACGCCCGCGCGCTGCTGGCCGCCGACCGCGCCGCGGACGCGCTCGACGCGCTGCAGGCCGCGGCCGGGTTCCAGGCTGACGACCCGGTGGCCAAGGAGCACCGCGACGGCGTGCGCAGGGCCCTGATCCTGGCCACGCTCGGCCGCATCGCCGAGGCCGTGGACGCGCTGCCCGACCTCGACGTGGTCGGCGAGCACCCCCGGGTGTTCGTCGAGTGGTCCCGCGCGGTCAGCAAGCTGGCCGGCTCCTCCCAGATCACCAACACCTGGCAGCTCGGCCGGGTGCTGCGCCAGTGGATGGACTACTTCGGCATGATGGGCGGCTACCACGCCCGCGTCGAGCTCGCGCTGATCGCGGGCGACCTGGCCATCGGCAGGCAGGGCGTGTGGCAGGCCAGGCTGCTCGCCGACGTGGCCGAGTCCGGCGCCGCCGAGCTGCGCGAGAGCGGTGACGTGAGCGAGCGCGTCGTCGCCCTGCGCGCCGCCGCCGACGCCGCCGCCGAGCCCAAGGCGCCCGGCCCGCTGGAGGAGCGCGTGGGCCTCTTCGACGCCGCCGACGGCTTCAACGCCGACCCGGAGAAGTGGGTCGGCTGGCTGGCGCCGCTGTCCGGCCAGGACGTCGAGGCCACCCGCCGCCACACCACCACGCTCGGCTTCCTCGGCTACCCCGCGACCGGCGCGGACATCTACTGGAAGCTGCTGGTCGACTCGGGCGACATCGCCTCCGCCGACACCGACGACGTGGCCTACCTGACCACGCTGCTCATCGACGCCCGCCAGGACGAGCGGCTGGAGCAGATGGCCGCGCTGCTCCCGCACGACGCCCAGCACCTCGCGCTGGCCAGGCTCCACAGCGCCCGTGAGCGCTGGCAGGAGACGGCGGAGGCGGCCGAGCACGCCGTCGCCGCCGGGGCCGGGGTCGACGCCCGCCGCCTGCTGTCGGGCGCCGCCCAGCAGCTCGACCAGAACGCCAGGGCCGCCGAGGTGCTCCTGGAGGTGCTCGACGAGCTCACCGACGAGGACGTCTGGCGCATGGTCGTCATGGCCACCTCCGCCGAAGACTGGGACACCGTGCGCAAGGGCGCGGCCAAGATCGGCATGCCGATCAAGTCCAAGGAAGGCCCGATCGAGGAGGAGATGGGCCTGATCAGGCTCATCCTGCCCGCCCCCGACGGCGGCCAGCGCCAGGTCCTGTCGATCCGTACGGGCCCCGCGACCGCCAGGCTGGCCCTGCCGCAGCCACGCGGCATGGACTACAACGCCGGCGACCTGGTGGTGTTCGACCCGCAGCTGCTTGAGCCGGTCCCCGACGACCCCGAGGAGCAGCAGAACTTCGTGCCGCCGTTCGCGGCGGTGCGGATCCTCCGGCCCGGCGGCTACACCAGCTACTTCTTCGACGGCGCCGCGCCGAGCGAGTCGGACTGGGCGGAGTTCACCGAGGTCATGGCCGAGCGCGGCTGGCCGATGTGGGTCTACAGCGACGAAAACTACACCATCAGCCACCCGACCAGCGGTGAGCCGCTGCCCGGTGTGTTCGGCTGGGTCGCGGTGCCGCCGGACGTGTCGCCCTCCGAGGTCGACGCCCTGCTCGACGACGCCACCGAGCGGTGGGTGCATCCGCTGGCCTGGCTCGACCTGGCCCGCGAGATCGACGTCGAGGTCGAGCGGCACGAGCGGATCGTCAAGGAATACGGGCTCTGATCATGCTCGAACGCTTCGGCATCGAGGGCAAGGTGGCCATCGTCACCGGCGCGTCCTCGGGGCTGGGCGTGGCCTTCGCCCGCGGCTTCGCCGAGGCGGGCGCCGACGTCGTGATCGGCGCCCGGCGCGCGGACCGGCTGGCGGAGACGCGGCGGCTGGTCGAGGAGACCGGCCGCCGGTGCCTGGCCGTGCCCACCGACGTGGCGCGGCCGGAAGACTGCGACGCGCTCGTGGCCGCGGCCGTCGAGGCCATGGGCGGCGTCGACGTGCTGATCAACAACGCCGGCATCGGCACCGCCGTGCCCGCGCTGCGCGAGAGCCCGGCGGAGTTCCGCCAGGTCGTCGAGGTCAACCTGCACGGCACCTACTGGATGGCGCAGGCGTGCGCGCGGGTGATGCGGCCGGGCTCGTCGATCGTCAACGTCGGCAGCGTGCTCGGCGCGACCACGGCGGGGCTGCCGCAGGCCGCCTACAGCGCGTCCAAGGCGGCGGTGACCGGGCTGACCCGCGATCTCGCCCAGCAGTGGACCGGGCGGCGCGGCATCAGGGTCAACTGCCTGGTGCCCGGGTTCTTCCGGTCGGAGATGACCGAGCAGTACAAACCCGGCTATGTGGATCAGGTCGTGGAGTCCAGGGTGGTGATGAAGCGGCCGGGCGATCCGATGGAGCTGGTGGCCGCGGCCGTGTTCCTGGCCGGGGACGCGGCCTCGTACATCACCGGGGTGACGCTTCCGGTGGACGGCGGGGTCCTGCTCACCTGAGCAGCCGGCATCACTTGAGCAGGTCGTGCTGGGCGGCGAGGAAGCCCGCGTGGAAGCGGGTCCTGGCGCCCAGGCGCTCGCACAGGACCTGCACCCGGCGCTGCACCGTGCGCGGGCTGAGGCCGAGCTGCCTGGCGATGGCGTCGTCCTTCATGCCGGCCGCGAGCAGGGCCAGCACCTCCGTGTCGGGGGTCTGCGGCCACACCTCGGGCTCCAGGGTGTCCTCGGCCGTCAGGTGGAGCGGCACGGCCGCCCGCCACAGCGTCTCGAACAGGCCCACCAGCGCGTCGAGCAGCGCGGACGGATGCACCACGAGGGCGCTCTCCACGGCTTTGTCGTCGTCGGAGACCAGGGGCAGGATGGCGGTGCGGGCGTCGGCCACGGCCAGCTTGACCGGCACCTGGCCGAGCCTGGCCTGCTCGCCGTCCGCGATGGCGCGGCGGGTGTGGGTCAGCATGCCGGGATGCTCGAACGCCAGCGGGCTGTAGATCCCGCGGGTGGGCGCTCCCTGGCGGGCCGCCCGCTGACGATTCTCGTGATCGTCGCTGACGTCCACCGCGTACGGCGGATGCACCAGTACGAGCATCTCCTGGGTGGCGTTGCGTTCGAGCTGGAGATAGCGGCGGGCCACGGCGTCGCGCCCGGTCACCACCTCCAGCACCTCCTCGGGATGCGGCCCGCTGCGTTCTGCGACCTCGGTGGCCAGCAGCGCGGCGGCGGCCCTGCTGTGCGTGATCTCCTCCTGGCGGCGCGCGACGAGGATGTCGATGGCGACGTTCGGCGGCGTGGCGACCAGCCGCAGGGGCCGGCCGGCGACCCGGGAGATCAGCCCGAGATCCTCCAGCCGGGGCAGCATGCGCCGGATGGGGGCGGCCGACGAGCCGGTCTCGGTGGCCAGCTCGTTGAGCGTCGCGGGCCCGTGCCTGAGCAGCGCGCGGTAGGCCGTCTCCTCGGCGACGGTGACACCGAGACCCTCGAGCAAGCGCCGCTGCGCCATGTCACCTCTTCCCTGACGTGCCATGATCCTGGATCAGCGTATGGCGGCCCGTGTCCAGCGGTCCACCACGGGTGCGAGGACGGTATCCGCGGCTCTTGTTCGGAGGTGCGTGGCGCTCTATGGTCGTTGCGTAGTCCGGTACGTGTTGCGTATCAGGGAACAACCGGAGGCGTCATGAGTCGGCCCCGTCTGGTGATCATTGGAGCGGGGATCGTGGGCTGCGCGCTCGCCGACGAGCTCACCGAGCGCGGGTGGACCGACGTCACCGTGGTCGATCAGGGACCGCTCTTCGCCGCGGGAGGATCCAGCTCACACGCCCCCGGCCTGGTCTTCGAGACGAACCCGTCCAAGACGATGACCGAGTTCGCCGCCTACACCGTGCGGAAGTACCGAGAGCTCGGCGAGCACTGCTTCAGGCAGGTCGGCGGCCTGGAGGTGGCCACCACGCCGGAGCGCTGGACCGACCTGCACCGCAAGCAGGGCTGGGCCGAGTCGTGGGGCGTCGAAGGACGGCTGGTCGATACGGAACGCTGCGCCGAGCTGTGGCCGCTGCTCGACAAGGACAAGGTGCTCGGCGGGTTCCACGTGCCCGGCGACGGGCTGGCCGCCGCGGTCGCCTGCGGCCAGGCGCAGGCGGAGCGGGCCGTCGAACGCGGGGCCAGGTTCCTGGCGCGGCACACGGTGGTGGGCATCGAGGAGCAGGGCGGGCGGGTCACCGGCGTCGCGGTGCTGACCTCGGGCCAGTACCGGACGATCCCGGCCGACGTGGTGGTGTGCGCGGCGGGCTTCTGGGGCCCCGCGATCGGCAGGCTCGCCGGGCTGACGGTGCCGCTGCTGCCGCTGGCCCACCAGTACGCCAAGTCGGGCCCCCTGGCGCCCCAGCCGGACGGCCCCATACTCCGCCACCAGGACCGCGACCTCTACTTCAGGCAGCACGGCGACCGCATCGGCATCGGCTCGTACGCGCACAGGCCCATGCCCGTCACCCAGGAGGAGATCGGCCCCAAGGGCACCACGATGCCGTCGGTGCAGGCGTTCACCGAGGAGGACTTCGACCCGGCCTGGCGGGACGCGGTCGAGCTGCTGCCCGCTCTGGCCGAGTCCAAGTACGAGGACGGGATCAACGGGATCTTCTCCTTCACACCCGACGGGTTCCCGCTGATCGGCGAGGCGCCGCACCTGGACGGGTTCTGGCTGGCCGAGGCCGTCTGGGTGACGCACTCGGCCGGGGTCGCGCGGGCGCTGGCCGAGGTGCTGGTGGACGGGCGCTCCGGGTACGACCTGCACGAGTGCGAGCTCGGCCGGTTCGAGCCCGTGCAGCTCGCACCCGCCTTCGTCGAGGAGCGCGGCCGGCAGAACTTCGTCGAGGTCTACGACATCATCCACCCGCTGCAGCCGATGGAGTCGCCGCGGCCGTTGCGGACGAGCCCGTTCCACTCCCGGCAGAAGGAGCTGGGCGCGTTCTTCCTGGAGTCGGCGGGGTGGGAGCGGCCGCACTGGTTCGAGGCGAACGTGCTGCTGCTGGAGGAGCAGGTACGGCGCCGCAGGGCGGACGAGGCTCAGGGCCCGGAGGTCGAGGAGTTCCTCGGCGCCGCCCAGCGGGACGAGTGGGCCGCCCGCTACTGGTCGCCCGTCGCCGCCGCCGAGTCCTGGGCGACCAGGGAGCGGGTGGCGCTCTACGACATGACCCCGCTCAAGCGGATCGAGGTCAGCGGGCCGGGCGCGGCGGCGTTCCTGCAGCGGATGACCACGAACAACGTGGACAAGAAGCCCGGCTCCGTCACCTACACGCTGCTGCTCGACATCAAGGGCGGCATCCGCTCCGACCTCACGGTGGCGCGGCTGGCGGAGGACCGGTTCCAGATCGGCGCGAACGGCAACCTGGACCTCGACTGGCTGACCCGGCACGCGCCGGGCGGCGTGCGGGTGAGCGACCTGACGCCGGGCACCTGCTGCGTGGGCGTGTGGGGGCCGCAGGCCAGGGAGCTGGTGCAGGGGCTCACCGACCTGGACCTGTCGCACGAAGGCTTCCGCTACTTCACCTGCAAATCCGGATATGTCGGGCAGGTGCCGGTGCTCGCGATGCGGGTCTCGTACGTGGGAGAGCTGGGCTGGGAGCTCTACACCACCGCCGACATGGGGCTCAAGCTGTGGGACACGCTCTGGTCCCCGGGGGTGACGACCGCGGGCGGGCGGGCCGCGTTCAACAGCCTGCGGCTGGAGAAGGGCTACCGGCTCTGGGGCGTGGACATGACGACCGAGCACAACCCGTACGAGGCGGGGCTGGCCTTCGCCGTCAAGGCGGACAAGGACTTCGTCGGCCGCGACGCCCTGCCGGCCTCGCCGGCCGACGTCGGCCGCAAGCTGGTGCCGCTGCTCAGCACCGAGGTGGTGCTGGGCAAGGAGCCGGTACGGCACGACGGCCGCACGGTCGGGTACGTCACCAGCGCCGCCTACGGCCACACCATCCGCCGCCCCATCGCGTACGCCTGGCTGCCGATCGAGCTCGCGACGCCCGGGACGAACGTCGATATTTCCTACTTCGGCCGCCGCGTGCCCGCGGAGGTCGCCGCCGAGCCGCTGTTCGACCCCGGGATGGAGAAGATCAGGCGTTGACCCACCCCGACTTCCTCTGGCGCAACCCCGACCCGAAGCCGTCCTACGACGTCGTCATCGTGGGCGGCGGCGGGCACGGGCTGGCCACCGCCTACTACCTGGCCAAGAACCACGGCCTGCGCAACGTCGCCGTCCTGGAGCGGGGCTGGCTGGCCGGCGGCAACATGGCACGCAACACCACGATCATCCGCTCCAACTACCTGTGGGACGAGAGCGCCGCGATCTACGAGCATTCGCTGAGACTGTGGGAGGGGCTCAGCGAAGAGCTGGACTACGACCTGCAGTTCAGCCAGCGCGGCGTGCTCAACCTGGCCCACAACCTGGGCGACGTGCGCGAGGGCCGCAGGCGGGTCAACGCGAACCGGCTCAACGGCGTGGACGCGGAATGGCTCGACGCGGACGAGGTCAAGAAGCTCTGCCCGGTCATCAACGTCTCCGACCGGGCCCGGTACCCGGTCATGGGCGCCACCCTGCAGCGGCGCGGCGGCATCGCCAAGCACGACCACGTGGCGTGGGCCCTGGCCCGAGGGGCGGACGCGTACGGCGTCGATCTCATCCAGGGCTGCGAGGTCACCGGGTTCGAGCTCACGGGCGGGCGGGTGACGGCCGTGGAGACCTCGCTGGGCCGGATCGCGGCGGGCAAGGTGGCGCTGGCCGCGGCCGGGCACACGTCGGTGCTGGCCGAGCGGGCCGGGCTCCGGCTGCCGCTGCAGTCGCACCCGCTCCAGGCCCTGGTGTCGGAGCTGCTGGAGCCGGTGCTCGACTGCGTGGTCATGTCGAACGCCGTCCACGTGTACGTGAGCCAGGCGCACAAGGGGGAGCTGGTCATGGGGGCGGGCATCGACGCGTACAACTCCTACGGGCAGCGCGGCGGCGTCCACGTCATCGAGGCGCAGATGGCGGCGGCGCTGGAGCTGTTCCCGATCTTCAGCCGGGTCCGCGTGCTGCGCACCTGGGCCGGCATCGTGGACGTCTGCCCCGACGCGTCGCCCATCATCGGCACCACGCCGGTCGGGAACCTCTACATCAACGCGGGCTGGGGGACCGGCGGCTTCAAGGCGACGCCGGGCTCCGGCTGGGTGTACGCCCACACGATCGCCGAAGGGACGCCGCATCCGCTGGCGGAGCCGTTCGCGCTGGACAGGTTCACCACGGGGGCGCTCATCGACGAGCACGGCGCGGCGGCGGTGGCGCACTGATGCTGCTGATCCCGTGCGCGCACTGCGGGCCCCGCGACGAGAACGAGTTCCACTACGGCGGCCAGGCCGGGATCGCCTATCCCGCCGCCCCCGCGGACCTCTCCGACGAGGAGTGGGCCGGGTACGTCTTCCTGCGCGACAACCCCAAGGGCTGGTTCCGCGAGCGCTGGTTCCACGTGCACGGCTGCCGGACCTGGTTCTCCGTCGAGCGGCACACCGTCACCCACGAGATCAGGCCCATGAGATCGGAAGGGGCCTTATGAGGTTCACGTTCGACGGCCGTCCGCTCCAGGGCGAGCCGGGTGACACGCTGGCCGCCGCGCTGCTGCGCAACGGCGTGCGGGTGGTGGGCCGCAGCGTCGAGCTCGGGCGCCCGCGCGGCGTCTTCACCGCGGGCCCCGAGGAGCCGAACGCGCTGGTGCGCGTGGGCGCGGACCCGATGCTGGCGGCCACCACCGTGGAGCTGTACGACGGGCTGGAGGCGTGGAGCCTGCGGGGCAAGGGCCGGGTGGATCCCGAGGCGGCCGACGACCGGCGCTGCGACAAGGGCTACCTGCACTGCGACGTGCTGGTGATCGGCGGCGGCCCCGCCGGGCTGGCCGCCACGGTCGCGGCCGGGCGGTCGGGGGCGCGGGTGATCCTCGTGGACGACCAGCCCGCGCTGGGCGGCGACCTGCTGAACAGCAAGATTCTGCTGGACGGCGCGCCCGCGCTGGAGTGGGTGCGGTCGCTGGAACTGCCCGCGCGGGTGCTCACCAGGACCACGGCGACCGGCTACTACGACCACGACTACGTGGTGGCGGTGGAGCGCCGGGCCGGGGGCGAGCGGCTGTGGCACATCAGGGCGGGCCGGGTGGTGCTGGCGACGGGGGCGCACGAGCGCTCGCTCGCCTTCCCCGGCAACGACCGGCCCGGCGTCATGCTGGCCTCGGCCGCGCGGGCCTACGCCAACCGGTACGGCGTGCGGCCGGGGCGGCGGGCGGTGGTGTTCGCGTGCGCGGACTCGGGCTACGAGGCGGCGGCGGAGCTCGCGGCGGCGGGGGTGTCCGTGGCCGCCGTCGTGGACCCGCGCCCCGAGGGGCTTACGGCTGGCGACGCCGAGGTGCTGGCCGGTCAGGTGGTGACCGGGACCGTGGGCGACGCGGACGGGGTGCTCACCGGGGTGCTGGTCGGCGACCGGCTCATCGAGGCCGACCTGCTGGCCGTCGCGGGCGGCTGGAACCCGGCGGTGGAGCTGTTCAGCCAGTCGCAGGGGCGGGTGCGGTTCGACGCGGAGCTGAGCGCGTTCGTGCCGGGCACGTCGGCGCAGAACGAGCGGTCGGCAGGGGCTTGCCGCGGCCTGTACGGCACCCGCGAGGCCATCGCGGACGGCTACGCCGCCGGCGCGGCGGCGGCCTCCGCCCGGCCGGACGGCTCGCCGGAGCATGCCGTCGCGGACGGGCCGGACGGGCCGGACGGGGCGCGGATGCCGGACACCGGACCGGACGAGGTGCGGATGCCGGACACCGGACCGGACGAGGTGCGGGTGCCGGACAGCGGACCGGACGGGTTGCGGGTGCCGGATTGCGATGAACGTCCGCAGCGGCCGCCTGCCGCACTCTGGCTCGTCGAAGGCCCCGGCACGGGGGAGCCGGCGTTCGCGGACCTGCACCGGGACGTGACCGTGGCCGACCTGGCCAGGGCGACGGGGACCGGGATGCGCTCGGTGGAGCACGTCAAGCGCTACACCACCGCGGGCACCGGGGCCGACCAGGGCAAGACCTCGGGCGCGGTCGTCGTGGGCGTCATGTCCACCTTGCTCGGCGCCGGGCCCGGCCGGATCGGCACCACGACGTTCCGGCCGCCGTACGTGCCGGTGTCGTTCGCCACGCTGGCGGGACGCGACCGCGGCGCGCTGTCCGACCCGGTCAGGACCACCGCCATGCACGACGCCCACGTGGCGCGCGGGGCCGTGTTCGAGGACGTCGGCCAGTGGAAGCGGCCCTGGTACTTCCCCGTGGACGGCGAGCCCATGGAGGCCGCCGTGCTGCGCGAGTGCCGGGCGGCGCGCACCGCCGTCGCGGCCATGGACGCCTCCACGCTCGGCAAGGTCGACATCCGGGGCGCGGACGCGGGCGGGTTCCTGGACCGGATCTACACGAACATGTACTCCACCCTGGCCGTCGGCGCCTGCCGCTACGGCCTGATGTGCACGGCGGACGGGATGGTGTTCGACGACGGCACCACGACCAGGCTCGCCGACGACCACTTCCTGATGACCACGACCACGGGCAACGCCGCCGCGGTGCTCGACTGGCTGGAGGAGTGGCGGCAGACGGAGTGGCCGGAGCTGGACGTGTCGTTCACGTCGGTCACCGACCACTGGGCGACGGTCGCCGTCGCCGGGCCGCGCGCGCGGGAGGTCATCGCCGTCGTCGCGCCGGAGGCGGTGGATCTGGCGTTCATGCGGTACGCGGCCACGGACGTGCTCGGCGTCGAGGGCCGGGTGTTCAGGATCAGCTTCTCGGGCGAGCTGGCCTACGAGGTGAACGTGCCGTGGCGGTACGGCAGGGCGCTGTGGGAGACGGTCCTGGGCCTCGGCGCGGTGCCGTACGGGACCGAGACCATGCACGTGCTGCGCGCCGAGAAGGGGTTCGCGATCGTCGGCCAGGAGACGGACGGGACGGTCACCCCGCAGGACCTCGGCATGGCGTGGATCGTCTCCAAGCGCAAGCCGGACTTCGTCGGCAAGCGCTCCCATGCCCGCCAGGACACCGCCAGAGCGGATCGCAAGCGCCTGATCGGCCTGCTGGCCGACGACCCGGCCGCGTTCGTCGAGGAAGGGGCCCAGCTGGTCGCGTCGTCCGACGGGGCGTCCATGCTCGGCCACGTGACCAGCAGCTACGTCAGCGCCGCGCTCGGCCGCCCGTTCAGCCTCGCCCTGGCCAGGAACGTCGCGCCCGGCGACCGGCTGACGGCGGTGGCAGGAGGCGCCAGGCATGCCGTGACCGTCGTGGACCCCGTCCTCTACGACCCTGACAACGCCCGCCGCGACGGCGACCCCCTGACGGCCGCGCCCGAGCCGTATCGGGGCGACTGCCGGGCGGAGAGCCCCGCCGCCGCCTTCGCCGCCCGCTTCGAGGCCGTGAGCAGCCCGGACGCGCGCCTGCGGGAGGTGCCGTTCGTGCCCATGTGGGAGGTCCGGGGCACGGATCCGGGCGCGGGCCTGCGGCTGGGCCCGGACTGGTGGCTCGTGGCCGGTCACCAGGATCCCGGGCCCGGCTGGGTGGACGTGTCGGGGCAGCGGACGATCCTGGAGCTCTCCGGCTCCTCCGCCCTCGACGTCCTGATCACCGGCTGTCCCATCGACCTGCACCCGTCGGTCTTCCCCGGTCACGCCCAGACGCTGCTGGGCAGGACCGCGGTGCTGCTGGAGCGGCGGGACGGCGACGCCTACCGGATCTACGTCAGGTCTTCGTTCACGAAATACCTGGCAGAGTGGCTGATCGACGCGATCAAGGCGTTATAAGACCATTTATGGGCACTTACTAGACCTAAACTTTGCTTGGCAATCGAGGCCTGGGAGTACACGTGCGCGTTCGGGCGTTCATGGCCGGTCTGGCCACCATGGCGATGCTGGCCGGTTGCGGAGGGCTCGAAGCGCAGTCGTCGGGCCCCAAGACCTCAAAAGCGGACTCGGCCTCGGTGTCGGACGCCCGCAAGAAGCTGGCCAAGCTCTCCGTCAAGGGCCGTGCCCCCAAGACCGGCTTCGACCGCGACGAGTTCGGTTCCGCTTGGTCGGATGTGGACCACAACGGCTGCGACACCCGCAACGACATACTCAAGCGCGATCTGGACAACGAGAAGTTCAAGTCGGGCACCCATGACTGCATCGTGCTGAGCGGCACGCTCAAGGACCCGTACAGCGGCAAGACGATCGACTTCAAGCGCGGCCAGGACACCAGCACGGCCGTCCAGATCGATCACCTGATCCCGCTGTCGGACGCCTGGCAGAAGGGCGCGCAGCAGTGGTCGGCGACCAAGCGCAAGGAGTTCGCCAACGACCCGCTGAACCTGATGGCCGTGGACGGCCCGCTGAACGGCCAGAAGAGCGACTCCGACGCCGCCACCTGGCTCCCGCCGCGCAAGGCGTACAGGTGCACGTACATCGCCCGCCAGATCGACGTGAAGGCGAAGTACGAGGTGTGGGTGACCTCGGCCGAGAAGGACGCGATGAAGACCATTCTCGACGGTTGCTGATCTCTGTACGGCCGGTCACGACGTCCGTAAGATCCGGATCATGACAAGGGGTTTGCAAGTGCTCGCGGCGGCCATGCTTGCCGTGGCCGCCACCATGGTTCCGGCCACGGCACAGGCGGCGACGAGCCTGGTCGTCCTCGACTGGAACGTCCATGGTGACGGTGCCGACATGAAGGCCATCGCCGCGGTGATCCGCGGCAGCGGCGCGAACATCGTCACGGTTCAGGAGATCCATCGCAGGCCGGACGCCGACCAGGTCGCGCAACTGGCCGCTGAGCTCGGCTGGGACCTCACCGCCAACGCCCACTTCGGCGTGGGCGACGACGTGGGCCCGTGCGACGACCCGCAGCCCGGCAAGGCGGGCAACGCGATCCTGTCCAAGTTCAGGATCGTCGAGCGGGTGACGATCCCGCTCTCCGACTTCGCCACCTGCCCCGTCAACCGCTCGATGGCCGGCGTCAAGCTCGACCTGGGCGGCGGCTCGGCGGTCACGGTGTTCAGCACGCACCTGTCGCCCGGGCTGTCGGCGACCTCGGTGGCCCGCCGCGAGGCGCAGGCCGACAAGGTGCGCGCCTACTTCGGATCGAGGACCGGGCTGATCCTCACCGGCGACTTCAACGCCCCGCCCACGGACGCGCTGTCGAAGCAGTTCGTGAGCGCGGGCTGGGCCGACACCGGCGCCAAGTACGCGAACATGCCCACGCTCGGCAACGCCCGCATCGACTACGTCTACACCAAGGGCATCACCACGACGAGCGGCTCCGTGCTCTCGACCACCGCCTCCGACCACCGCCCGATCGTCATGCGCATGACCCGCTGAACCCCGTCCAGACATGAGGACGCCGGCCCGCCGTGTGGCGGGCCGGCGTCTTTCGCGTGATGGGTCAGTCGTCGCTGCCGTCGTCGTCGTTGTCGGCCTGCTCCGTCTCGTGCTTGGTGACCTTGCCGGTGGCCGCGTCCACGTCCACTTCGTGGCGCTCCGCGCCCTTGACGAGCTCGAGCTCCCACGTGTCCGCCTGCTTGCCGCGGCTGTCGTGGTCGAGCTCGTCGACCCAGGCGCCCGGCACCTGCTTCTGCGCGGTCTGGATGGCCTGCTCGGCCGTGACCTTGGGGGCGGGGGCGGCCGAGGAGGAAGTGGCGGCAAAGGCGGCGCCACCGCCCGCGACCAGCGCGACGACCCCGGCACCGACGACGATGAACTTCTTCGTGATCTGCATGACTCCACGAAACCGCGATCTTCGATAACCGCGCGCTAAGCCGCGGTTAACAGCAGCACCATGGCACAGCCGGCCGCCATATCGCTTTTCCATAACACCGTGCTATGGGGCCCAATAAGGTCAGCGGCTGTCTTGGCTGATCAGGGTGATTTCGGCGGCGCCGGAGCGCCGAATTCGGGAAACGGCGCCGTGGTCATTCGCTGGAACGGTACAAGAAAGCATCTCAGCAGTTGAAGCCCGCCGTCCCCGCAGCCGGCCGAGCTCTGTCCCTGGTCGCGCACGGAGTGTCACGCACGCGAAACCTCCTTGTCGTGATCGTTGCCAGCTGCTTTCCTTCGAATTTGTACTCGGAAAGTCGGCCATTTTAGCTTTCTGTCCCTCCACGGGGGAGGTTCGAGCAATGCCCGCCAAGAGTCGATTCAGACGTGCCCGAATTAGGGTGCTGTTACTGGTCTCCACGTTAGCGGCGTCGTTCCTGGCGCCCATCGACGTGGCCGCCGCCCAAGCCGATCCACCGGTCCCGAAGGTCACGCAGGGCGGCGCGCCCGCGGCCCGGCCGATGCCCGCGGGGGTCCGCCCGGACGCGGCGCTCAGCCCCGATAAACGTCCGCCGGTGGTGCCGCCGGGCACCAAGGCCGAGGGCAAGCCGGCCAAGGTCGCGGACCGGCAATGGTCGCCGCTGGCCAGGCAGGCCGCCGCGGCCACCGCCGCCGCCATCGGCTCCACCGGCCGCCCGGCCGCCGCGCCCGCCGCCGTCGAGGACGGGTTCAGCGCGCTGTCGCTGCGGCCCGGGTTCGTGCTCGGCGACACCTCGCTGGTGCTGTACTTCGGCGCGGGCCAGGTGGATCCGTCGTGGTCGGGCGCCAGGGTGCGGCTGTACGAGAAGGACTCGCCCACCGAGCAGGCGTCGGTGCTCGTGCCCCGGGCCGAGCTCGACAAGACCACGCTGACCTGCGGCGGCGCGGGGGACTACTGCCGCTCCTTCGGCACCGCGGACGGCTGGGTGCTGGAGACGGGCAAGGAGTACTTCGTCACCGCCGCGGCGGTCTACGACGACAGGGAGGTCGCGTCCGGGCCCTCGGACCTGGCCGCGCCGCGGGAGACGATCGACCCGCCGCCGGTGCCCGATGAGCAGGCGGCCGGGTGCGGGTGCGGCAACGCGCTGGCGCTGACGTCGGCCGGGCAGGCTCAGCGGGCGCTCGGGGTCAACACCGGCACCGGCGCGTACGTGCGTACCGAGCAGGACTTCGCGATGACCTCGTTCGGGCCGCAGTTCGTCACCGCGCGGACGTACTCGTCCATGAACCGGGGGCCGAGCCCGCTGGGGCCGGGGTGGGCGTGGTCGTACGACATGCGGGTCAGCGAGCAGGACGGCGTCGCGACCGTGCGGGCCGAGGACGGCGCGCAGGCCAGGTACACCGCGCAGGACGGCGGCGCGTACCAGCGCCCGCCCGGCGTGCGCAGCACGCTGCGCAAGACCGACGGCGGCTGGGTGCTCGCCACGCCCAGGCAGGTGCGCTACGTCTTCGACGCGCAGGGCCGGCTGACCGCCGTCCGCAACGCCCGCGACGTCGGCGTCACGCTCGCCTACGAGAGCCCCGGCGTCAAGATCACCGACGCCTCGGGCCGGATCGTCAGGGTGCGCGTCGAAGGCGGCCTGATCCGCGAGATCAGCCTGCCCGACGGCCGCAACGTGAACTACTTCTACACCGGCGGCCTGCTGACGTCCGCGCTGGACGCACGCGGCTTCCCGTGGAAGTACGCCTACCACGCCAACGGGCTGCTGGCCCAGGTGATCGACCCGCACCGGGTGGCGGCCATCTTCAACACCTACGCCGCCGACGGCCGGATGGCCGCGCAGAAGGACGGTCTCGGAAAGCAGACCACGTTCGCGTGGGACGCCGCCAAGCAGGAGGCCACCACCACCGACCCCGACGGCGTGGTCATCTGGGACGGTTACCGCGGCAACACCCTGGTCTACTCCCAGCGCGGCACCGGCGACTCCGACAACCACCGCTACGACCGTGCGCTCAACAGGGACCTGGTGGTCAACGGCAACCAGCACCAGCACGAGGCCACGTTCGACGCCAACGGCAACCGGATCGAGGCCAGGGCGCCGCGGCCGCTGGGGTACTCGGAGAAGGTCGCGTTCGACGCGAACAACAACCCGACCGAGCACACCGACGCCAACGGCCAGGTGTGGAAGGACACCTACAACGAGTTCAACGAGCTCGTACGCAGCGTGGACCCCGAGAACCACGACGTCACCTACGAGTACGACGCCCGCGGCCTGCTGATCGCGACCAAGGACCAGCGCGGCAAGGTCACCCGCTTCGAGCACTTCCCGCCGGGCGGCCTGAACGCCGGCCTGCTCAAGGCGACGGTGTCCCCGCTCGGACGGCGGGCCGAGTCGGTGTACGACCTCACGGGCCGCGAGATCGCCACGATCGACCCGCGCGGCACCGTGCAGGGCGGCAACCGCGCCGCCTACACGACCAGGTACGGCTACGACGCCCAGGACCGGCTGCTCAGCACGCTGGAGCCGGGCAAGTTCGGGGCCTGGCGCAGCGGCTACGACGAGACCGGCCGGCTCATCCGCAAGCAGACGCCCACCGGCCAGACGACGACCTACGCCTACTTCGCCAACGGCCTGCTGAAGACGGTCGACGACGAGCGGCGTACCAGCGCCTACACCTACACGGAGGCGGGCCGCCAGGCGACCTCGCAGGAGCTGCTGCGGACCCGCGCGCCGATCGTCACCTCCTACGCCTATGACGGCAAGGGCCTGCTCAAGAGCGTCGTCTCGCCGCTCGGCAACGAGCCGGGCGCGAACAAGGCCGACTACACCACCACCTACTTCTACGACGCGAACGACAACCTGGTCCGCGTGCGGCACCCGTACCCGGGCGGCGGGCACGTCGATCGCGACGTCAAGGTGGACCCGCTCGACCGCACCACCGCCAAGACGGACGAGCTCGGCAAGCAGTCCTCGTTCACGCACGACGCCGCGGGCCGGCTCAGGGCCACCACGGACAACCTCGGCAGGGAGACGCGCGCGGCCTACGACAAGGCCGGCCGCCAGACCGAGATCACCGACTCGGGCGGCAAGACCACCAAGACCGAGTACGACGAGGCCGGCAACCGGATCAAGGAGACCAGCGCCACCGGCGGCATCACCACCTGGGCCTACGACGACGACGGCCTGCTGAGCAAGGTCACCGACCCGCGCGGCAACGCCGAGGGCGCGGACCCCGACAAGTTCACCACCCGCTACGAGTACGACCAGGCCGGGAACCAGGTCAAGTCGATCGACCCGCTGGGCAGCACCACGAAGATCACCTACGACGTGAGCAACCGGGTCTCGGCCGTCACCGATCCGCTCGGCCGGACCACCCACCAGTCGTTCCGCGAGGACGACCTGCTGGCGACGGTGCACACGCCGGACACTCCGTACAACCCGCTCGATCCCACCGCCCGCTCCACCGTCTACAACTACGCGGCGGACGGGATGCTGGAGTCGGTCCGCGACCCGATGGGCCGCCACACGCGGATGGCGTACGACGACGCGGGACGCCTGGTCACCAGGTCCGACCCGCTGGCCCGCCGGGTGGAGATCGCCTATGACGCGGAGAGCAACCCGCTGACGGCGATCGCGATCAACGGCCCCGAGTGGCTGACGCCGGAGGAGCGCGCCAAGCGCACGGTCACCAGCGCGTACGACATCCTCAGCCGGCGCACCAGGACCACGCTCGGCTCGCAGGGCCCGGTCTACACCTTCGCCTACGACGCCAAGGACCGCACCACCGCCTACGGCGACCCGACCGGCGTGCGCGAGGTGAAGTACGACGACGAGGACCAGATCGAGAACGTCGTCCGCAAGACGGCCGGGCAGGCGGAGGAGAAGTTCACCTACGGCTACGACGAGCGCGGCAACATCACCTCACGCGTCTACCCCGACGGCACGAAGGTCGGCATCGGCTACGACGACGACAGCCGGGTCACCTCGCACACCGTGGGGGAGACCGAATGGCGGTTCGGCTACGACCCGGCGGGCCGGCGTACGAGCACCACGCTGCCGACGGGCGGGCTGACCGAGAAGCGCGCGTACGACGAGGCGGGCCGGCTGACCGGCGTGCGCACCGCGGCCGGTGACGCGGCCCCGGTGTCGGCGTACGACCTGACGCTGGACCGGGTCGGCAACCCGACCAAGGTCGTCACCACCAGGGGCGAGCGCACCGAGTCGGTCGCCTACGACTACGACGACGTCAACCGGGTGACCTCGGCCTGCTACTCGGCCACGAGCTGCGCGTACGGCAGCGAGATGACCGGGCGCATCGACTACAGCTACGACCTGATGGGCAACCGCCTCAGCCAGAAGCGGACCGGCACGGCGGGCAACGACCTCACCACCTACCTCTACGACGCCGCCGACCAGCTCCAGCGCGAGACCGTGGTCAAGCCGGGCGGTCTCACCTCGAAGGACTTCGCCTACGACGTCAACGGCAACCAGATCCGCGCCGGGGCGGACAGGTTCACCTACAACCTCGACAGCAGCCTCGCCACGGCGAACGTGAACGGCAAGGCCACGTCCTTCACCTACGACGCCACCGGGCTGCGGCTGAGCGCCGCCGGCCCCGGCGGCACGCAGCGGTGGAGCTGGGACACCAACGGCACGCTGCCGCAGATCGCCCTCGACACGGCCACCGACGCCTCCGGCGCCACGCTGGACAAGCGGATCTTCGGCTACGGCCCCGACGACGAGCCGCTCGCCATGATCCTCGGCGACGGCGCGCACATCTACACGCACGACTGGCTCGGCGGCGTGGCCAACATGCTCTCACCGACCGGCCAGGTCGAGGCGGGCTACGACTACGACCCGTTCGGCAACCCGCGTACCGGCACCACGCTCACCGCGCCCGCCGGGAAGACCCCGCAGGCGGAGACGGGAGCGGAGGCGGCGCCGTCGAACCCGCTGCGCTTCACCGGCGCCTACCAGGACGACACCACCGGTGAGGGCAACTACTACCTGCGTGAACGCAACTACAACCCGGGCACGGGCCGGTTCACCAGCACCGACCCGATGCCCATCAGCGCGGGTGCGACCTCCGCCTACACCTACGCGGCCAACAACCCGCTCGTCTTCACCGACCCCACGGGCGAGATGCCCGACGCCGGGGCCACCGGCGGCGGCGAGACGGCACCGGGTCAGGAGGCCGAGCCGGGCCCGAGCCCCGAGGACGTGGCCAAGGCCCAGCAGATGCAGAACAAGAGCATCCTGGACGTGATCCTGGAGGCCGGCGGCCAGATCCTGATGGAGATCCTGGGCGTCAACGACATCATCAACTGCCTCCAGGGCGACCTCGGCGCCTGCATCTCCGCCGTCGTCGGCTCACTGCCGTGGGGCAAGATCTTCAAGGCGCCGAAGATCATCGGGGCCATCTGGAAGGCCGGCAAGGCGGTCATCGCCTTCTTCCAGGAGCTGAAGTGGGCCAAGGCCATCCTGCGCGGCGCGGAACGCGCGGCGGAGGCGGCCAAGGCGGCGGCCGCCAAGGCGGCCAAGGCAGCCGCGGAGAAGGCGGCGGCGGCCAAGGCGGCGGCCGAGGCCCAGGCCAAGAAGCTGGCGGCGGAGGCGGCCGAGCGGGCGAAGGCCCTGGCGGCCAAGGCCAAGGCGAAGACCAAGACGCAGCAGCCGTCGGCCAAGCCGAAGGTCGAGGCGGGCGACGCCTGCCCCACCCGCAACAGCTTCGCCGCCGGCACCCTCGTCCTGATGGCGGACGGCACGTCCAGGCCGATCGAGGACGTACGGCTCGGCGAGGAGGTCGTCGCGACCGACCCGGAGACGGGGGAGACGGCCGCCAAGCCCGTCGTGCGGCAGATCCTCGGTGAGGGTGAGAAGCACCTCGTCAAGGTCTCCCTGGAGTCCGGCGGCCACCTGGTGGCCACGGATGGGCACCCGTTCTGGGTCGAGTCGGCGCACGCGTGGCTCGACGCCGGGGATCTCGCGCCCGGAATGTGGCTGCGCACCAGCGCGGGGACGTTCGTCCAGGTCAAGGCGATCCAGAAGTGGACCGCCCAGGAACGGGTGCACAACTTCACGATCGCCGACCTGCACACGTACTACGTGGTCGCCGAGGCGACGCCCGTCCTCGTCCACAACTGCGGATGGGGTGAGCTGCGCGCGTACCGGGCCCGTCAGGGGATGCCGTCCGCGGGCAGCGCGGACGACGTCTTCACCGCGGCCCGGCTTAAGATAGACGGCCAGGTCTTCTTCGGCAGGAACGCGCACGGCCGGAACATCGACATCCGCGTCAACGCGCAGACCAAGACCCACGCCGAGGCGGACGTCTTCCAGCAGGCGAAGAACGCTGGAGCGAAGGGCAAGGTGGCGGTCCTGCACGTCGATCGCGACTTCTGCCGATCGTGTGGCGCGACGGGCGGAGTCGGATCGCTGATGCGCGGGCTGGGCGTCGAGGAATTGCTCGTGCACACGCCCTCCGGGATCTTCACCATCAATGCGACACGAAGACCATCGATTCCCATACGGCTGGGGTAGGCGCGCTGTGATCAAGCTGGCTGGAGACGACAGGACCGGCTCGAAGACCGACGACTGGGAGGTGGACGATCCCGGCATGGAGCGCATCGCCGCATCGATCGGCCGCCTCGACGGCCTGCGGTTCACGGAGGTGTCCGTGACGGACGACGAGCCGTTCAGGTACGTCTCCGTCGCGGGCGGCCCGGAGCTCTTCCTGGTCACCGGCGAGTCGGCGGACGGCGCGATCCTGCAGCTCAGGGGGTCCGACGCCGGCGGCGGGCAGGTCAAACTGGTGTGCGGCGGGCAGCTCGGGGACTTCGAGCGGTCCGACCTCGTCACCGGGGACGCGGCCGTGGCCGCGGTCGCCGACTTCCTCGCCGGTTTCCCCGGCGGGCTCGGACCGGCCTGGTCCGCCGAATAGCACGTGACGGCCCGGGGAGCGGCGGCTCCCCGGGCCGTCGCCCGCTCAAGCCTGTTCGGGCCCAGCCGCCGGGGCGGTCAGGGTCACCTCCACGAGCGCGCCGCCGCCCGCCGGCCGGGAGACGGTCAGGCGGCCGCCGCACGACTCCGCGGTACGCCGGGCGATGTCGAGGCCGAGCCCGGTCGAGCCGCCCGCGCTGTTCCCCCGCTCCAGCAGCGCGGGCTCGAAGCCGGGCCCCGAGTCCTCGACCGCCAGCAGCGCCCCCTCGGAACGCGGCGCGAGCCGTACGGACATCGCCGCCCCTTCGGGAGTGTGCGCGAAGACGTTGCCGAGCAGCGCGTCCACGCAGGCGGCCAGCTCCTCGGCCCCCACCGCGACCGGCAGCGGCGCGGCCGGCAGGGAGATCGCCACCTCCCGCCCCTGGTCCTCGGCCAGCACCGACCAGAACCGGACCCGCTCGCGCACCACCGCCACCGCGTCGCACGACCCGCGGCCCGCCGAGCGCCGCCGGGCCTCGGTGATGACCGCGCTCACGGCCCGCTCAAGCGCGTCCACCCGGGTCTGCAGCCGTGCCGCCTCCTCGGGGTCCCGCAGCGACTCCGCGTCCAGCCTGAGGCCCGTCAGCGGCGTACGGAGCCGGTGTGAGAGGTCCGCCACCGACTCCCGCTCGGCCACCAGCAGGTCGTCGATCCGCCCGGCGAGCTGGTTGAGCGCCAGCGCCACCGAGCGCACCTCGGGAGGCCCGCCAGGCTCCGCCCGGGCGCTCAGATCCCCTCCGGCCAGCCGGTGCGAGACCCGCGCGAGCCCGTCCACCGGCCGCGTCACGGCCAGCGCCAGCCGGTCGGCCAGCACGATCCCCAGCACCACCAGGGCGAGCCCGAGCAGCAGCAGCGCCAGCCACGCCTCGCGCACGCCCCGCATCAGCTCCGCGTCCGGCACGAACACCCTGATCACGGCCGTGCCCTCCGGCGACTGCGCGGAGACGAGCACCTCCCTGCCGCCCGGGGCCGAGGCGGTGACGCTGCGGCCCGTCGCGGCCAGGCGTACCGCGTCGGAACGCGCGGCCGACACGCCCACCGAGCTCCCGCCGGGCAGGAACACCGTCACGGGCCGCGCCTGCTGCTCCACGGCCAGCTCCAGGTCGGGCGTGCCCACCGCGACCGCCACGGACTCGGCGGCGGCGGTGGCCCGGCTCATCGCGCCGTTCTCGGCCACGGCGCGGATCAGCAGCGCCATCGGCACCAGCAGCGCGATCAGGACGAGGGACGTCGTCGCCGCGACGAGCAACGCCAGCCACCGCCTCATGACGCGCCCCCCGCGCCCCCCGCGCCCCCCGCGTCGCCGGTCGCGCCGCTCATGACGGCTCGACCAGCTTGACGCCGACGCCGCGCACGGTGTGCAGGAACCGGGGCTCCGAGGCCGTCTCGCCCAGCTTCCTGCGCAGCCACGACAGGTGCACGTCCACGGTCTTGTCCGCGCCGCCGTACGGGAGCTGCCACACCTCGGTCAGCAGCTCCCGCTTGGTGACCACCTCGCCGGGCCGCGCCGCGAGATAGTGCAGCACGTCGAACTCGCGCGGCGTCAGATCCAGCGCCGCCCCGTCGAGCGTGGCCGTGCGCGCCCGCGGGTCCACTCTCAGCGTCCCGACCGCCAGCGGCTCGGGCGTGGATTCGCCCGCCCGCCGCAGCACGGCCCGCACCCGCGCGTCGAGCTGCGCCGCGCTGTACGGCTTGACCACGTAGTCGTCGGCCCCCGCGTCCAGCACCGGCACCATCTCGGCGTCGCCGTCGCGGGCGGTCGCCACGATGACCGGCACCCGGCTGACCGCGCGCAGCATCCGCAGCAGCTCCACCCCGTCGAGGTCGGGCAGCCCGAGATCGAGCACGATCAGGTCGGGCCGGTCCTGCACGGCCAGCCGCAGCCCGTCCAGCGCCGTCGGGGAGGAGGAGACGGCATGGCCGAGCTCCCGCAGCCCGCGGCTGAGCGCGGTGCGGATCGCCACGTCGTCCTCGATGAGCAGGATGTCAGCCATATCAAGAAACGTAGACGCTCCCTGGCCATGCCTTGAGCAGCCTTAGCGTCGCCTTAACCTGGCATTAGCCGTACAGGGGGGAAGCTGGGGGCGATGAAGAGACTCGTAGCCGCCTGGGCCGCCACCGCCGTCGCCGCCACCGGCACGGCCGTGGCGGTGCTCGGCCTCCTCGGAAACGGCCTCACCGGCACCAGCAGCCACGTGCTCAGCCAGGGCGAGGTGCGCTCGGCCCTGGCCACCGCCACCACGCGGGCGGCGGCCACGCCCGGTGCCGCGCCGTCGCAGGCGGCGCAGGGCAAGCTGATCCGCAGCGCGGGCGGGACGGTGATCGCCTCCTGCGACGGAGACCTGGTCACGCTGCGCTCGTGGAGCCCGGCCCAGGACTACTCAGTGGACGACGTCGAGCCGGGCCCCGCCGTCGAGGCCAAGGTCGAGTTCGAGCCGCACGAGGGCGACGAGCTCGAGCTCAAGATCACCTGCTCGGGCGGCCGGCCCGTCATGCGCACGGAGTCATAGCTCGGCGCTCAGCGCGGACTTGGTCAGCTCGGCCTGTTGCCGGATCTGCCCCATGATGATGGGGTTCACCCCCTTGGCCTGGAAGACCGCGACCATCCGGTCCATGACCGCGTTCGCCCGTCCCAGGTCGCCCTGCCGGGCTTCGGCCCTGGCCAGGCGGCGCATCACCAGGTTGAGGGTGATGTTGTCGAGGGTGGCGTCGTTGGCGACGTGGGTGAGCTGCTCGATGCCCTGTTTGGGGTCCGGCGGGCGTACGCGCAGCCGCTTGCCCGCCGTCAGCGCCTTGAACTCCCGCTCGGCGTTCAGCCCCTTGACCAGGCGGGCGTAGACGGCCAGCGGGTGCGTGCCGTACCTGTCGATCACCTCGTCCAGCGCCTGGTTCCCCGAGCGCAGCGCGGGGGAGTCGGAGCCCTGCAGCGAGAACAGCTTGCCCTGCTCCTCGCCCAGCATGAGCTCGGCCACCTGGTGGTCGTCGCGGCTGACCGGCAGACGCACCTTGACCAGGCAGGCGGGGGAGACGATGCGGGAGCCGTCGGCCGCGATGTACTGGGCGCGCACCTGGTATTCGCCGGGCTGCTGGAAGTAGTGGCCGTCGCGGCCGTGCCCGATGTACGCGCTGCGGTACATGGCCGGGTTGCCGGTGTCCAGGCGGATCTGCGGCGAGGAGTCCACGCAGTGCCGCATCATCGGCCGGTACAGCACGGTCCTGCCGCCCGGCTGCGTGATCGACACCTGGGTGAACTCCGTGTCCGGATGCAGGTGGCCGTGCGTCGTGCGGGGCTCGCCGGCGTACGACAGCTTGAACTCGATCACGACGGGCTCGCCCAGCTCGAACGACTCCTTGGCGCGTAGTTCGAGCCGCAGGCCCGACAGGTCCTCGACGGGCTGCTCGAAGGGTGCGATCTCGGCGGCCCCGGTGCCGAACGCGTTCGCGCCCATGGTCACCTCGCGGAAGAAGCCGTGCCGCAGGTGCACCAGCTCGGGGTCGGTGAAGTGGAACGGGAACGCCGCCCAGTAACCGGGCTCGCCGCCAGGGCGGTAGTTCTGTACGTAGTTCATCCACGACAGGTCGCCGAAGCCGCCGTCGGGGCCGAGGGGCTGGGGCGGGCTGGCGAGGTTCTTCTGCCAGGAGTGCAGCAGGTTGAAGGCGTGCCCGAGCTCGTGCACGTACGTGCGTAACTGCGCCCGGTGCGCCTGCGGCGTGTCGCCCCTGATCGCGTCGTAGAACACCGCGGACCCCTGCCGCTGGTGCGCGTCGTTGTAGTCGAACATGATCCCCCGGTAGCCGCCCACGTGCTTGCTGGCCACCAGCAGCCACAGCCGCCAGGCCGGCGCGTCGCCGAACGAGGCGAACTGCTGCGTCATCGCGTGGTGCAGCTCGGCGTCGTCCCACGCCAGGTCCGCGCCCGACCCGTCCACGGGGATCACCCCCGGCTCCGCGACGGTCAGCTCGATGCCCGCCTCCGCGTACGCCGAGCTCACGTTCAGCTCCCGCGCGGGAGCGCCGGCCGGCCCCGGCAGCGAGCCCGTCGCGTACGACACGAACGGCACGGTCCCCGTCACGGAGTCCTGCTCCAGCAGCACGCTGCGGAAGAACGGCGAGGCGAAGGCCACCCGATACGTCCGCCCCGCGACCTCCGCCGCGGCCGTCCCCTCGGAGACGGCGATGCTCACGTCCTTGTCCGCGGTCTCGAACGTGAAGCTCCCGCGCCCGCTGATCCGCGCCTCGCCGCCCTCGGCCCGCACGGAGGGGGCGTTGACCACGAACGAGCCCGCGTAGGAGGTCGTCGCGCCCGCCACGGTGAACAGGTCGCCGCTCACCCGCCCGGTGGGCCTGGCGCCGTCGACGTCGAGCCGGAGCGCCAGCCGCGAGTCGCCGTCCTGTCCCTGGTACAGCCCGCTGATCATGGGAGCTCCCTGGGGGAATCGCTGGGGTTATACCCGGGAACACTTCCCCCGCAGGAAGACCCTGTCAACGACCTCCGCGAACTTGCAACGCCCCCAGCAGCTCCTCAGAGGCCTTGGTGACGGCCTCGACGGCCCGGTCGAACGCCTCGGCGTTGTGCGCGGCGGGCGCGCGGAACCCGGAGATCTTCCTGACGTACTGCAACGCGGCCGCGCGCACGTCCTCCTCGGTCACGCTCTCGGTGAACGGTGGACGCAGCGTCTTGATGCTTCTGCACATGCCCTAACGGTAATAGCCGATTCGCTGACTTATCTCCCGCGCGCCCTCGACGAGCAACTCGCCCACCTCGGGCAGCCGGGGCGGCGTCAGCCGGTAGGAGGGCCCCGAGACGCTGACCGCGGCCACCACCGAGCCGTCGCCGCCCCTGATCGGCGCGGCCACCGCGTTCAGCCCCACCTCCAGCTCCTCCACGGTGCCGGCCCAGCCGCGCTCCCTGATCGCGCCGAGCTCCAGCCCAGGCTCCGACGTGATCGTCCGCGGCGTGTAGCGCTCCAGCTCGGGGGGCAGGCGCAGGGCGCCGAAGGCCAGCAGCACCTTCCCGCTCGACGTGGCGTGCGAGGGGGTGCGCTGGCCGACCCAGTTGTGGCCGCTGATCGCGGCGGGGCCGCGCACCTGGCTGATGTTGACCGTGTCGCCGTCCTGCGGCACCGCGATGTTGACGGTCTCGCCCACCGCCTCCGCCAGGCGCAGGCACACAGGTCTGCTCTCGCGCGACAGGTCGAGCTGGGCCGTGGCCGCGCCGGCCAGCCGTACGACGCCGAACCCCAGCCGGTAGCGCCCGCGATCGCCGCTCTGCTCCACCAGCCCGCCCTGCTCCAGCGCCGCCAGCAGCCGGAACGCGGTGGACTTGTGCACGTCGAGCTCCACCGCCAGGTCCGTGACCCTCGTGGCGCCCTCGCGGGCCAGGATCTCGAGGATCGCGATGGCCCGGTCGACCGACTGCACGGTCGTGCTGTTGCCCATAGCGCAACAGCGTACTTTGTCCTAGCGATGTGACAGGCTCGGACCATGGCAGAGAGAACCGGTTTTCCCGACGGCGCGCCCTGCTGGGCGCAGCTCCTCACCACGGACGCCGTCGCCGCCGAGCGCTTCTACGCCGATTTGCTGGGGTGGGAGTGCCATGCGCAGGGCGGATGGACGATGTGCCGCCTCGGCGGCCGTCCCGTCGCCGCGATCACCCCTGATCCGCGGGCCGGCGACCCGGCCGCCTGGACGGTCTACCTCGCGACCTCCGACCTGACCTCGGCCGTCGCCAAGCTCGACGCGGCGGGCGGCAAGCTGATCGAGGGGCCGGCCGCGGGCTATGCGCTGGCCAGCGACCCCTCAGGCGCGACGTTCGCCCTCTATCAGGCGACGCCGGAGTTCGCCGGAGCGGGGGTGGTGGCCGAACCAGGGGCGATGAGCTGGGCGGAGGCCAACGTCCCCGACGGCGAGGCGGCCGACGCCTTCTACGCCTCGCTGTTCCCGTACGAGCAGGAGCAGGTGCCGGGCGGCATCGACTACGCCGTCTACAAGTCGGGCGGCGAGCCGGTCTGCGGGCGGCTGCAGATGAACGAACTCTGGACGGGCGTGCCGCCGCACTGGATGGTCTACTTCGACGTGGCCGATCTCGACGCGGCCGCCGCGACGGCCGTCGAGCTGGGGGCGCAGGTGCCGGTGCCGCCGTTCGACTCGCCTCTCGGCCGCATCGCGGTCATCCACCACGCGGGCGGCGGTGGTTTCTTCAGTCTGCGTCAGCCGCTACGGGGCTGAGCTCGGCGCCGAAGTCGAGGGCGATCTTCCGCATGCCCTCCGCGAGGTCGTCGCGGTCCAGCGCGTCGATCCGCTCGGCGGGCCCCGACACCGACATCGCCGCCACCACCCGGCCGCCGTCCCACACGGGCACGGCCAGGCAGTGCACGCCCAGCTCCTCCTCACCGAGGTCCATGGCATAGCCGCGGGCCCTGACGAGGTCCAGCTCGGCGCGCATGGAGGTCAGGTCGGTGAACGTGTTCGGGGTGCGGCGCGGCATGCCGGTCCGCTCGAAGACGGCGACCGCGTCGGTGGCCGGCCGCCCGGCCAGCAGCACCTTGCCCACGGCCGTGCTGTGCGGCAGCACCCGCCTGCCCACCTCGGCGAACATGCGCAGCCTGCGCGGCGAGGGCACCTGCGCCACGTAGACGACGAAGTCGCCTTCGAGCACGGCCAGGTTCGCGGTCTCGCCGGACAGCTCGACCATCTTGGTCAGGTACGGCTGCGCCCACACGCCGACCATGCTCTCGGCGATGCCGCCCAGGCGGACGAGGCCGCCGCCCAGCGCGTAGCGGCGGTCGGATTCCTGGCGCACGTAGCCGCGCGCGAGCAGGGTCTGCAGCAGCCGGTGAATGGTCCCGTACGGCAGCCCGGTCCTGGCGGCGATCTCCGACAGGCCCGCCTCGCCACCGTGCTCGGCGAGGGCTTCCAGCACGTCGAGCGCCCGCTCGACCGACTGGACGCTCACAGAGCGACCCCGCGCAGCGAGGCGTCGAGCACTTCCGCCGTGTGGGCCACCCTGATCTCCGCGCCCGCGCGCCGCATGGCCGTGGCGATCTGCATGGTGCAGCCGGGGTTGGCCGACACCAGCAGCTCCGCCCCCGTGGTGCCGACCGCCTTGGCCTTCCTGTCGCCGAGGTCGCGAGCGGCCTCCGGCTGGAAGATGTTGTACGTGCCCGCCGACCCGCAGCAGATCGCCGACTCGGGGATCTCCCGCAGCTCCAGCCCGGGGATGCCGCTCAGCAGCTCGCGCGGCTGGGCGCGGATGCCCTGGGCGTGGGCCAGGTGGCAGGCGTCGTGATAGGCGACGGTCAGGGGCAGCGGGTGCCGCTTGGCCACGGGCCCCAGCTCGGCCAGATATTCCGACAGGTCCATCACCCTGAACCCGGGCTCGCTCCCCAGCAGCTCCCCGTACTCCTTCATGGACGACCCGCAGCCGGCCGCGTTCACCACGACGGTGTCCACCCCGGCCCTGGTGAACGCCTTGACCGTGCGCCTGGCCAGCCGCCTGGCCTGATCGGCGCGCCCGGAGTGGACGCTGAGCGCCCCGCAGCAGCCCTGGTCGCGCGGGATCACCACGTCGCAGCCCTCCATCGCGAGCACCCGCGCGGTGGCCGCGTTGACCTGCGGGAAGAACTCTCCCTGCACACATCCCGTGAGCATCCCGACCACGGCCCTGCGCTCGCCCCTGGCCCTGATGACGCGCGGCATCCGCTGCCGGTGCTCCACGCGCGGCGCCAGCGCGGCCATCGCGCCGAGACTCGGATGCACCCGGCCGAGGAACGGCGCCATCCGCGCGGCCAGCCACATCGTCGGCCGCAGCAGCCGCAGCCTGCGCGGGTAGGGGAAGAGGTTGAACACGATCCCGCGCACGGCGCGCTCCCGCGGCTCGCGCACGTGCTCGCGCTCGACCTCCACCCTGGTCAGCTCGATCAGCCGGTCGTACTGGACGCCGGACGGACAGGCCGTGACGCACGCCATGCAGCCCAGGCACGCGTCGAAGTGCCCGGCCATCTCCGGCGTGACCGGCGTGCCCTCGACGTGCTGCTGCATGAGGTGGATCCGGCCGCGCGGTGAGTCCATCTCCTCGCCCCACAGCGCGTACGTCGGGCAGGTCGGCAGGCAGAAGCCACAGTGCACGCAGTCGTTGATCAGCTTCGGGTCCACGTCAGATGCCTCCCAAGAACCGTCCGGGAGACATCCTGCGCCCGGGGTCGAACCGTTCCTTGACCCGCCGCATCAACGGCAGCCCGCTCACCTGCCCCCACCGGTCGACGCTCTCGTACGGCGAGGACAGCACGCTCACCCGCCCGCCGACGGCTTCGACCTTCGTGCGCAGCCCGGACACCGCGGTGGCCAGCTCGTGCTCCCCGACCGCGGTCCACGACTCCAGCAGCACCCGGCCGTAGACCGGTGAGCCGCGCAGCGCCAGGCCCGCCCCGGCGGCCGCGTCCAGCACGGCCCCCGTGCCCGAGGGCGGGAAACGCACCTCCACCAGCACGTCGTCGTTCAGGATCAGCCCCCACCATGAAGGCCGCTCATCGGTCACTGTTCCGGCGCCGATCAGGTCGCGCAGGGCCTGCGCGCGCGACTCGGCCGCCGTCCCCTCGACCAGCACGGCCAGGCCGAGCGGGCCGTCCGGCTCCGGCCGGTCCACCTCGACCGCGCTCGGCTCCGCCTGCGAGGCGGCCAGCGCCGCCGCGACCGGGGGCAGCGCGGCGCGATCGATCTCCGCCGTGACCCAGCGGCGCCCGGGGGGCAGCGGATGCAGGCGGAACGTGGCCTCCGCGATGACGCCGAGCGTGCCGTACGAGCCGGTGAAGAGCTTGCCCAGGTCGTAGCCCGCGACGTTCTTGACCACCTTGCCGCCCGACTTGGCGACGGTGCCGTCGGCGAGCACGACGGTGATGCCGATGAGCAGGTCGCGGGCGGTGCCGTACCGGAAGGAGCGCGGGCCGGGAAGCGCGGCGGCCAGCGTGCCGCCGACGGTCGTGCCCTCGCTGAACGGCACGTCGAGCGCCAGCTCCTGGCCTTTGTCCGCGAGCACGGCGGCCAGGGCGTCCATCGTCACCCCGGCCTGCGCGCGCACGACGAGGTCGCCCGCGGCGTGTTCGAGCACCTCGTTCATGCAGCACATGTCGAGCAGCACGTCGCAGCGCTCGGGCGGGCGGCCCCAGTGCAGCTTCGTGCCGCCGCCCGCGGGCACCACCGCCAGGTCGTGCTCCGCGCAGGCCCGCAGCACGGCCGCGACCTCACCGACCGACTCGGGCAGCGCCACCCAGCGGGGACGCACGCCGCTGACGGCGTCGTCGTCGTCCGCCGGCCTGACCGTCACCCCGGTTCCGGCCAGCGCCGCTTCTTCCTGGGCCTGCATCAGAGCTGTTCCGCCTTCCCGGACTCGACGAGGGGGTGCACGCCCTTGCGCACTCCCGGCACCTCGCCGCACAGCCGCGGCGTGGGGAACACCTTGCCCGGGTTCGCCAGCCCCTGGGGGTCGAACGCGCATCGGACGAGTTGCATGGTGTCCAGGTCGTCTTCGCTGAACATCCTCGTCATATAGCGCGATTTATCCACCCCGACGCCGTGCTCGCCCGTGATCGAGCCGCCGTGCTCGATGCACAGATCCAGGATCGCGCCGGACACCACCTCGGCCCGCTCTCCCGCCCCCGGCTCCGCGTCGTCGAACAGCACCAGCGGATGCAGGTTGCCGTCCCCCGCGTGGAAGACGTTGGCCACCCTGATCCCGTGCTCCTTCGAGAGCCGGTCGATGGCGGCAAGCACGCCGGGCAGCGAGGTGCGCGGGACCACGCCGTCCTGCACGATGTAGGCCGGGCTGATGCGCCCGACGGCCGCGAACGCCGACTTGCGGCCCTTCCAGATCGCCGCCCGTTCGGCCGCATCGGCCGCCACCCGCAGCTCGAACGCCGCCGAGCAGATCTCCCTGAGCTGCGCGAACTGCCGCTCCACCTCGGCGGCCGGCCCGTCCAGCTCCACGATCAGCACAGCGCCGGCGCCCGCGGGGTAGGAGCAGGCCACCGCCGCCTCGGCCGCCTCGATGGCCAGCGCGTCCATCATCTCGATGGCGGCGGGCACGATGCCCGCCCCGATGATCGCCGAGACCGCCTGCCCGCCCTGCTCGATGCTCTCGAACGCGGCCAGCACCGTGGTGACGGCCTCGGGCGCGCGGCACAGGCGTACCGTGATCTTGGTGGCGATGCCCAGCGTGCCCTCCGAGCCGATGAACGCGCCCAGCAGGTCGTAGCCCGGGTCCATCCGGTCGAGCGTGACCAGGTCGCCGTCGGGGGTGACGATCTCGCAGGCTTCGACGTGGTTGACGGTGAAGCCGTACTTGAGGCAGTGGGCGCCGCCGGAGTTCTCCGCCACGTTGCCGCCGATGGAGCAGACCTGCTGGCTGGAGGGGTCGGGGGCGTAGTAGTAGCCCTGGTCGCGGACGGCCTCGGTGATCGCCAGGTTCGTCACGCCGGGCTCGACGACGGCTCTGCGGTTGGGCAGGTCGATCTCCAGGATCCCGCGCATCTTGGAGGTGACGATGAGGACGCCGTCCTCGCGGGGGAGCGCGCCCCCCGACAGGCCGGTGCCCGAGCCCCTGGCCACGAAGGGCACGCCGAAGTCGTTGCAGAGGCGTACCACGCGGGCGACCTGCTCGGCCGTGCCGGGCAGCACGACCACGCCGGGGGTCGCCCGGTGGTAGGTGAGCCCGTCGCACTCGTACGTGCGCAGGCGCACAGGGTCGGCGATCACCGAGTCATGGGGCAGCAGCGAGCGCAGGGCCGCCGTCAGCGTTTCCAGCACCGATCCCCCTTTTTGCATGTCCTACGGCATTTGAGCATAGGCGGGCAGGGTCAGGAAGTCGGCGAAGTCGTCGTCCAGCGCGACCTCCTTGAACAGCGCGGTCGCCTGCGCGAACAGCTTCTCGTCGTAGCCGGGCCCCGCCGCGATCTTGTCGAGCTCCTCCGTGATGATCTGCTCGACGAGCTCCTTCGTCACCTGAGCGCCGGTGTCGGCGAGCGTGATGTCGTTGTGGATCCACTGCCAGATCTGCGAGCGCGAGATCTCGGCCGTGGCGGCGTCCTCCATGAGGTTGTGGATCGCCACCGCGCCCAGCCCGCCCATCCAGGCGGCCAGGTAGCGCAGCGCCACGTCCACGTTGTTGCGCAGCCCGGTCTCGGTGATCTCCCCGGGCGTCTCGGAGACGGCCAGCAGCTCGGCGGCGCTCACGCTGACGTCCTCACGCAGCCGGTCGAGCTGGTTGGGCCGCGACCCCAGCACCCCGTCGAACACCTCGCGGCAGATCGGCACCAGGTCGGGGTGCGCCACCCAGGACCCGTCGAACCCGTCGCCGGACTCGCGCGTCTTGTCCGCCCTGACCTTCTCCAGCGCCACGGCGTTCACCTCGGCGTCGCGCCGCGACGGGATGAACGCCGCCATCCCGCCGATGGCGTGCGCCCCGCGCTTGTGGCACGTCCGCACCAGCAGCTCGGTGTACGCGCGCATGAACGGCGCGGTCATCGTCACCGCGTTCCGCTCGGGCAGCAGGAACTCGCGCCCCCTGGTGCGGAACTTCTTGATCACGCTGAACAGGTAGTCCCAGCGGCCCGCGTTGAGCCCGGCCGAGTGGTCGCGCAGCTCGTAGAGGATCTCCTCCATCTCGAACGCCGCCGGGTAGGTCTCGATGAGCACGGTCGCCCTGATCGTGCCGTGCGGGACGCCGAGCAGTTCCTGCGCCCTGGTGAACACGTCGTTCCAGAGCCGCGCCTCCAGATGCGACTCGATCTTGGGCAGGTAGAAGTACGGGCCCTTGCCCTTGTCGATCTGCCGCTGCGCGCAGTGGAAGAAGTAGAGCGCGAAGTCGAACAGCGACCCCGACACCGGCCGGCCGTCCACCTCGGCGTGCTTCTCGTCCAGGTGCCACCCGCGCGGCCGGACCACGACCGTGGCCAGCTCGCCGTCGGGCTTCAGCGCGTACGCCTTGCCGCCGGACTCGAAGTCGATCGTGCGGTCGAGCGCGTCACGCAGGTTGAGGTGGCCGCTCACGCAGTTTTCCCAGAGCGGCGAGTTGGCGTCCTCGAAGTCCGCCAGCCACACCTTCGCGCCCGAGTTGAGCGCGTTGATGGTCATCTTCTTGTCGACCGGGCCGGTGATCTCGACGCGGCGGTCCTCCAGGCCGGGCGCCGGGGGCGCGACCTTCCAGTCGCCCTCCCTGACCCCCTTGGTCTCGGCCAGGAAGTCGAGGCTGCCGCCCGCCGACAGCTCGGCCTGACGCGCCTGACGGGCCTCCAGCAACTCCAGCCGCCGGGCGCCGAACTCCCGCTGGAGAGCCGCCACGAACGCGAGCGCCTCCGGCGTGAGGATCTCGTCGAACCGGTCGAGCATCGGGCCGGTGATCTCCATGGGACCTTCTTTCCACTGTGCGGAAAATGAGTTCTGGATTGTGGAAGCGAAATTACTCCTCTCGCCCTTCCCGGGTCAAAGGCGGGGTTCCCCCGGGGCGTGTCCCCGGGGTTTCCCCGATGCGGGGCGGTGCCATGCCACGAAAGGATTCCGAGCATGAAGACGATGGTGATCGCGGGCGGGCTACTGGCCTCCGCCCTGCTGCTGACGGGATGCGGGCTCGCGAGCATCGGCGGCCCCAACAACCAGGACACCGTCTCCTACCAGGTGACGGACAAGGTCACGAAGCTCCAGCTCAAGAGCAACGCCGGCGACGCCGTGGTCACCGAGACCGACGGCAACGCCATCAGGGTCGTCGAGACCCTCCACTGGCGCGGCGACGAGAAGCCCACGCCGCAGCACAAGGTCGAGGGCGGCGCGCTGTTCGTCACCTACGACTGCGCGTCGAGCTGGGGCAGCTGCGGGGTCGACTACAAGATCGAGATCCCCAAGGGGCTCCCCGTCGACCTGGACAGCGGCTCGGGCGACATCACGCTCAGGAGCCTGACCGGGCCGATCGACGCGCACGTCGGCTCCGGCGACCTGGGCGCCACGGGCCTCGCGGGCAAGAAGGTGTTCGTGGAGGCGGGCTCGGGGAACATCCAGTTGCAGTACACGGCCGTCCCGGAGAGCGCCGAGCTGAAGGTCGGCTCAGGAGATATCGCGCTCAACGTCCCCGACGGTGCGTATGACGTGAAAACCGAAGTGGGCTCCGGAGACGTGGCAGTATCCGTAAAGACCGACAAATCTTCGCCCAACAAGATCTCGCTGACCTCGGGTTCTGGGGACATCGCCGTGCTGCCTGGATAACCAGGTGATTGCGCCGCGGCTGTCGTGCCACCATCGTGGGAAGACACCGAGGTGTCCAGACGTTCCCTAATAGAGATGACACGAATGCACGAATACACCGCGCTCGACGAGTTCGAGACCGGCGACATGGACCTTGAGGAGCGCCAGGCGCTGCGTCGCGTGGCGGGCCTCTCCACCGAACTCCAGGATGTCTCCGAGGTCGAATACCGGCAGCTGCGGCTCGAGCGGGTCGTTCTCGTCGGCGTCTGGACCTCCGGCACCGTCGCGGACGCAGAAAACTCCCTGCTCGAGCTCAAGCTCCTGGCCGAGACGGCCGGGTCCGAGGTGCTCGACGGGCTCATCCAGCGGCGCCAGAAGCCCGACCCGGCCACTTACATCGGCTCGGGCAAGGCCCTGGAGCTGCGCGACGTGGTCGAGTCCAGCGGCGCCGACACCGTGATCTGCGACGGCGAGCTGACCCCCGGTCAGCTCCGCCAGCTCGAAGAGACGGTCAAGGTCAAGGTGATCGACCGCACCGCGCTGATCCTCGACATCTTCGCCCAGCACGCCAAGAGCCGTGAGGGCAAGGCCCAGGTCGAGCTGGCCCAGCTCTCCTACCTGCTGCCGCGCCTGCGCGGCTGGGGTGGCAACCTGTCCAGGCAGGTCGGCGGTCGCGCCGCGGGCGGCGTCGGCATCGGCGGCCGTGGCCCCGGTGAGACCAAGATCGAGCTGGACCGCCGCCGCATCCGCGAGCGGATGTCCAAGCTGCGCCGCCAGATCGGCGGCATGTCCACCTCACGCGACACCATGCGCCACCGGCGCCAGAGTCGCGAGGTCCCGGCCGTGGCCATCGCCGGCTACACCAACGCGGGCAAGTCCTCGCTGCTCAACCGCATCACCGGTGCGGGCGTGCTGGTGGAGGACGCGCTGTTCGCGACCCTGGACCCGACCGTGCGCAGGGCGCGCACGCCCGAAGGCAGGCTGTTCACGATCGCCGACACCGTCGGCTTCGTCCGCCACCTGCCCCACCAGCTCGTCGAGGCGTTCCGCTCCACGCTGGAGGAGGTCGCCGACGCCGACCTGATCCTGCACGTGGTCGACGGCTCGCACCCCGACCCCGAGGGGCAGCTCTCGGCCGTACGCGAGGTGTTCGCCGACATCGAGGGCGCCTCCGACGTACGCGAGATCGTCGTGATCAACAAGGCTGACGCGGCCGACCAGGAAGTGATCGACCGGATCGCCAGGCGCGAGCGCGAGAGCATCGTGGTCTCGGCGCGCACCGGCAAGGGCATCACCGAGCTGCTGGCGCTCATCGAGCGTGAGCTGCCGAGGCTCGACCACGAGGTCCATCTGCTGGTGCCGTACGACAGGGGCGACCTGATCTCGCGGGCCCACAAGGAGGGCGAGGTGCTCTCCGTGAACCACGTCGGGGACGGCACGATCCTGCACGCCCGCGTGCTGCCCAGCCTGTTCCAGGAGCTGGAGCGGGTGGGCAAGCCGGTCGAGCGCGTCGCCTGACCGGTCCTTTCTCGCTTCGCCGGGCAGCTCTCGCCACAAATCTGCGCAGAGCTGCCCAAAAGCGGCAGTGGTCCCCGAACCCTGGGATTGCTAGGATGGCCAGACCTAACGTTGGTCTGGTTTTTTGGTTTGGGTTCTGGGTTTCGGATGATGACTCTTGGTAGCGATGTCGTCAGCGGGGGCCATGGGGACGAGGTAGGGCTGGGTGACGGTTGGGATGAGTGGGCTTTCTTCCGAATAACCCTGTACACCGAGCCCAGCTGTGAAATAACGTAACTGAACTGAAATCGCCGGATCATGACCCCGGCGATACGGTCACCGCACAAGTGGATGCGGATGAGAGCAGGAGACCCCCCATGTCGTCCGGACCCGGAGCGGACTCAGTGGGCGCGGCGAAAGCCGTGCGCTGGGTGCTGCACTCATGCCGGGCCTCTGACGGGGGCTCGTGCGGGGCGGTGATGCGGTGACCGTTCGACTGCTTACCAACATCGGCCGCCTCTGGACCGGCAACGAGGTCCTGAGCAATGCCGCCATCCTCGTGCACAACGACCGCATCGCGTGGGTCGGGCGAGCGCCCGACCTCCCGCAGAGCGTGCCCGGAGTCGTCGACGACATCGTCGACGTCGACCACGTCGAAAACCTGGGCGGCGCTCTCGTCACGCCCGGCCTCATCGACGCCCACACGCACCCGGTCTACGCCGGCAACCGCTACGCCGAGCTGGCCATCCGCACCGGCGGCTCCAGCGCCGCCTCGATCACCGCGGCGGGCGGCGGCGTGGGCTCGACCGTCACCGTGACGCGCGGCACCGACCCGTGGACGCTCTGCAACGGCGTGCGCGAGCGGCTGCGCGGCTGGCTGCTCAGCGGCACCACCACCGTCGAGGCCAAGACCGGCTACCACCTCACCCGCGACGGCGAGCTCGCCGACGTGCGGCTCCTGCGCGAGCTGGAGAAGGAGCCGATGATGCCGCGGGTGCACGTCACGTTCCTGGCCGCGCACGTGGTGCCGCCCGAATACTTCGGCCGCCAGCGCGAATACGTCGAGGCCGTGGGCGCGTGGTGCGCCGACGCGGCCGCCGCCGGCGCCGACAGCGTCGACGTCTACTGCGACGAGGGCCACTTCACCACCGAGGAGTCCCGCTGGGTCCTCGCCTCGGGCCGCAACGTCGGGCTGCTGCCGCGCATCCACGCCGGCCAGTACAGCCGCCGCGGCGCCGTCCAGCTGGCCGCCGAGCTCGGCTGCGCCTCCGCCGACGGCCTGCACCACATGTCCGACGAGGACATCGCCATCATGTCCCGCTACGGCGTGCCCGCCGTCGTCTGCCCCGCCACGGCCCTCCAGCGCGGCCAGCTCCCGCCGGTCCGCCAGATGATCAAGCACGGCGTGCAGATCGCGCTCGGCAGCGACCACAACCCCGGCTACTGCGGCATCACCTCGATGTCCCTGGTGATCGCCATGGCGGTGTCGGCCTTCGGCATGAGCGTCAACGACGCGCTGCGCGCGGCCACCCTCGGCGGCGCCACCGTCCTGGGCGCCCCTGACCGCGGCGTCCTGGCGCCTGGGCGGCTCGCGGACATCGTCCAGTGGGACGCCGACCACGAGGGCGCCTTCGCCTGGTCCTTCGGTCTCAAGCCACGGCGGGTGTGGCGGGGTGGGACGCCCGTTCAGTAGTTAGATTCGGGTTATGCCGCACTTGGTCGCCGTGGTCACGGATTCAACCGCTTATCTGCCTGCTGTGCCGGGTGTCACGGTCGTACCTGTGCAGGTGATTTCCGGCGGGCTGTCGTACGACGAGGGCACCTTCAGACTCGGCGGTGAACGGCCCCGGGGCCTTCCGGCCGGCGGCGCTCCGCGGGACGGGACTCGCCCTTCCGAGGCGGGCACCTCCCACGGCACCGCGGTGCCGCCGGGCGACCACGGGTCGCCGCAGGCAAGCGCTCCTGACGGTGGCTCGCGACCGGGCCACGCTCTTGACGGGGGTGCGCGGCCGGCCCACGCTCTTGACGGGGGTGCGCGGCCGGCCCACGAGAGCGCTTCTGACGGCGGCGCATGGCCGAGCCGCACGAGCGCCTCCGACCGGGAGACACGGCCGCACAACGGACCTTCGCCTTCCTCCGAGGGCCGTTCGCCTGCCGACGGGAGCACCTTCATCGGCACCCTGGCCTCAGCCACCACTTCCCGCCCCGCACCGGCCCGCTTCGCCGCCTGCTACGCCTCCCTGGCCGCCGCCGGCGCCACCGCGATCGTCTCGATCCACGTGTCAGGAAAGCTGTCGGGCACCATCGAGTCCGCGCAGGCGGCAGCCCGCGACGCACCCGTACCGGTGGAGGTGATCGACAGCCGCTCGATCGCGATGGGCCTCGGCTACCCCGTCCTGGCCGCCGCGCGCGCCGCCGCACGGGGAGCCTCACTGGAGGCGGTCGCCTCGGCCGCTCGCAGCTGCATCTCGACCACCCGGACGTTCTTCTACGTCGACACCCTCGAACACCTGCGACGCAGCGGCCGCATCGGCACAGCGGCATCCCTGTTCGGCTCAGCCCTCATGATCAAGCCGCTGCTCCACATCACGGACGGCGAGATCTCGCTCCTGGAGAAGGTCCGCACCTCGTCACGTGCCATCGCACGCTTGGAGGACCTGGCGGTGGAGGCGGCGGGGGAGGGGCCTGTGGAGGTGGCGGTGCAGCACCTGAGAGCCAGGGAACGAGCCGAGGCACTGGCGGAACGGCTCCCGAAACGGATCGCGGGGCTGGTGGAGTTGCGGGTGGTGGAGATGGGAGCGGTGATCGGCGTCCACGTGGGCCCCGGCATGCTCGGTCTGACCGTCGCCTCATGCGACCTCTAGCCATCCCTGACCTCCAGCCACCTCTTGGCCCCTGACCACCCCCGGGCCTCCAGCCGCCCCCTCCCGGCCCCTGGCTGCCCTCGGCCCCAAGCCACCCACGGCCTTTAGCCACCACCTCCCAGCCCCTGGCCGCCCCGCCGCAAGCCACCCCCGGGCCTGTAGCCATCACCTCCCGGCCCCAAGCCACTTCCCGGCCCCAAGCCACCCCTTCGGGCCTTCAGCCACCATCCCGGGCCCCTAGCCACCTTCCCCGACCCCTGGCGGCGCTCCTGACCTCCCGCCACCCTCCCCAACCCACCCGGCTCGCCCCTGGGACCGGTCACCTCAGCACCCCTCCTGGGACCGGTCACCTCAGCACACCCCCTGAACCGGTCGCCCCGGCGCGCCCCTTGGACCAGCCTCCCGGAATCGCCGCCGCCCAGTTCGGGCCCCAGTTATCCACAGCCTCCTCGCCGGCCGCCGTCCCCATCCCCAGAACGCCGCTCGGCTCCTTCCCAATCAACGCTGCAGGTCTACGTTCGCCAGCGTGCGAACCCCCGATCCGACGGCAGAGCGCGCCATAGCCGAGTCCCGGCTACGGTCGATCACCGCCCCTGCCCGCCGCTCCCGCCGGCCCTTCGCCCGGCACACAGAAGCCGAGCACGAGCCCGTCGGCGACAGGGGAAGTATCCCTCCGGGGGACCCGTACGAGGAGGAGCCCTCAGCCCACCCCTGGGCCGACACCAACCACGAACGCGCAGCAACAACCCACACCACCACCCACTGGCCCGGCGGCCGGGACGCTGCCGCCCCACCAAGCCTCCAAGAGCCCGACACCCCTTTCCCGCAAACCCAGCAAAGAGCCGGACCCCTCCCCATACCCGCCACCTTCCAAGGCTTCCGCACAGCGCTCGCAGCCCAGAAATCCGTCCTTGACCCCGGCAAACCCGGCCTCCGCGTGCTGCTCGCCGTGGGCGCGCTCGCCATAGTCGTCGCAGGATTCTTCGCCTGGCGATCCCAGCCCTCGCCAGAGCCCCTGCCACCGCCCGTCCCGATCTCCCCCATGGCACCGTCCCCCGCCCTCACCAGCAACACCACTACGACCGCCGCCACCGCCACCAGGGTCACCGTCCACGTCACCGGCAAGATCCGCAAACCAGGCGTCTACCTGCTCCCGACAGGCTCCCGGGTCACAGACGCGGTGACAGCAGCCGGCGGCGTGCCCCGCGGCGCCTCCACCGGCGCTCTCAACCTCGCCAGACGCCTGATCGACGGCGAACAGATAGTCGTAGGTGCCCCGGCCGGCCCACCAGCCCCAGGCTCTCCCGTGCCGCCAGACCCAGCTACAGCCGTGCTCGACCTCAACTCCGCCACAACCGACCAACTGGAACAACTCCCAGGCGTGGGGGAGGTCCTGGCAGCGCGCATCGCCGAGTTCCGCGACAGCCACGGCGGCTTCACCGCAGTCGACCAGCTTCGCGAGGTGAGCGGCATCGGCCCCAGAAAGTTCGACGAGATCAAGTCAAAGGTCCGCGTCTGACATGGCCATCCCGCGCACCCAGGACACCGAACCACCGCAATCAGACAAGACCCGCAACCCAGGCCGTACGAGCAAGCCGGAAACCCGGCCAGACCCCAGCGTCCTGAACACCGACGACCGCGAACACGCCTGGCCCCTCGCCCTCCCAGCGACAGCCGCCTGGGCCAGCACCCTGACGCTCCTCGGCTGCTCAGCTTCGACCGGCATGATCGCCGCCCTGTGCGCAGCACTCGCGGCCTCAGCAGTGGCATGGACTTCCCGCCCCAATGCCAAACACGCCCCACAGGCCAAGACCCCGCCACCCCGCCAAGCCCCGCTGCACCTCCCACCACTTCTCCGCCCACTCGCCCCAAGCCACAGCTCGCCGCCCAACCCATCATCGGACGGAAGCTCTCCAGCCAGGCCCTCGGTACGAAGTCCAAGCGCACCAGCGTGGCCATCGTCATGGGATGATGATCCGCAGGTCAGCTCGTCGCCAGGGAGCGCGAGCTCACTGGTGGGACCCTCATCGAGGGAAGAGAACCCGTCGCTCAGCTCGTCAGCACGGAGCTCAAGCGCAGGACCCGGGGCATCGGGACGGAGCCCGAGTGCAACGGTCAGTTCGTCAGCCGTGCCGGTCAGTTCGTCACTCACATCCGCACCCGCACCCGCACCCGCACCCGCACCCGCACCCGCACCCGCACCCGCACCCGCACCAGCACCAGCACCAGCACCAGCACCAGACAGCTCGTCACCTGCTCAGGGCAGATCAACAGCCGCACCGGGCAGATCGTCAGCGTGGCGCAACATCACCCTGGCCACACTCATCTGCGCCGCAGCGGCATCGGCATCCGTCGCCTTCCGAGTCCACGCCCTAACCACAGGCCCAGTGGCCGAGCTGGCCGCCCAGGGCGCATCCATCACAGCCCAGATCGCCCTGACAGACGACCCCAAACGCAGACCAGGCAAACGGGGCCCTTTCCCCCAGGACAGCTACGTGATCCCGGCCACCCTGAAGATCGTCCAATCCGCCCGAAGCCGACAAGCGGTCGACGTTCCTATCACCGTATTCGCCACCGGGCAGACCTGGGGCACCCTCCTCCCGAGCCAGCACCTTCACGTCACAGGTCGCTTGGCCGAACCCAACCCGGGCGACCTGGTAGCGGCCATCCTCCTGGTACGAGGCCCACCGCAAGTCCTGACGCCACCATCCGGCCTCCAGACGGTGGCCGGCACCCTCAGATCAGGCCTGAGGACCGCCGCCGAGGCGCTACCGCCCGACCAGCGAGGGCTCCTCCCCGGCCTGGTCGTCGGTGACGTCTCTCGTATGGATCCTCAGGTGTCCTCGGACCTCAAGGAATCCGGGCTGAGCCACCTCAACGCAGTAAGCGGCGCCAATCTGGCGATCGTGGCGGGTGCGGCGCTGGCCCTCTCCCGTCTGGTCGGTCTCTCCCTCTCCGCAAGGGCGATCTTCGCCGCGCTCGCTATGCTCGCGTTCGCCGTGGTGGCCCGCCCGTCGCCGAGCGTCCTTCGCGCCCTGCTCATGGGCCTGGCCGCCGCCATCGCCCTCGGCACCGGCCGGGCCAGGGACGGCTTGGCCGCCCTGTCGGCAACGGTCCTGCTGCTGGTGCTGTTCGCCCCGGAGCTGGCCCGTTCGTACGGCTTCGCCCTCTCGGTCGCGGCCACCGCAGGCATCCTCCTCCTCGCCCCTCGCTGGCGCGACAAGCTCTCGACCTCGAACGATGAACTCGACGCGCCAAAGACGGACACCCAAGAACGCACTGAACACCCAGCGGAACGCGCTGGCCGCCCAACGGAAGACACCGGGCATCCAGCGGAAGGCACTAGGCACTCTGCGGAAGGCACTGGGCACTCGGTGGGAGGCGCTAGGCAGTCAGTGGGAGGCATCGGACACCTAGGGGGACGTATCGGGCAGTCAGCGGAACGTACCGGGCACCCCACGGAACGCGCCGGGCATTCCGTGGGACGTACCGAGCACCCAGCTCACGACCAGCCCCGGGCCAGTCCTCCCGCCATCGGCCCCACCCCGACCACTCACCTTCAGCCAGCCAACGGAACAGCGCCGCCCGCCCACTCACAGTCCGCCGCCCACTCACAGCCCGCTTCCCGCTCACAATCCACCTCCCGCTCGCAGCCAACCGCCCAGCCGGATGAGCCTCGGGGAGAAAGGGGCCCTGCGGACGACGAGATGCATCCGCACGCCCTCCGCGCTACGGAACGCCCACAACCCCCGGCTCGAAAGGGACCTCGTAGGCTGTCATCCCTCGTAGACCGAAGAGACACTGACAGCCGAGCCTCATCGGACTCGAGAACTCAGAGCCGGACACGTGAATCCCGAACCGGGGCCGCCAACGCTGCGAGCCGGTCGTCGAGGCCCTACCGGCTGCCGCGCTGGATGGCCGAGGCGGTGGCGGTGCCGGCGGCGGCCCAGTTTGCCGTGACGCCGATCCTCGTGCTCATGTCAGGCCAGGTGACGCCGGTCGCGTTGATCGCGAACCTGCTCGTGGCCCCGGCAGTGGCGCCCGCGACCCTGCTCGGCTTCTCAGCAGCTCTGATCGCGCCCATCTCGCCTGATGTGGCGCGGCTTCTGGTGATCCCCGCCGGTTACGCGGTCGGATGGATCATCATGGTCGCCGGTTGGGCGGTGAACCTGCCGTTCGCCATCGTGCCGTGGCCGAGCGGGCTCGCCGGGGTAGGCCTGCTGGCGCTCACCCTGGCCGTCGCGATCCCGATCCTGCGGCGCCGTGCCTGGCGGGCGATAGCGCTGACGGCGGCCGGTGCCGCTCTGGTGGCGGTGCTGGTGGTCCGGCCCATCGCCGCGCCTTGGCCGCCCAAGGGCTGGTTGATGGTGATGTGCGATGTGGGCCAGGGCGACGGCCTCATCATCGCGGCCGGACCAGGCCGGGGTGTGATCGTCGACACCGGGCCCGATCCGGTCGTCATGGATCGCTGCCTTCGCAGGGTGGGCGTCGACGACGTACCCCTGCTCATCCTCACTCACCCTCATGCCGATCATGTGGACGGTCTCCCCGGCATCCTCAGGAACCGGCGCGTCGGGGCCGTGATCGTCAGTCCCCAGCGGGCGGGGCCGCGCTCCGGCGCCCGGACCTCCGCCACGCTGGCCCGCCACCGGATCCCCGAAGGGACGGCCTCGCCCGGGACTCGCTGGCGCTTCGGCCCTTCAGAGGTGGCCGTGCTCGCCCCCGATCCCGCCCAGGCCGACATGAACGGTCAGGGCGAAGGAAGCGCGATCAACAACTCCAGCGTGGTGCTCCACGTACGCTGGAGGTCCGGCTCCGCGCTGCTCGGCGGCGACCTGGAAACCGAGGCGCAGGACGCGCTGCTGCACCGGCTGGCCGTACGAGCCGACATCCTCAAGACCCCGCATCACGGGTCCAACAGGCAGTCGCCGGCGTTCCTGGCGTCCCTCGGCGCACGTGCGGCGCTGATCAGCGTGGGCGCCGACAACGGCTACGGCCATCCGGCCACGTCCACACTCGCCCTCCTGCACCGGCTCGGAGCCACCGTCTACAGAACGGATCAGTCAGGAGACCTCGCCGTCGTCGAGCGGGAAGGGAGGTTGGCAGTGGTGCCCCTTGGACGGTAGCCCCCAGCGGCCCGCAACACCTTGGCCGGCCTGGCACCCGACCTCGCGCCCGCGTACGGCGGGTTGGTCGTAGAAGGCCAGAGGGCGGCGCAGCACGCGGATCAGGATGGACGGCGTCAGCACGTCGACGCCATTTGCCTCGAATAGAGACTCTCGAATAGAGTCATGTGCTCTAGGCATCTTAGGAGCGGCACTATGGCGACTTTCGTTCACAACGTGATGCGGGACGCACCGGACGAGTTTCTGAAAATCCTGCTGCTCGACGAATGATCGCAGTTCAGGCCCTGGCATCGTGTTCTGTCCCACCTTGGAATCACCGTGAGCGGATGCGGCTATCGGCGACGGCGCGGACGGATTGGGAAGCGGCAGAAATCCGTCAACTCGGCTGAATGCCGACACGAGTAATGACAACAACACGCGAACACCGAGAGCTCCAACTACGACCGACAGCGTGGGGGTGCCGGACGGCGCTGACTGGAGTAAAGGTTCAGCCGGAGGGGCGTTTGTTGGTCCGATGGGTGATGGGTGATGGGTGATGGGTGATGGGTGATGGGTGATGGGTGACGGGTGATGGGTGATGTCCAGAGGCCGGCCGTGGGATGGCGATTGGGGCGGTGGGGTGTTCGGCTGGGTGACGGTAGGCGTGAGCGGGTGGTGGCCGATTCGGTGAGGTGTTGACCGGGAATCGAATATGGCGGCCGGTCGGTGATCGGAGATCACTGGGGATGATGCGTCGTCGAGTACCGGGTTGTCGGTGGCGCATGGCATGCTGCCTGACATGGCGGGAACCGATCCAGCACTTGTGACCTTGGTCGTCGGCGATGAGGAGTTGCTGGCCGAGCGGGCGGTGAGCGGCATTGTCGCGGCGGCCCGGGCCGGTGCGGCTGGGGCCGAGGTGCATGATCTTGTGGGGGGCAAGGTTGCGGTCGGTGAGTTGACGCAGCTGACCTCACCGTCCCTGTTCGGCGATCGGTCCGTGGTGGTGATCCGGGCGGCGCAGGACCTGCCGAAGGATGTCATCGCCGAGATCGTGGCCTATGCCAAGCGGCCGTCCGATGACACCGTGCTCGTGCTGTCCCACCCTGGCGGGGTGAAGGGGAAGGCGCTGGTCGATGGGGTGAAGAAGGCCGGGGCCCAGGTGGTGACGGTCAACAAGGTCACCAAGGCCGGGGAGCGGCTGGACTTCATCAGGACCGAGTTCAAACGGGCCGGGCGAGGTATCGCCGGGGACGCGGCCCAGGCGTTGCTCGATGCGGTGGGTAACGATCTGCGGGAGTTGGCGGCGGCGTGCAGCCAGCTGGCGTTCGACACCGAGGACAAGACGATCGGCGCGGCTGCCGTGGCGCGCTACCACAAGGGGCGGGCCGAGGTCACCGGGTTCAACGTGGCGGACTCCGCGATCGAGGGACGGCTGGCGGATGCGCTGGAGCAGTTGAGGTGGGCGCTCGGCACCGGGGTCGCTCCCGTGCTGCTGGTGAGCGCTCTGGCCGGTGGGTTGCGGTCACTGGCCAAGGTCGGCAGCGCGCCGCGTAACCTGCGGGGCGGGCAGCTGGCCAGCCACGTCGGCATGCCGCCGTGGAAGGTCGATCGGGTGAAGCGGCAGCTGAACGGGTGGGGGCCGAATGGGCTCTCGCGGGCGATCCAGGCCGTGGCCAGTGCGGATGAGCAGGTCAAGGGTGGCGGCGCCGACCCCGCTTACGCGCTGGAGCATACGGTGCAGGTCATCGTCGGCAGTCGTACGGGGCGGTAGTCGGTAGCGGCCGGTGGGGTGAGCCGTCGCCCGAGGCCGGGGCCGAGGCGGGGGATGCGTGACTGTATACCGCCGGAGTGTGGGAGAAACCGCTTGAGCTGGTGCCGGCCCGTCAACAGCCCGAGGTGTTGGTGGTGGTTGATCTCAAGTGCTGTTGAGGTTGCATAGTGGCGGGCGTGGAAAACTTCGAGATCGGGGTGATTCTGCCCGGGATCGCCGTACAGCGCAGAGACGGGATCGACCTGCGTGCGGCCGCGCGGCATGTGGAGGATGCCGGGTTGGACGGTGTGTGGCACGGTGATCACCTGGCCGTCGGCGGGCCGATAGTGGATGCGCCGATCGCCCTGGCCACTGCCGCCGCGGTCACTGCCCGGGTCAGGATCGGCGTCAGCGTCTTCGTTCCGGCGATCCGGCCTCTGGTCTGGGCGGCCAAGCAGATCGCGTCCCTCCAGTACGTGTCCGGCGACCGCCTCGTGCTGGGCGTCGGCTCGGGTGGCGGGCCCGGGCAGTGGGCGGCGGCCGGGGTGCCGTACGACCGGCGCGGCAGCCGTACCGACACGGCTCTGGAACTGCTGCCCCGGCTGCTCGCGGGCGAGGAGACCCGGCTGCCGGATGAGGCCGGGCAGCCGGCGGTGACGTTGGCGCCGGCGGTGGCCATGCCCCCGGTGTGGGTGGGCAACGCGTCCGCGGCGGCGATCCGGCGGGCCGCGCGGCTGGGCGACGGCTGGTTCCCCTCACTGATCTCGCCTCGCGAGCTGGCCGAGGGCAGGGCGCGGCTGGCGGGCCTGGCCGCGGCACACGGCCGGTCGGCTCCCGTCATCGCCATCGGGGGTGCCGCCGCGCTGGGAACGGGACCGGGCCTCCCGTCCCGGGCGGAGATCGCCACCGGGATCAGCGGCGCGTACGGCCGTCCGCTGGCGGAGGTCATGGAGATCCCTCTCACTGGCCGGCCGAAGGAGGCCGCCGAGCGGCTGGACGCCTACCGCGAGGCGGGGGCGCGGCATGCGGTCATCGGGATTTCTGGTGGTGACTGGCGGACGCAGGTCGATCTCCTGGCGGAGGTGCGTGACCTGCTGCGTTCCGCAGATGGTGGTGCGTGATCTGCTATGTCCTTCGGGTGAGTGGCGCGTGATCTGCCGCGTTCCCCTGGCGGAGGTGCGTGATCTGCCGCGGTTCCCGCGCGGTGGTGTGTGATCTCCCCCGTTCCCTTGGCGGTGGTGCGTGATCTGCTGCGTCTTCCGGGTGGTGGTGCGTGATCTGTTGTGTCCTCCGGGTGGTGGTGCGTGGAGGGGGTGGAGGTGGTTATCGGTCGGTTTCCGCCTTGAGCAGGAGGCGTCTGAGCAGGTCGTCCAGGATCGCCTGGTCTTCGGGGGGAAGCGCGCTGATCATGCTCGTCTCCACCTCGCCCCGGATCGTCATCGCCTCCATCCAGAGGTCGTGCCCCTTGGGCGTCAGCTCGACGTCCACCCGCCGCCGGTCCTCCGTGCTGCGCACCCGGCGTACGAGCTCCGCCCGTTCGAGCGTGTCCAGCCGGCCGGTCATCCCGGCCGGGGACAGCAGCAGGTCGGCGGCCAGCTCCGACGGGGTGGCCGCGCCGCCGCGCGCCACCAGCCGGTGCAGGGTCTCGAACTCGAAGTCCTGCATCCCCACCTCCGACAGCGCCACCTCCTTGGTGTGGCTCAGGTGCTTCACGAGGAACTGCATGCGCGACACGATCGCCTCCACCCGCTCGTCGAAGGGCGCCTTGCCGCGCCATCGAGCCAGGTGGCGATCGACCGAGTCCTCCATCCCAGGGATACTACGCTAGCAAGTATTTTGTTGACGAAACATTAGCTGGCGAAATATTGTCCTGGCCATGATGAACCGGCTGCTGATCGGGCGATGCCTGTCCGCGCTCGCCACCGCCCTCATTCCGACGACCCTGACCCTGGCGGTGCTGAGGGCCACGGGCGACGGCGCGGCGCTCGGCATCGTGCTGGCGAGTGAGATGGTGCCGCTCCTGCTGTTCCTTCCGATCGGAGGAGTGGTGGCGGACCGGCTGAGGCCCGAGCGGGTGGCGCTGCTCGCCGACCTGACCCGCTGCCTGTCCCAGGCCGCCATCGCCGCCGAACTGCTGCTGGGCGTGCACCGCCTGCTCGACCTGGCCCTGTTGTCCGCGCTGGCGGGGGCGGCCATCGCCTTCGGCAGCCCGGCCGTGCCGAGGCTGGTGGTCGCGGTGGTTCCCGGCGCGGACCGGTTGCGGATGAACGCTCGCATCGGTGTGGTGACGAGCCTGTCCGCGGTCGTCGCCCCGGCGATCGCCGGCACGATCACGCTGGCGGCCGGCCCGGGCTGGGCGGCGGCGCTCACGGCGGTGCTGTTCGCCTGCTCGGCGCTGACCCTCGGCGGGATTCGCACCCGTGTGAACGGCGCGGAGGCCGTTTCTTCCGCAGGTCGGCGGACCTCTTTCTGGGGGGAGCTGGGGGACGGGTGGCGGGAGGTCAGGACGCGGCCCTGGTTCCTGACCTGCGTGCTCGGGCACGGTGTCTGGCATTTCATGGCCGGGTTGTTCCTCACGCTGGGCCCGCTGATGGCCGTAGGGGAGCTGGGCGGCGAGGCGAGCTGGTTGGTGATCGTGCAGAGCGGGACGGTGGGCCTGGTCCTGGGCGTGTTCGCCGCCCCTCGGCTGCCCATCCGGCGGCCGCTGGTGGCGGTCCAGGCCGGGGCGGCGTGCTACCTGCTGCCCATGGTCGCCCTGGCGGTGCCGGCGCCCGTCGCGGTGGTGGCGGGTGCGTACGGTGCGGCGATGTTCGGGCTGGGGGTGCTCAGCCCGCTGTGGGAGACGATCGTCGCGGAGGAGCTCCCGGAGGAGTCGCTGGGGCGGGTGCGGTCGTTCGACCAGCTCATCTCGTTCGCGTCGCGGCCGTTCGGGCTGGCGGTGGCGGCTCCGCTGGCCGGGGTGACCGGGGCGACGGCGCTGCTCCTGACGGGCGGCGTGCTGGTCGCCGCCGCCAACCTCGCCGCCCTCGCCAACCGCGCCGCCGTCACTGCGGGAACCAAGAAGCCCCCCGCCGTCGCGGGAACGGGAGCGGGAGCCGACGGGGCCCCCGCCGTAGCGGGAGCGGGAACGGGAGCGGGAGCGGGAGCGGGAACGGGAGCCGACGGGGCCCCTGCCGTCTCGGGAGCGGGAGCGGGAGCGGAGGCCGACGACACCCCCGCCGCCGTCACGCCAGCGCCGCCTCCCGTACGGCGCCGTCGCTGATCTCCAGCACCCGGTCGGCCAGCGTGATCAAGCTCGGGTCGTGGGTGGCGACCAGCGCCGTGACCCCCTCACTCCGTACGAGCGCCCGCAGCAGCTCCATGATCTGCCGCCCCGTCTGCGAATCGAGCTGCCCGGTCGGCTCGTCGGCGATGAGCAGCCGCGGCCGGTTGGCCAGGGACCTGGCGATCGCCACCCGCTGCCGCTGCCCCCCGGACAGCTCGTACGGCCGCTGGTTGACATGCTGCTCCAGCCCCACCAGCGCGAGCAGCATGCCGATGCGCTCCTCCCGCTCCGCCACCGGCATCCGTACGAGCCGCATCGGCACCCCCACGTTCTCCGCCGCGGACAGCACCGGGATCAGCCCGAACGACTGGAACACGAACCCCAGCACGTCCCTGCGCAGCCCCAGCAGCGACTCCTCGGACATGGCGGTGACCTCGTGCCCGGCCACGACCACCCGCCCGGCGTCCGGCCGGTCCAGGCCGCCGATCTGGTTCAGCAACGTCGTCTTGCCCGACCCCGAACGCCCTCTGACGGCGACCAGCTCGCCGGGGAACAGCTCGAACGACACCTCGCGCAGCGCCACGACCTCGTTGGGGCCGCTCCGGTAGACCTTGCGCAGGCCCTCGACGACGACCAAAGGCTCATTGCTCACCTGCGGGCTCCTCTCGGGCGGGCCACACGCCGATGTGATCGGATTCGAGTTCGAGACGCACCCGGCGCTCCATCTCGAGGGCGTTCATGAAGTCGCGCGGGAGTTGCAGCCGCCCGACCCGGTCGAGCACGGCGTACTCCTCGGCGATGATCTGCCCTTCGGCGTCCTCTCGCCGCAACGTCTCGCTGCTGGTACGCCCGTCGCGGATGCCCACCGTCCGGTCCACCTGCTCCGACACCAGCGGGTCGTGGGTCACGATGACCACGGTCACCCCGAGCTCCCTGTTGGCCTTGCGCAGCGCGTCGAACACCAGCTCCGACGTCTCGCTGTCCAGCTCGCCGGTCGGCTCGTCGGCCAGGATGAGCTGCGGGGAGTTCGCCAGGGCGACGGCGATGGACACCCGCTGCTGCTCGCCGCCCGACATCTCGCCGGTCTTGCGGCCCGCGCAGTAGCCGACGCCGAGCAGTTCGAGCAGCTCGCCGGCCCGCTCCCGCGCGCCCTTGCCGCTCCCGGCCAGCTTGATCGGCAGCTCGGCGTTCTCCCTGGCGGTCAGGTACGGCAGCAGGTTGCGCGCCGTCTGCTGCCAGATGAAGCCCACCACGGAACGCCGGTACCGCAGCCGGTCCTTGGCGCTCATCGACAGCAGGTCCGTGCCTGCCACCCTGGCCACCCCCGCCGTGGGGATGTCCAGCCCGGACAGCACGTTGAGCAGCGTGGACTTGCCCGAGCCCGACGCGCCGACGATGGCGACCAGCTCGCCCTTGTCGATCACCAGGTCCAGGCCCTGCAACGCGACGACCTCGACGCCCTCGGTCTTGTAGATGCGCACCAGGTTGTCGCACACGATGTGCGCGTCGCCGCCGAACGCGGCCTTCTTCCGCGTGGCGTTGGCTTCCAGCTCAGACAGGGTCGGGTTCATGACAGATCCCCCACTCGGAGAACGGCGCCGAGGCTGCGGCGGCGGCCGATGACGATGTGCGCGTACGCGCCGAGCACGGCGACGGCGGTGAGCCCGGCCGCCAGCGCGGCCGGTGTGACGAGGCCGGGTGTGTAGTCGCCGACGGGCACGTCGCCCGCGTACGACGACAGGTCCACGCCGGGGCCGAGCGCGGCGGGCAACCCGAGGCCCAGGCCGAGCCCGACCAGCGCGGTGAGGAGGATCATGGGCAGGATCTCCAGCACGGTCAGCCGCCGCGCCTGCCGGTCCGACAGGCCCAGCGTGCGCAGGAACGACACCGCCCTGGCCCGGTCCGCCGCCCCGATCACCAGGGACAGGACGACGGCGACCAGCGCGTACGAGGCCAGCGCCACGGTCACCACGACCAGCGTCCAGCGCACGGTGGTGGTGAGCGGATCGTCCTGGATGGCCCGGAGCGCCGCCTCCTGGGACTCCACGGTGGCCGACGGCACCAGCCGCCGCAGCTCGTCCAGCGACGCGTCGCCCTTGATCAGCAGCGTGTTCACCGAGGGCCGCACCTGCGCGCTCAACGGCACGACGACGAACTTGCCCGTGGTGTAGAACCCGGGCACCGACGCGATTACGGCCTGCGGGGTGAGCTTCAGCCGCGACTGCCAGCCGATCTCGAGCGTCCCGCGCCCCCGCAGCTCCGGTGAGACGAGCGCGGACGTGCCGCCGGACAGGGCGGGCAGGCTGATGGGCGCGTCCTCGATGAGCCGCCGCCACTGGGCCACGTCCACCGCGATCGCGTCGGCCCGCTCCGCCGCGTACCCGACCTGCACCTTGGCCGTCTGCGCGAGCACCACCTGCGCCACCCCTGGAGCCCGGCGCACCTGCTCGATGGCCGGCTCCGGGATCTCGATCTTCGAGGTCATCTTGATCGGCGCGCCCACGCTCTGCCAGGACGCCAGCCGCTGCGTGCCGGCGATCCCGTCGGAGATCACCGCCGCGAACACCGACACGCCCAGGGCGGGCAGCAGGATCAGCACCGGCAGCGCGCTGGCGGAGCGGGCCCTGGCCGCCCTGGTCAGCCCCAGGAACGGCACCGCCGACCGCCCGCGGGCGGTCAGCCGGACGAGCAGCCGCAGCGGGTACGGGTAGCAGCGCAAGGTGACCAGCGCGGCCGCGAGCGTCAGCGCGATCGGCACCAGCAGCAGGAACGGATCCTGCCCCGCCTCCTGCGTCAGCCCGCGGGCCCGCAGCAGGTACGCCCCGGCCAGCGCGAGCACGACGACCAGCACCTCCAGCGTGATCCGCCGGGCGGAGGGCCGGGTCGCGGCCACGTCGTCGCGGCGCTCGTGCAGCGGCGCGCGATGCGTGACGGCGGTTCGCGCGGCGGCGAACCCGGCGGCCGTGAGGACCACGAGCACCGGCCCCGCGTGCACGATCGGCAGCAGGGGACCGGGCACCAGGGAGGACAGCGCGTACCCGGCCGCCGCGGCGGGCGCCACGGCGAGCGAGGTCAGCGCCGCCGCGGTCCCCGCCACCTGACGCAGCGACCCGCCGCGCGCCCGGGCCAGCGTGAGCGTGTGATCCATCCGGTCGGCCAGCAGCTGCACGGCCAGGACGATCACGCCGAGCGCCACCGCCAGCAGGCCTCCGAGCACCAGGTACATCACGGTCTGCGCGGTGGACAGCGCGGCGCGGAAGTCGTCGAGCAGCTTCGGCAGGCCCGTTTCGAGCCGGTACGGGCTGCGCGCGTTCGACGACTGGAGCTCGACCACCCGCCCGAACTCCGTGAGCGCCACGCCGAGGCCGGGCACGTCCAGCGCGCTCACCGGCCGGGCGTCGAGCGGCAGGATCCAGCGGTAGATCAGGTTGCGCGCGTCGCCGCTCAGCGCGGCCAGCCCTTCGTCGGAGATCAGGGTGGTGATGTGGTGCTCGAATTCCAGCTTGCCCGGCGGCAGCAGCTGGGTGACGCGCAAGATGTCCTGGTTGTGGCTCCAGTACCGATCGCCGGGGTTCTTGGCCTTGAAGACTCCGACGATCCGCACGGCGGCGTAGTCGCTCTCGCCGATCGTCTTCGTCTGGCCCACCTTGAGGTTCATCTTGGTGAGGGCCTCTTCGACGACCCCGACCTCGAACACCGGGATCGTCGCGCCCTGATAACGCGTCGTGGACTGCTTGCCGGGCGCCCGCCCCTGGACCCAGTCCACCCGCTGTCCGGCGTCGGACAGCCAGCCCAGGTTGATGTACGTCTGGCCGCCGGTTCCGGCGACCGGGGTGAGCGCGGTCTTGGCGCTCATGTGGCCGGCGCCCGTACCGGCTGGGACGACCATCGGGCGCAGGGCCGGGGGCAGGAGCGCGTGCCAGCGACGGTCGCGGGCGTCGAACTGGGCACGTTCGTACAGGTCGTCCTCGCGCGAAAGCGACGTCACGGACACCGCCAGGTCGGCCTGCGTGGCCGGCGCGGCGGCCAGCGACCGTTGCAGCGCCTCGTCGAACGACGCCTGCATCGCCCGCGGCAGCCCCGCGACCAGCAGGCAGGCGCTCAGCGCCAGTACGAAGAGCACGGCCAGCGCGCCCAGGTGCACCCGGGCCAGCAGCGGGATCCTCACTGTTCCTCCCGAAGGCCGAGCCCTTGCCGGCGCAGGTTGCGGGCCAGCCCCGCGACGATCGCGAACAGCACCGCCGTCACCCCCGCCAGCATGGCCAGCGTGGCCGGCCACGGGATGTCGAGCACCACGCCGGGCGTGACGGCCGAGGCCTGCCCGGTCAGCACGATGTGCGGCACCACCAGCACGCCCACGACCAGCGCGAGCGCGGTGCCGGCCGCCAGCGACAGCCCGATGACGAACGCCTGCTCGATCGCCAGCAGCCCGAACATCTGCCGCGAGCTCACCCCGAGCGCCCGCAGGATCGCGAACTCGGCCGTCCGCTCCCGCGCCGCGACCGCCGCGTTCACCAGGAACCCGAGCGCCGCGAACACCAGCGCCGCCCCGAAGCCCAGCATCAGCGCCCCTTGAAGCCCGCTGGCCAGCGGGTCGCCCTGCAGCCTGGCGGCGACCTCCCGCTGGTCGAGCGGGGTGACGTCCCATTCGGGCCGCGCTCCGAGCGCCGTGACGGCCGGCGCGGTGTCGCCGGCGGCGAGCCACCACTCCGTCGCGGGCCTGGGCAGCTGCATCGCCGCCAGCTCGTGCGCCTGCATCGTCCCCCAGTCGGCGAGTACGGCCGGCTGCCCCGCGGCGCTCGTCGGCATCGTGTCGACGACGGCCACGACCTTGATGTCCAGCACCCTGCGGTCGATGGCGGCCCGCCCGGTCTGCCCGGCGCGCAGCTTGAGCGAGGTGGCCAGGTCGGAGGTGAGCACGACGGGCAGCGGCCCGAGCGCGGGCAGGGGCGCGAAGGGGACCACGGCGGGCCGCGAGCCCGTCACGTTCATGGTGATCGCGGGCGTCGCCAGCTCGCGGCCGTCGGTGCTCAGGCCGGTCAGCGTCAGGTTCACGTTGCCCGCCGGCGGTGTGCTCACGGCGAGGCTGCGCAGCGACAGCGGGTACGTGATCTTCCCGGACCGCCCGGCCAGCTCCTTGAGGTTCACCTCGATCCGGTTCTCGCCCGCTTTCAGCACACCGAGCGGCAGGTCGCGCCACACGCCGAGCGCGTCGGAGAGCACCAGACGCAGCGCCAGCGCACCGTCCGACCGCGCCCGCAGGGTGAGCGTGGCGGGCTGACCCGGCAGGTCCAGCTTGCCCGCCTGCGGCCCGGCCAGGGCCCGCGACATCTCGCCGACCGACTGCGCCGACAGGTCGGGACGGAGCTGGAACAGCTCATCGAGCTTGCCCGCGTCCACGCCGAGCAGCAGCGCGCTCTCGCCGCTCACCTCGGTCTGGCCGCGGAACCCCGGCGCGGCCGCCGTGACGCCCGGCAGCGCGGCGAACGCCGTGCCGCGCCCGAGCGCGCCCAGCTCGGGCCCGTCCGGCGGCCCGGACAGCCGCAGGTCGGTCCCGGCCTGGTGGCGGGCCTGGTCGAGCTGCGAGGTCCGCCACGTGGCCGCGGTCGCGATGGACACGATGCCGATCGCGATGGCCATGGTCAGCAGCAGGGCGGGGCCCGCGTACTTGAGCGGGCGCCTGCTCACCTGCCACGCGCCGAGCGCGGGGGCGAGCGTGGGTCTTCTGGAGGCGATCCGCTCGGCCAGCTTCGACACGCGCGGCACCAGCCGCAGCCCGAGCATACCGCCGGTGAGCAAGGCCAGGGCGGGGCCGGAGATGATCAGCGGGTCGATGCCCAGCTCGCCGGCCGCCGTGGTGGTGACCGGGGCGCCGTAGCGTTGCAACTGCCAGATGGCCAGCCCGGCCACGACCAGCAGCGCCAGGTCGGCGCCCGCCCGTTCGATCAGCCCGCGCCCGCCGCCGCGCCCGCGCGCCGACTGCTCCTCCACGTACGTGCGCCGCGCGCCCGCCAGCGCCGGCAGCATCAGCAGGACGGCCGCGGCCAGCGCCACGCCGAACGACACCAGGAACGAGCCCAGGTCGGCCGCCGCCCCCAGCCGTACCCCGGCGACCTTGATCCACGGGAGCTGGTTGACCAGCGCGAGCATCGGCGGGCCGAGGAACGGCGCGACGAGCGCGCACGGGAGCGCCACCAGCAGCGCCTCGCCGCCCGCCAGCGTCGCCAGCCGCAGCGTGCCCGCGCCGCGCGAGCGCAGCAGCGCCACCTCCATGCGCCGGTGGTCGGCGAGCAGCCGCGCCGTGAGCATCAGCGCGTACGCGGCCAGCAGCAGCAGTTGCAGCACCGGGATCAGCATGGTGGAGCGGGCGACCAGGGACGCGGTGCCGAGCTGGGTGAGCATCTCCGGCAGCCGGCTGGTGGCCACGCAGGTGGCGCAGCCGCCCTCCTTCAGCCGCTCGCCCACCTGGCCGATCGCGCCGGCCAGGGGACGGAGCTGCTCGGGCGTGAGCGTGCGCAGGTCGGGCACGGCGGTCCAGGTCGCGTTGACGTTGGTCGCGAACCGCGCCAGGAACGTCTCCCGCGCCACCATCAGCGGCCCGTACGAGGTGAACTCGCCGCGCTCCGCGCCCCTGGTCAGGAGCGGTTCGCCGGCCCAGCGCTCGCCGAACGGGTCGTTGAGCTGGAAGACGCCGACGACGCGCACCTTGACCGGGCGCGGGTCCAGCCGGCCCTCGGTGCTGAGCTCCTGGCCGGCCTTCAGCCCGCTCGCCGAGGCCGCCGACAGGGAGATCGCGGCCTCCACGACGTCGCCCCCGGCGCGCGGCCAGGCGCCGGAGACCAGCTTGGCGTGCCGGTCGAGGCCGTCATAGCTGCCGAACCTGAGCAGCTCGGGCCGCTCCTGACCCTCCTGGCCGGGCATGACGTAGGAGTCGGAGCGGAAGCTGGTGGTGACCGCCGGCTGCCCGGCATAGGCGCGGCCGAGCTCGGCGCGTACCGATCGGTCGATCGCGGGGAACGTCCGCGCCGTCACGGGCGCGCTGATGGTCGCCGCGGTCTGGTGGTACGAGGCCGTCTCCATCGTCCTGCGGACGCCCGCGTCGGCGATGGAGGAGGCGTACATCGTCAGCGCCACCAGCGTGGTGGTGGCCAGCAGGATCGATCCGAACGCGGCCAGGAGGAGCAACGGCTCGCTGAACGCCCTTTTGACGACCAACGGCCCCCGCATGTGTCCCCCTTCGCCCGTTTAGTGCACCTTCGAGCAGGGATGCGACCGGGGGCAAGGTGATCTTTCCAACGGTGACGCACCCGATACGGGGCGGCGATGGCCGTGTGATATCGAAATCGTGACAAAGCGCATCGCGACAGGGCGTTTCGGGAAACACAAGAACGCCGCACCTCCTGGGGAGATGCGGCGTCTGCGCTGCTTGTCTTACTTGGCAGCCAGCGCCGCGGCCTGCTTGGCGATCGCGGACTTACGGTTGGCGGCCTGGTTCTTGTGGATGACGCCCTTGCTCACGGCCTTGTCGAGCTGACGGGCGGCAACCTGCTGGAGCGCCGCTGCCTGCGCGACGTCACCCTGCTCCGCAGCCTCGCGGAACTTGCGGACGGCCGTCTTCAAGGAGGACTTGACGGCCTTGTTGCGCAGGCGAGCCTTCTCGTTCTGCTTGTTGCGCTTGATCTGGGACTTGATGTTCGCCACGAAGAAGCCTCGGTGAAAGTCTAAAGTGATGGATGGGGCGCGCGGGCTCGATGAGAGGGCGCGCCACACGCAGTTGTACAGCGTACCAATAACCTAGGTCGCTGCTCAAATCAACGCCAGCGAGTCAGGTATTCCCGCCAGTCCTCTTCCGTCGCCGCGAAGTCGACATAGAGAGCTAGGCCGAATCGCTCGCGACGGCCGTGGGCCGACAGGGCCAGCTTAGCGCCCTCGGCGGCCATCGCGACGCTTTCCGCCGCATCCAGCCAGGGAACGCCGTGGTCGTGGTAGGCGGGAGCGCCGATGTACAGGGCCTTGGAGTCGGGGACCAGGTCCAGCGCCAGGCCGGCCTGGCGGGCGACGTAGCCGCCGTAGAGGGACTGCAGGGGCGTGTACGAGTCGTAGGTCATGATGGCGACCTGGTCCACCCGGCTCACGACCTGACTGAAGTAGCCCTCGGACCAGTACTTGTCGTGGGTCAGGACGGCCCTGGCGGCCAGGCGCATGCCCGTGTACGGCTCGATCTGCGGGGTGGACGTGGACAGCAGCGTGGTGTGCTGCCTGGTGCGGTCGAGCAGGTCGAGGAACTCGGTGTCGCCGTCGCCGATCGGCTCGAAGTTGTAGTGGATGCCGTCGTAGCCCTGCTTCATGATGGCGGCGACGCCGGCCAGGACGTTCGCGCGGGCCTTGGGGTCGTCGAGGTCGAGCCCCTTCTTGACGGTCTGGCCGAGCCAGGCGGAGATGCGCAGGTTGGGGAGGTGTTTCCGCATCCATTTCACGAAATTTCCGGCGTTGGGGTATTTGGCTGGATCTAAGCGGCCGTCGTACTCGAACGGGCCGGAGTGGACGTACACGTCCTTGATGCCGGTGGTGCGCAGCCGTACGGCGAGTTGCTCGACGTCGCGCTCCGTACGGCGGCCGTCCACCCACGCGTGGCCCAGCCACAGGGCGTCGTTGCCTGTGCTCTTCGCCCATGGCTCCGGGGCACCGGTAAACTGGATACGGAGCGCGGCGGCGAGCAAGCCGGCCAGCGCCACCACGACGGCCAAGGCAAGCGCGAGCAGGCGCAGGCCGCGGCGGATGACGGTTCGGGCAATCACCCGGGCATGTCACCATGAAAGACGCTTGACCTCAACCCTGTCGAAACGGACTTCGGTGCGCACTCAGCCTGGCCAGACCGACCCCGCGTTGATCCGCAACTTCTGCATCATCGCGCACATCGACCATGGCAAGTCGACCCTTGCCGACCGGATGCTGCAGATCACCGGCGTGGTCGACGACCGCTCCATGCGCGCCCAATACCTCGACAGGATGGACATCGAGCGCGAACGCGGCATCACGATCAAGTCGCAGGCCGTCCGCCTGCCGTGGGACGGACACGTCCTCAACATGATCGACACTCCCGGTCACGTCGACTTCACCTACGAGGTGTCCAGGTCGCTGCAGGCGTGCGAGGGCGCGGTCCTGCTGGTCGACGCGGCCCAGGGCATCGAGGCGCAGACGCTGGCCAACCTCTACCTGGCCATGAACGCCGACCTGCACATCATCCCCGTCCTCAACAAGATCGACCTGCCGGCGGCGCAGCCGGAGAAGTTCGCCGAGGAGCTGGCGGGCCTGATCGGCTGCGACCCCTCCGACGTGCTGAGGGTGTCGGGCAAGACCGGCATCGGCGTGCGCGAGCTGCTCGACCACGTCGTCCAGACGGTCCCGGCGCCGGTCGGGAACGCCGACAAGCCCGCCAGGGCGCTGATCTTCGACTCGGTCTACGACACCTACCGGGGCGTGGTCACCTACGTCAGAGTCATCGACGGCCATCTGGGCAAGCGCGAGCGCATCCTGATGATGTCCACCAACGCCGCCCACGAGACCCTGGAGATCGGCGTCATCTCGCCCGAGCCCATGATCTCCGCGCTGGGCCTGGGCGTCGGCGAGGTGGGCTATCTGATCACCGGCGTGAAGGACGTGCGCCAGTCGCGCGTGGGTGACACGGTCACCTCGGTCGTCAAGCCTGCCAAAGAGATGCTGGCCGGCTACGACCACCCGAAGCCGATGGTCTTCTCGGGCCTCTATCCGATCGACGGCGACGAATATCCGGAGCTGCGTGAGGCGCTCGACAAGCTGCAGCTCAACGATGCGGCCCTGGTCTACGAGCCGGAGACGTCGGCGGCGCTCGGGTTCGGCTTCCGGGTGGGCTTCCTCGGGCTGCTGCACATGGAGATCGTGCGGGAGCGGCTGGAGCGCGAGTTCGGCCTGTCGCTGATCTCGACGGCGCCCAACGTGGTCTACCGCGTGGTCATGGAGGACGGCAAGGAGCTCACGGTCACCAACCCGTCGGAGTTCCCGACCGGGGGGAAGATCGCGCAGGTCTTCGAGCCGGTCACCAAGTCCACGATCCTGGCGCCGGCCGAGTTCATCGGGGCGATCATGGAGATCTGCCAGGGGCGGCGCGGTCAGCTGCTCGGCATGGACTACCTGTCGGAGGACCGGGTCGAGATCCGCTACACGCTGCCGCTCGGCGAGATCATCTTCGACTTCTTCGACCAGCTCAAGTCGCGCACCCGCGGCTACGCCTCGCTCGACTACGAGCCGGCCGGCGAGCTGGAGTCGGAGCTGGTCAAGGTCGACATCCTGCTGCAGGGGGAGCCGGTCGACGCGTTCAGCGCCATCGTGCACAAGGACAAGGCCTACACCTACGGCGTCGACATGGCCAAGAAGCTGCGCGAGCTGATCCCGAGGCAGCAGTTCGAGGTGCCGATCCAGGCGGCCATCGGAGCCAGGGTCATCGCCCGCGAGAACATCCGCGCCATCCGCAAGGACGTGCTGGCCAAGTGCTACGGCGGTGACATCTCCCGTAAGCGCAAACTGCTGGAGAAGCAGAAGGAAGGCAAGAAGCGGATGAAGATGGTCGGGCGGGTCGAGGTGCCTCAGGAGGCCTTCGTCGCCGCGCTGTCCACCGACACCGACAAGAAGAAGTAGCAGGTAGGGGTCACTTCTTCCGGTGGGCGTGCGACTACGCTGAAACCATGGAAGTGGTGCACACGGAGCGAATGACGCTTTCTCGTGTGACGGGTGACGATCTAGCGTCCGTTCACGAGATTCACTCCGATTCGCGGACAAACGTCTACAACTCCGGTGGGCCCACGGTTGACCCGGAGTCGAGCCAGGCCATGCTGGACCTCTGGATCTCCGACTGGTCGGAGCGCGGGCTCGGCTACTGGGCGGCGCGCCTGACGGGGGAGCCCCGTGTGCTCGGCTTCGGCGGCCTGCGCCACGCGGTCGTCGGCGGGGACGAGGTGCTCAACCTCTACTACCGCTTCCGGCCGTCGGCGTGGGGGCACGGGTACGCGCTGGAGCTCGTACGCGCGGCGCTGCGGGTGGGGAAGGCTCTCGGGACCGTGGTGGCGGTGATCCGCGACGTCAACGAGCCGTCCCGGCGGGTGGCTGAGCGGGCGGGCATGCGTAAGGACCGCACGATCCCGTACGGCGGCGTCCCCAGTGACGTCTACGTCGCCTGACAGGGTACGCGGGCACCCCGGGTCGTCCCGAGGGCCGATACGCCGCCTGCGGCGGACCTGAGGGCGGCTCGCCTGGTCGCGTATCAGGACGGCTCGCCTGGTCGCGCCCGCAGGACGTACCCGGTCAGCACCAGCACGCCGGCCACCGCCTGGGCCGTCAGGTATCCGCCCAGCCCGGCCGGCGGGAAGAGCAGCGCCGCCACGGTGGGCAGGCAGCCGAGCACCGCGAGGTCCACGCCGGTGAACGCCCAGATCAGCGGGCCGGTCGGGATCGCCCCACCGGGGGTGTCGATGACCGGCATGGAGTGATCGATCGGCCGCCGCCTGGCCATCCGCAGCGCGCCTGCGGTCAGCGCGGGCGCGACCAGCACCCCGAACAACCACCAGGACCCAGAACCACTTGCACCAGCCAGTCCACCGGTTTCGGCCAGGCCGCTCGTACTTGCCGGGCTGCCTGTACCGGCCATTCCTGGGAGGGCGCCCGCGAGGGTGAGCGCGGTCAGCGCGAGGGTCGCCCAGACGCCGCTCAGGAGGGTGGGCAGCACCGCTCGCGCCGCCAGCGCCTGGCGATGCCCCACCCCGATCAGCCTGGCCAGGCTCGGGTTGTCGGAGTCCCTGCGCACCCCCGACGTGCTCGTCGCCGCCACCGCCAGCGCCCCCAAGAGCACCGCCGCCCCGAGCGCCGCCGAAGCGCCGCCCGCCTGGGCCAGCACGGCAGGCAGCGCGGCGGTCGCGAACATGGTCGCCAGCCGTCCGGGCCTGCGGGCCAGCCGCAGCCAGTCGTGCCAGGCCAGGGCGAGAGGCGCGGGCAGCGCCGGCCACCGCCGTGAGCGCAGCTTCCTGGCCCGCCAGTGGTTGTCCTCGGCGATCCAGGCCAGCCCGCTGGGGTCGAGGCCGACGGCCGCGTTCGCCACGTGTCCCGCACGGGTCGAGGCGGTGAGGAGCGTACGGGTGGGTATGCGGTCCAGGGACGACCACGCCTGACGTACGAGCAGCCCGGAGACCACGGCGGCCCCGGACACGGCGGCGGCCAGGGCGGGGAGGGGTGCGCTCGCGGCGACCGCCAGCACCGAACGGGCCTGACCGCTCACCGCCACCACCGCCAGCACCAGCAGCGCGGCCATCGAGGCCGTCACCCAGACCTGCCACGACTGGGACGCCTGCCCGAGCACCGCCAGCGCCATCCCGCCCGCCGTCATCGCGACCCCGAGCGCCAGCGCGCCGAGCAGCCGCCAGACGAGCTGGTCCGGCGCGCCCAGCACGGCGACCAGCCCCAGCCCCAGCACCAGGCCCGCCACCACGGCGACCACGGCCAGCGCCCGCCAGGACCGGCCGAGCACGCGCCGCCGGTGCAGCGGCGAGAGCAGCAACCAGGACGCGTCGGGGGCGGGCAGCAGCACAGGCCCCGCCGCGCGGGCGCCGGCCAGGAAGGCGACCAGGGCCAGCGCGAGCAGCGCCGCCCCCGCGCCCATCCGCCCGGGATCGACCGGGCCCGCCAGCCCGGCGACCACGCCGGAGATCGGCCGGCCCACAACCACGAGGACCATCGCCAGCCCGAACCCGGCGACGTACTGATCGAGCAGGCTGGCTCGGGTGCGGCCACGGGAGCGGAGGTAGGCCCGCACCGCCCGTACGTTGCCCATGGACGCGGTCATGCCGCCACCGCCCCAGAGGGCGAGACCTGGCGGGCGCGGGCGGCCAGGCCCAGGTCGTGCGTGGCCATGACGACGGTGCCGCCCTCGTCCGCGTACTCGTCGAGCAGGTCGGCGAGGGAGGCGCGGAAGCCGGTGTCCAGGCCGCGCTCCGGCTCGTCGAGCAGCAGGAGGGTGCTCGGCCTCAGCAGCGCGGAGGCCAGCGAGAGGCGCTGCCGCTGGCCCGTGGAGAGGTTCAACGGCGGCGCGTCCGCGCGTTCCACCAGGTCGAACGTCTCCAGCGCCGTGTCCACCGTCATACGGGCCTCGGCGTACACGGCGCCCATGAGCTCCAGGTGCTCGCGGGCGGTGAGGCCGGGATACCAGGCGGGCTCGTCGCTCAGCAGCGCCACCCGGCGCCAGAAGGCGGCGTCGTCGGCGGGTGTCTCGCCGAACACCTGGACGGTGCCGGAGGTGGCGGGCTGGAGGCCGGCCAGGCAGCGCAGGAGCGTGGACTTGCCGGACCCGTTGGGGCCGACCACCGCCACGATCTCGCCTGGCGCCACGGCCAGTTCCATCCCTTGGAGCACGGGGTTGCCCCCGAGCTCTACGGTGAGGCCGGCAACGCTGATGATCGAGTCGTACACCGTTCGAGCGTAACCACCCCAGCATCCGCCCGCGCAGCCACCGGGCATCCGCCCGCGCGGTCATCGGGCATCCACCCGCGCGGTCACCGGACACCCGCCCGTGCGGTCACCGGGCGTCCGCCCCGGTCGCCCGGCGGATTCGGCCGGGCGGGGCCGCTGTGATGGCCGGGATCCCCGTGTGCGCAAGGGATTCTGTCGGTGGCGCCGTCTACCTTTCTGTTCCGAACACCTGTGCGACTGGAGGGTGACGTGATTGCTTCTGAGCGATTCGAGCGTGCCGCTGTGCTGGGGGTCGCTGTGGCTGAGGAGGCTCGGCGGCTGCTGAGGCTCCACCTGGACGCAGGGGAGGAGGACGACGACGGCACGGTGCTCGTCGATGTGCCCTATCCCGATGCGGTCGTGGTGACGGCGCTGCTGGATGTGGCGGCCGAGTGCTTCGGCGAGCGTGGCGACTCGGTCGAGGAGACCAGGCAGGCGGCGCTGGAGACGTTGTTACAGCTGGCCGGGTTCGATGCCGAGTCGCAGCTCAATGCGGAGGTGCGAGGCCATGACGATAGGCGTACGTGACCGCCTGGGCGCGGTCCCGTAGGTGCGCTTTGGCGAAGATGTTGTTGATGTGGGTTTTGACGGTCGCTTCCGTGATGTAGAGGCGGGCGGCGATCTCGACGTTCGAGAGGCCGTCGGCGATGAGCGCCAGCACCTCGCCTTCACGGGGGGTCAGGTCGTCGGGGAGGGCCGTGCGGCGCGACCCGCGTCCCCGCGTCGCGCCGTCGTCCTCCGCTCGACGCGCGGCTGCGTGGGTGGGGGGCCTTGATGCGGGTGCGGGGTCCTGAGCCGGGCGTGCTCGCGAAGGGATCTCGCCCGGGGACGCTGACGCACTCGCCCCGCCGTGCGGCAGCCCGGTAGCAGGGTCGAGTCTTCGGCCGGGAGGTGGCGTGGCAGAAGGGGAGGAGGGGCCCAGGCGCGCGGAAGACGGGGGTGTGGGAGATCCCGGGCGTGCGGAAGGCGGGGGCGTGGAAGGTTCCGAGCGTGTGGGAGGCGGCGAGGAAGGCGAGGAAGTGGGAGGTGGTGCGGAAGGTCCCGAGTGTGCGGGAGGCGGTGACGAGGGCGGCGATGGTGCAGCGGGGGGCGAAGAGGGCGGGGGCGACATGGTGTCCAGGAGGCGGCGTTGCACGGTCGGGTCGAGCTGGGCGTCCCCGCGCATCACCGTGGCGACGGCCTTGGCGAGCTCCTCGGCGTCGGCGTCCTTGGTGAGAAAGCCACGCGCGCCCGCCCGCAACGCCGCGAAGACCGACTCGTCGTCCGAATAGGTGGTGAGCACCACGACCTGGGTGTCCGGGTACGCGGCGCGGATGCGGCCGGTCGCCTCCACGCCGTCCATCCTGGGCATGCGCAGGTCCATGAGCACCACGTCGGGCCGCTGTTCCGCCACCACCCGCAGCGCCGCCTCGCCGTCGCCCGCCGAGCCGACCACCTCGATCTCCGGCAGGAGCCCGAGCAGCAGCACCAGGCCCTCGCGCACCACGGCCTGGTCATCGACCACGACCACCTTGGTCATGCGGAAACCTCCTGGGCTTCGGCTCGGGGGACGTACAAAGGGAGTGATCAACGTCGTCATGTCGGCACCTTCAGGTGCACCAGGAAGCCGCCGTCGCGTTCGCCGGCCGACAGCGTGCCGCCGAGGAGCTCGGCTCGTTCGCGCATGCCGACGAGGCCGTAGCCGCCTCCTGGCGCGCCCGGCTCGGCGGAGGCGGGGTTCGTGATGCGGAGGTCGCATCCGGCCGGATCGAACGCGAGCTCGACGGCGGCGGGGCTGCCGGGCGCGTGGCGGCGTACGTTCGTGAGGGCTTCCTGGGTGGTCCTGAGCAGGGCGAGCTCTGTTTGCGGCGCGAGGCGGTGCGCAGGACCGGAGACGCGCAGCGTGCAGGGCCGGTGCGTGGTGCTCTCGAACTCCTCCGCCAGCGTCCGCAGCGCCACCGGGAGCGCGGGCGGGTCGTCACGCAGCGCCGACACCGCGCGCCTGGCCTCTTCAAGGCCCGATTTGGCGAGGTTCCTGGCGTGCGTGACCCGGTCCAGCGCCTCGTCCGTACGCTCGGCGCGGAGCAGCAGCTTGGCGCCCTCCAGGTGGACGAGCTGGGCGGAGAGGGAGTGGGCGAGGATGTCGTGTATCTCCCTGGCGATCCTGGCCCGCTCTGCCAGTACGGCCTCGCGCGCCTCGGCGGCCCTCGTGGCCTTGCGCTGCTTGGCCGCGTACGTGGTCAGGAAGACCAGGCAGACGGCGAGGAGAAGGGTGAGGTCCGGCGAATGGCCGCCGCCGATCATGCCCGCCACGAGCAGGCCCGCGACGGCCAGCAGGCCGATGGGCAGCGATTGGCGCAGGGGGAAGCGGGTCACGGTGAGGCTGAGGCAGATGAGCAAGGCCGCGATCGCCGGGCCGCCGTGTGTGACGGTGTGCAGGGCGATGGCGAGTAGCACCGCCAGGCCGAGGCTGACCAGGGTGAAGCGAGTCGGGCGGACGGGTCTGTGCTTGAGTGCCAGACGGATTCGCGACACCTTCGACGGCCACGCCGATCGGCCCCGTTCCTGCGCCTCCGGTCCCGATCGGAAGCGGTCCTCATCCTGGCCCGAGTCCCGGAGTTGCGGCTGGTGGGCATGGAGTGGGCCCACGTTGCCGAGTTCCGGTCGGGAATGGTGCTGAATGTCGGGCTGCACGCAGGCGTGATCCCGACCCTGGTGTTGTGATTCGGACCAGGGATGGTCCTGGTTCTGGGGTTGGGGTTGGGGTTCTGGTTCTGCGGTCTGGCCGGGTGGTTG